>CAIXBH010000273.1 GCA_903917615.1 uncultured Chloroflexota bacterium | reverse complement strand
TTGATGCGAGGGGGCTGCGCCCCTCGCGCTCCCGGCGGAGTCGGTTGTGTTTGCAGCCAGCCCGGCGCGCGTGATTCATCGGGACATGCGGAGCGGAACGTCTGACCCCCTCGCCCGCGAAGCGGGAGAACGCGGGGAATGAGGGGCGCTCGGTCGTTCGCATCGAACCCACGAAGCATCGATGTAGTACGAGGGCGCCCATCCCCCGGCCCCTTCCCTGCGCGGGAAGGGGAGTCAATCCCATGATGGGAGCGCTGCGCGCCCCCAACCCCCCGGCGGAACTGTCTGTGCTGCGTGCTGTCCGGTGCGCGTGATTCATCGGGACATCCGGAGCCGCCCGCACCTCGGACGCGCGTTGGTGACGAACGGCACAAGACGCAGGCCGCGAACGGCGTATCATCGCGGACGCGGCACGAGGAGGAAGTACACATGCCTGACCGAAGGGTCCCCCGCGCGTTCTCACTGCCGTGGGGCAGCGGACTCGTCCTCGAGGAGGCGGCGATCGAGGGCGGCCTGCACGCTCCCTCGCTGCAGCTCCTGCACTACGAGCTCGGCGAACGGAAGGGCCAGACGGCCATCCGTTTCGTCGCCTACGACGCCGAGGGACACCTCGAGCAGCGCCCGCTCATCGTGAACGAGCGCGAGGTGGCGCGGCTGCGCACCGAGGTGAACCGCTCGCCCCGCCTGAAGGCCCTCCTCAAGCAACTCGTCGAGGACTAGCCCACCGGCCCACCCACTGCGGAGGACAGATGACCGACCTCGATGACATTCAGCGCGACCTCGCCGAGGCCCGCGCGGCACTGATCGCGGGCCTCGCGGGGCTCACGCCCGAGCAGATCGCGCGCCGGCCCCCGGGCGAGATCACGGACGAGGAGCAGCGCTGGCCCATCAACGACGTGATCTGGCACGTGGGCGTCACCGAGGACGCCTTCTGCCGCCAGATCGCGCAGGGCCTCGCCGAACGGCCGATCGTGAACACGCCGGCGCCGAAGCGTCCCGAGATCCTGACCACGGCACCGCTGCTGGTGGAGTGGCTGATCCAGAGCCGCCGTCCGACGCTCGCGCTGCTCAAGCGTCTGAACGCCACGGACCTCGACACCGAGTTCACGATGCCGAACGGCGCGAAGCGCACGCCCCGGCAGCGCCTGACGACCCTGCTCGGGCACGACCGCGACCACCTCGTGCAGGTGAACGCGCTCCGCGCCCTGTCGGCCGAGGCGTAGCGCTGCCTCGACACTCCACCGAGGAACCCCCGCTGGCGCAGCGCCTGGAGGCATACCGCCGCGACGTCGAGTTCCGCACGACGCTGCGCGAGCAGTCGCTCTACCTCCGCACGACGTGGGGGCTCTTCTCCCCGCGCGAGGTGGACGAGGGCACGCGCCTGCTCCTCGACGTCATCGAGGTGAACGCGGACGACGACTGCCTGGACGTGGGGTGCGGCTACGGGCCGATCGGGCTGACGCTCGCGCGGCTCGCGCCGAACGGCGAGACGACGATGGTCGACCGTGACTTCGTCGCGATCGAGTACGCGCGCGCCAACGCGGAGATGAACGGCATCAGCAACGTCCGCGTGTTCTCCTCCAACGGCTTCAACGCCATCCCGGAGACGCAGCACGTCGACCTGGTGGCCTCGAACCTGCCGGCGAAGGTCGGGAACGAGATGCTGACGCTGCTGATCGCCGATGCCTACGCGCACCTCAACCCGGGCGGGCGGCTCGTGGTCGTCACGCTGTCCGAGATGCGCCGGTTCATCGAGCGTGTGTTCCTCGAGATCTTCGGGAACTACGACAAGGTGAAGCAGGGCCGCCAGCACACGGTGTCGCTGGCCCGGCGCGACTAGCGCCCGTAGATGCCGGTTGCGATGTACATCGCGGTCATGCCGAGCGCGAAGCCGGCACCGACGAGGACGATCGTCCGGAAGCGCTCCGGGCTGCCGAAGAACCAGTTCGCCGCGAGCAGCAGCGCCCACACGACGGCGACCGCCACGACGTAACGACTCAGGCTGTGCGATCCCATTACCCGCACTCTACGCGCCCCTGACCCCGAGGCTGACCCGCGCGGTAGACTGGCCGTCATGCCTTCCATGTACCCATCGCTCGCCGGCAAGCGTGCGCTCGTCCTCGGCGGCAGCCGGGGCATCGGCCGCGCCATCGCGCTGCGCCTCGCGGCCGAGGGCGTCCACGTCCTCGTGAACTACGCGCGCTCCGCGGATGCGGCCGAGGCCACCGCTGCCGACTGTCGCGCGCTCGGCGTGGAGTCCGAGGCGATCGCGGGCGACGTCGGAGATGCCGCGGAACTGGCCGCCGTATTCGAGCGCGTGAAGAGCTGGGGCGGCCTCGACATCCTCGTGAACAACGCCGCGCGCGGGCTGGAGCGGCCGCGCCCGGCGCTCGAGCAGAAGCCGCTGCACCTGCACCGCACGATGGACGTGAACCTCTTCGGCCCGTGGCAGGCCGCGCAAATGGCCGCACCGCTGATGGAGGCCCGCGGGGGCGGCGCGATCGTGAATCTGCTCTCGCCCGGCGCGCAGCACTACATGCCCGACTACGCCGCCGTCGGCGTGAGCAAGGGCGCGCTCTCGTCGCTCACGATGTACCTCGCTGTCGAGCTCGCCGCGAACCGCATCCGCGTGAACGCCGTCTCCGCCGGCTGGGTCGAGGGCTCAGAGGGCGAGCACTCCTACCGCGACGAGGTGAGCGACGCGGTGCGCCCGCACGTGCCGGCGGGTCGCAACGTGCACCCGGACGACATCGCCGCGGCGGTCGCGTGGATCGCGAGCGACGAGGCGCCAATGCTCATCGGGCAGACCATCCACCTCGACGGTGGCTTCGCCGACGCCGCCTGGCGCGCCGTGCTGGGCTCCTAACGCACCCAGCTAGAACGTAGGCACCGATGGCCGATCTCCTGAACGAGCTGCTCGAGGCGAACGCGCGCTACCGCGCGGACTTCGACGCCGCCGACCTGCAGCTGCGCCCGCGTCGCCAGATTGCGATCCTCACGTGCATGGACTCGCGGTATACCGCGCAGGGCGTCCTCGGCCTCCTGCTCGGCGACGCGCACGTGATCCGCAACGCGGGTGGCCGCGTCACCGAGGACGCGATCCGCTCACTGACCCTGTCGGCGGCGCTGCTCGGCACGCGCACGTGCATCGTGATCCACCACAGCGACTGCGGCCTCCTCGGCCGCACGGACGAGGAGCTGCGTCAGCGCGTCGCGAACGTCTCCGGCACGCGCGCGACGTTCGGCTTCCTCCCCTTCACGGACCTCGATCAGTCCGTCCGCGACGACGTCGCGGCCCTCCGCGCCTCCCCCTACTTCCCACCGGAGTACGAGGTCCTCGGCCTGACGTACGACGTACGGACGGGTGAGATCGCGGTGGTGGCGGAGTAGCCGTGCGTATCGGCATCGACTTCGATGGAGTGATCACTCACACGATGCCCGCGATGGTGGCGTACGCCGCACGCCAACTCGACATGACGCTTACAGAACTCGAGTGCATGCGTCCGGCTGGGCCGCTGCGGTTGGGCGAAGACGGCTATCTCGCGCTGATCCGCGACACACACGAGACCCCATACGCGTTGACGTTCGCGCCGACGAACGGCCTCGTCGACGCGATGACCCACCTCCGTGCCGATCACGAACTGTTCGTCGTTACGAATCGGGCGGGGGCCGCGCTCGACCGCGCCGAAGAATGGCTGGCGGCTCACGGGGTGCGCAGCGCGCTTGCAGCCGTAGTTCATGCTTCCACCGGATCGGGAAAGGTCGAGGCCGCGCGCCGTCTCAAACTCGACGTGATGCTCGACGATTGGCCCGAGAACCTCGGCGGTCTTGACGCGGCCACCCGCCCGATACTCTGGAGCGCCGCCTACAACATGGATGCGGCAATCCCGCCGCGTGTGCGCCGTGTCGACGGCTGGGATTCGTTCATCGAGGCCATCGCCACGCCGTAGCGAGAAGGGCATCACACCCGGCATATACTCCCCTCGCCTCATCGAGGCGCAGTGGGGGTATTCGAAACATGCTCGAGAAGTACCGCATGCTCGACCTGTCGAGGTTCCTGCCGGGGCCGTTCGCCTCGCACATCCTCGCCGACATGGGGATGGACGTGATCAAGGTCGAGGAGACCGAGCCGCGCTACGGGATGAACCGTGACGGCTTCACCGCCGTCGACCCGACGCTTGACGAGGAGATGCACCAGGTCGCGCACAACCCGATCGCGCGCAACAAGAAGAGCATCGCGCTCAACCTCCTGGACCCGAAGCTGCGGCCGGCATCGCAGGAGGTCTTCTACGAACTCGCGAAGCACGCCGACGTCATCCTCGAGGGCTACCGCCCCGGCGCGGTGAACTGGATGGGCGTGGACTACGAGACGATCCGCAAGATTAACCCGCGCATCATCTACTGCTCGATCACTGGCTACGGGCAGGACGGTCCATACGTGAAGCGCCCCGGGCACGACGGCCAGTTCTCCGCCGTCGCCGGCCTGCAGGGCCGCATCGCCGCGGAGACCGACGGTGAGCACGGCCTCGGCGTCGGCATCTCGGACCCCAGCTCCGGGCTGTACGCCGCGAGCGCGATCCTCGCCGTCCTGCTGGAGCGCGAGGAGAGCGGCGAGGGGCAGTACATCGACATCCCGATGGTGTCGGCGGCGATGACGTTCAACATCTACGGGTCGACGCAGAAGCCGCTGCCCAGCCGCGTGCCTCGCGGCGGACCGTCGCTGTCGATCCTCAAGTGCAAGGACGGCAAGTTCCTCAGCACGGGCAACGCCGAGACGCTGTTCTGGTCCAACTTCTGCAAGGCACTTGGCCACGAGGAGTACATCGCGCTGCGCCAGGACCGCACCGCGGCGTACACGAACATGGTGCTGGCCATCAAGGCGCAGATGCTCACGAAGACGCGCGACGAGTGGCTCGAGATCCTCGTGCCCGCGGAGACGTGCGTCGCGCCGATCCACGAGAGCGTCGCGGCGGCCCTCGACGAGGACCCGCAGATCAAGGCGATCGGGATGGCGTGGGAGATGGACCACCCGCTGGAGGGACACGTGCGCCAGATCGGTGCGCCGGCGCGCTTCTCGCGCACGCCGCAGCAGTTCCGCACGTGGG
>CAIXBH010000272.1 GCA_903917615.1 uncultured Chloroflexota bacterium | reverse complement strand
ACTCGGATACGGACATCGCCTCCGCGACGTTCAACTACAAGACGCTCAGTCCCACGGGGAACATCGGTGGGGCGCTGAAGGCGGATGT
Source organism: uncultured Chloroflexota bacterium (assembly GCA_903917615.1). Lineage (GTDB taxonomy): Bacteria > Chloroflexota > Dehalococcoidia > UBA2979 > UBA2979 > SHYQ01. Next base: position 1,870 of record CAIXBH010000272.1, on the reverse strand, counting down.
CTCCGGCCGCACGCAGGACGTCTCGGTACAGCTCCAGACGATCAACAACGAGCGCTACGTCCCGATCGGCACGCAGTTCACCTACTCGTGGACCATCGTCGACAAGAACGGCGCGACGACCACGACTCCCGAGCAGTCGTTCACATTCCTTGATGGCCGCTACCAGTGGCAGTCGAAGACGCAGGGCAAGGTCACCGTCTTCTGGTACGGCAACAACGACGTCAGCGCGCAGCAGGCGATGGACGCGGCGCTCACCTCGATCACCAACAACGAGGCGCTGCTGAACGTCACGCTGCCGTACCCGATCCGCGTGATCATCTGGCGCAACAGCGCCGACTCCAAGCTCGCGCAGCAGCCGAGGTCGACGACGTTCGACTCGCAGATCGTCACCGGCGGCTCACGTGTCTCGACGGACGTGCTCCACATCTACGACCCGCTAGGCGGGTTCGTCGACGTGGTGCGGCACGAGACGGCGCACATCATCACGAAGGTCGCGGGCGACGGCCCGTTCACCAGCCTGCCCTCCTGGATCGACGAGGGCACCGCCGTGTACGCGCAGGTCACGCCCGGCGGCTACGAGCCCGCGCTGCGGCAGGCGATCGCGCAGGACAACCTGATCCGCCTGCGGAACATGGCGTCGGCGACCAACCAGCCCGACCTCGTGAACATCTTCTACGGCGAGTCGTGGAACGTCGTGAAGTTCATGGTCGACACGTACGGCAAGGCGAAGTTCGCCGCCGTGTTCAAGTCCGTGAAGGACGGCTCCCCGATCGATGCCGCGCTCCAGGCGAACGTTGGTGTCGACCAGGACGGCCTGTACAACGCGTGGCGCAAAAGCGTCGGGCTGAAGACGATCGACTTCCCGCCGGTCGCGACGGTGACCAGTGTCGCCGGCGGGCAGGCCACGCAGGTCCCGCTCGGCATCACTTCGGCGGTGAAGTCCGCGGACACCACCGCGAGCGACGGCACCACGAGCAGCGCCGACACGGGCGTCGCGGCCTCGCCGGCGAAGGCGATCGGCGTCGGCATCGGCGCGGTGATCGTCGCGGCGGTACTGGCGTTCCTCGCGTTCCGGATGGCGCGCAAGCCGAAGGTGTAATGCACGCGCCTCGACGTCACGTCGAGGCGACCCATCGGGACCCATCGGGGCGAAGCGCTAGTCGCGCCCCGGGATGTAGAGACCGCTCGGTGTGACAGGCGGCGGCGCAGTGGCAGCGTCACGCTGGCGCGCGGCGTCCTCGCTCACGAACGGCATCGACAACGGTTGCGCGCGCGTGACGACCTCGGTGCTGCCGGTCGCGAGACGACGGATCTGCTCGACGAGCTGGGTCTCGTCCCAGATACCGGCGAAGCGGCGGCCGGCGATCGTCAACACCGGTACTTCGGTGACGCCGCGTTGCGCGGCGAACATCGGATACTCCGTCGCGTCGATGACCTTCAGGCGTACCGCGCGGCACTCCACGGCAACCGCGGCGACGAGGCGCATCAGGAACGCCGAGAACTGGTCGTACGGCGCGACGAGCAGCTCGAGGTGGATCGGCTCGGTCAGCGTCCCGAGCACCTCGCGCGAGGCGTCGTTCAGCGGCGACATGCCGGCCGAGAGGAACGCCATCACGTCGAGGAGCGCGCGCATCAGCGTGCCGTCCGACATGCCGACGAACTGCACCGAGCGTCCGGCGCAGCGCAGGATCGTGGCGGGCGTCATCTCAACGTCCACCTCGGCGGCGCGCGCCGCGTGGCGGTCGATGTCGTACGCGGTGATCGAGAGCAGTGGGCTGAGGCGCACAAACTGGCGCATGAGCGCCAGCTGTTCCTCGCAGTGCTCGCATGGGTCGCGGTCGGGACGCACGAGGGCGCTGTGCTGCCGCGT
>CAIXBH010000271.1 GCA_903917615.1 uncultured Chloroflexota bacterium | reverse complement strand
GGCAGGTCGTTGATCTCCTCGGCGAAGCGCAGGCCTCCCGGGGTCGGCGCGGAGCGCTGCGGGCGCTGGGGGGCAGCCGGCGCCTCGACCGTGGCGGCCGGTGCGGCTTCCTCTTCCTCGTCCGCGATGCCGAGCTCCGCGAGGATCTCCTGCTCCGGCGTGAGCTGGACGTCTTCCTCTTCGCGCTCGGCGGGACGCGGCGTGACCGGCCGCGTGCGCTCGCCGGGCAGACCCGGGCGCGCGTATGCGGCCTGGGACGGCGCTATCGCCTCCGGCGGAGGCAGCACGGCGGCGGCCGCCGGGCTCTCGCGACCCGCGAGCGGGATCGCCTCCATGTTCGGCTCGGGGGGCGGGTACAGGTCCTCACCGGCCGCGATGACCGCGCTCTCCGGACGGATGTCGATCCGTCGGCCGGTCAGGTGCGCGGCGAGGCGGGCGTTCTGCCCCTCCTTGCCGATCGCGAGGCTCAGCTGCTTGTCCGGCACGGCGACGTACGCGGTGTTCGTGTCCCGGTCGATCCGGATCGAAACGACCTCGGCCGGGCTGAGCGAGTTGGCGACGTACGCCTCCTCCATCGGGTCCCAGCGGATCAGGTCGATGCGCTCGCCGCCGAGTTCGTTGACGATGTTCTGGATGCGCGCGCCGCGCACACCGACGCACGCGCCGATCGGGTCGATGCCCTGCTGGCGCGAGATCACAGCGACCTTGGTGCGGTACCCCGCGTCGCGCGAGATGCCCATGATCTCGACTACCCCACGGCCGACCTCGGGGATCTCAAGCTCCAGCAGGCGCTTCACGAGTTCCGGGTTGGCGCGGGAGACGACGACCTGCGGGCCCTTGGAGGCCTTGTAGACCTCCTTGACGTGGACGCGAAGGCGCTGGCCGACGCGGTAGTGCTCGGCGCGGATCTGCTCGGCGGCGGGGAGCACGGCCTCGGTGCGGCCCAGGTCGAGGATCACCTGGCGGCGGCCCTGCTCCACGCGGAGCACGGTGCCGGAGACGAGTTCGCCTTCCTTGCCGGTGAAGTCCTCGTAGACGGACTCGCGCTCCGCCTCGCGCAAGCGCTGCAGCACCACCTGCTTGGCGGTCTGCGCGGCGATGCGACCGGCGTTGGGGTTCTCCGCGAGCGGCTCGCGCACGGTTTCGCCCACCGCGTGGGTGCCGAACCCGAGTTCTTTCGCGCGCTCCGGCGAGACCTGGATCTCGTCGTCCTCGATGTCGTCGTCGTTCATCACCTCGTAGAGACGGAAGGTGTGCACGTCGCCGGTGTTGCGGTCGATCTTGACCTCGATGTCCGCGTACTGAAGGTCATCCTTCTTGTATGCGGAGGCCATCGCGGCCTCGACCGCGGCGAATACGGTGTTCGCGTCGAGGTTCTTCTCGGCGGAGAGCTGCGTGATCGCGGTGACGAATTCGTTCTTTGCCATGGGGCTGTGGGGTCCTGAATGTGTACGGGGCCTGCCCGGCGCTCGTCCTGACGGGATCGAGGATAGGTGGCCCGTGCCCGGGTGTGTGCGGCGCCGGTCATCGGATGGTCACGGTGACTGCAACAAAAAACGTGGGCTTCTGGCCCACGTCTCGTTGGGAGGCGTCGCGAAGCAATCATAACACTGCCGCCGTATTCCTCTCAAGGGTGGCCTCTGACACGTCGATGATGAAGGTGGCGACGGACGGTCGAGGGCTGTCTGCGTCACCAGGCGAGGAAGCCGTGGGGAGGTAGCGCGTGCGGCGGATGCGGCTTGACGGCGCGGCGACACCGGGCGCGACGCTCGCGCACGAGGTCATCGGCCCCGCCGGCGAGGTCGTCGCTGGCGCGGGATATCCGCTCACCCGGCGCACGGCCGACGCCCTGCTCGCGCGCGGCGTCTCGTGGTGCTTCGTCGAGGATGCCGCCAGCGCGGGCGCCGTCATCGCGCCGCTCGACGGCGGCGGTGGGGCGGTCCGCGCGGTGCTCCGCAGCTTCTCGTCTCGCATCTCGGAGGTCGCGGCGCCGTTCATGACGCTGCCGACCGCCCGCGCGGTCGAGGCGATCCGGCGGACCCAGCCGGCCGCCGCGCTGCGCTCCAGCGCGGCGTTCACGCTGCTGCCGGAGGCGGCGGCGGACCTCGTAGCGCGGGTCGCGCACGTCGATCCCCGCGGCGGCTATGTCACCGCGCGGCACTCGGCCGGGGATGATGACGGGCATGCGCTCGGTGTCGCGGCGCTGACCGCACGGATCGCGCTGCTCCTCGGGCTCGCCGAAGCGGATGTCGTCGAGGTCACCACGGCGGCACTGCTGCATGACATCGGGCTGGTGTTCGTGCCTGCCACCGTGCGTCGCACATCGTTTGACCAATGGACGCTGCCTGAACGTCGCCGCTACGAGGACCACGCGATCCTGGGGGGCGCGCTGCTGGAGCCCCTCGCGCAGCCGTCCCTGCACCTCTCCATGGTGGCCGCCGAACACCACGAGGCGCAGGACGGGAGCGGCTATCCGGCGGGGATCACGGGCGGCAATCGCGTGCTTCGCGGCGCCGAGGAACGGCGGGATTCGGCCCGCATCACGCTCTTCGCGGAGATCGTCGCCGTTGCCGACCGGTACGAGCGCCTGCTTTCACCGTCGCCCGGCTGCTCCGGACGGTCGGCCGCCGCCGCGCGTCTGGCGCTCGAGGCTGAGGCCGGGTCGGCGCTCAACCGCGAGATCGTGGCGCGGTTCCTCGCGTCATTCCCCGCCCTGCCGCTGGGCAGCGAGGTGCGCTTCGACGACGACGCCCGTCGCGGCGCGCGAGGCATCGTGTGGGCGTTGCCTGCAGCCGGCCAACCGCGCGTGCGGCAGATCGCGGATGTCGGTGATCGCCTGATCGATCCTGTCGAGGTGACGCTCACGCGCGACGAGATCGCTGCGCTCGTGCCCGTGGACGATGCGCAGGCCGCCGAAGCGAGCTTGCCCGCGCCGGTGAGTCGCTAATCCTCTACGGCGCGGCCCCGCGCGCGGGCTTCGGCAGCGGCGACGGTCAGGGACGCGATGAGCGTCTGCCGCGTCGTCGACACCGTCCGGACGACATCTGCGCGCGGCACCTGCGTCGACTCGGTCGCGCTGCGGCCCTTCATCTCCACGACGCCAGCGGCGAGGTTGCGCGACGACACCGTCAGCCGCTGTGGGATCCCGAGCAAGTCGGCGTCGTTGAACTTCACACCCGGGCGCTCGTCGCGGTCATCGAAGAGCACCTCAAGCCCGGCCTCCTGCAGCTCGAAGTAGAGCGCCTCGGCGTCGCGCGCGGCCGCCTCGTCGCGGTCGAGCCCGATTCCGACCAGGTGCACGTCGTACGGCGCGATCGAAGCGGGCCACACGATGCCCGCGTCGTCGTACTGCGCCTCCACGGCGGCCGAGAGGATCCGCTCCAGGCCGATGCCGTAGCAGCCCATCGTCGGCGTAAGCTGCTGGCCGTTCTCGTCCTGCACCGCGACCCCGAGCGGTCGCGAGTACGTGTAGTCGAGGCGGAAGACGTGCCCCATCTCGATGCCGCGGTCGGTGCGGAGGTGTCCGTTGCGGCCCTCGAACGCGCACTTCGGGCAGCCGTGGCCCGCCTGCGCGCTGGTGATGTCCGCGACGATGGCGGCGTTCCAGTCGCGCCCGTGGTTCACGTTGCGCAGGTGCCATCCGTGCTTGTTCGCGCCCGCGACGAGGTTCG
>CAIXBH010000270.1 GCA_903917615.1 uncultured Chloroflexota bacterium | reverse complement strand
CCCCTTCCCGCCGCGGGAAGGGGGAGAAAGAACCGGAATGACAGGCGAGGGGGCTGCGCCCCTCGCGCTCCCGGCGGACTCAGAGTGAGCGGCATCCGCGTTCACTCGCGGTCGAGGATCGAGACGCACTCGATGTGCTGCGTCTGCGGGAACATGTCGACGGGCTGCACCTCGCGCAATGTGAAGCCGCCGTCGACGAAGAGCCGCAGGTCGCGTGCGAGGGTGCCCGGGTCACACGAGACGTAGACGACGCGCTTCGCGGTCGACTCGAGGATCGCGTGCACGACGTCGGGCAGGATCCCTGCGCGCGGCGGGTCGATGACGACCACGTCCGGCGCGGGCTCCATGCCAGCGAGCACCGCCTCGACCTTGGCGACGACGCGCGTGACGTTCGTGAACGGCGCGAGGTTCACCTCGGCGTCGTCGCCGGCGGCGGCGGACTCTTCGATCGTCACAACGCGGTCGACATTCGGTGCGAGCTGTGCGGCGAAGGTACCGACGCCCGCGTACGCGTCGATGACGACGCGCGGCTTCACCTCCCGCACGCGTTCGATGACGAGGGAGACGAGGCGCTCCGCCTGTCGCGTGTTCACCTGGAAGAACGCGGGGCCCGAGATGCGGTAGGGGATGTCGAGGAGCGTCTCGGTGTAGTTGCGCTGACCGCTCTCGATGTTGCGCGGGTGCGGGCGGCCGGGGCGCCATTTGAGCGCGGGCTGCACCATCAGGTCGCCGGTGTGCTCGCCGGTGCGGATGGTGAGCTGGTGCGCGCCCATCGTGCGGCCCTGCGTGGCGCCGAGGACGTCGTTCACGGCGTCCGTGGCGATGGCGCAGCGGTCGATGCGCATGAATCGATGCGTACCGCGCTGCATGAAGCCGATCTCGCCATCGCGGCGCGCGGTGAAGCGGACGTGGTTGCGATAGCCCCACGGCTCGTCCATGCCGATCATGTCGCGCACGGTCGAGGCGGCGAACGCCTCGTCGAACTTGCCGATGCGCACCAGCTGGTCGCGCACGACCTCGGCCTTCAGGCGGATCTGCTCCGCGTAGTCGATGTGCTGGAGCTGGCAGCCGCCGCAGCGTCCGAAGTAGGCGCACGGCGCCTCGACGCGGTGCGGAGAGGCCTCCAGCACCTGCACGGCGGTGGCCTCGATGTAGCCCGGGTGGTCCGCCGTGACCTCGGCGACGACGCGCTCCCCGGGGATGCCGTACTCAACGAACACGACGCGCCCGTCCGGTGCGTGCCCGACGGCCTTGCCGCCCGAGGCGAACCCCGTGAGCGTCACCTCGAGGGGCGGCAGCGGCCGGTCGGCGGCGTAGCGCCCCTTCTTGGAGCGCTGCTGGGTCGCGGGGGCGATGCTCGGGGTGGGGCGGAGGATGGGGGCGTCGTCGGTCGTCGTCATGTGTCGATGGTACGGGGGCGGGCGGCGGAGTGCTTGCCGCAGGCTGAGCGCGCTTCGCGCGGCCCCTCCACCGTCACCCTCCCCCACGAGGGGGCAGGGGACAGATCGGATCGTGCTCCTTCCGCCTGTTGCGGGAGGGGCTGGAGGAGGGGTTCCGGTACGATGCATCCTCGACGAGAGGAGCCTCCGATGGAACCGATGCCGTTGCGCGACCTCGTACGCGCGGTTGTGAGCATCCCGACGGCGTCCTTCCGCGAGCACGGCGTCCTCGCGTGGATCCGCGGCTTCGCCGAGGCTCGAGGGCTGACGTATCGCGAGGTCGCCGGCGGCAACGCGCTCGTCGAGTACCGCGGCAAGGGCGGGGGGCGTCCGCTCGTCCTCGGCGCGCACACGGACCACCCGGGCTTCGTGGTGACCAAGGTCGGGCGCAGCCGCCAGGGCGCGCTGGAACTGGAGTTCCGCGGGGGCATCAGTTCGCAGTACGGGACGGGCGAGCGGGTCCGCATCTACGGTGCGGGCCCCGATTCCGGGACGTGGGAGGATCGCGGCACCGCCGAGATCACGCTCGTGCGCACGCCGTCGCCGGATGTCCCGCGCCTCGCGCGGGCGATGG
>CAIXBH010000269.1 GCA_903917615.1 uncultured Chloroflexota bacterium | reverse complement strand
CGGCGGCGCGGCGGCGCGGCGCCGCACGAAGCGAGCCCGTGGGCGGACACGAAGAGACCCCGACTAGCGCCGGGGTCTCCCGCTTGCCGCTCCGCGCGAGGGGGCGCGGAGCGGCGTCACTGCGTCTGCGGCTACGCCTTCACGATGAAGGCGGTCACCATCCCGTACATGCCCGCCTCGGTCTCGGCGTGCGTCAGGATGTGGCAGTGGTAGGCCCAGATGCCTGGCTCCGACGCGGTGATGAGGACGTCAACGCGCTGGCCCGGGGCCACCATCACGGTGTCCTCGACGTACGGCGCGGGGACGGCGTTGCCGTCGAGGGCGATGACGGTCTGGGTGAGGCCGTGCAGGTGCATCGGGTGGATCTGCATGCCCTCGTTCATGTAGCGCACGCGAATCCGCTCGCCCGGCTTGGCGACGATCGGCTTGGTCGCCGGGAAGCCCTTGCCGTTGATGCTGTAGCCGAGCGGCCCATCGTTCAGGACCATCAACTGGTCCTGCGCGACGGTCGGCTCGTTCGCGCCGTCCACCAGGAACGCACCCAGCAGACCCGCGGGGACCTGCGAGGCCGCGTTCATGTGCGAATGGTACATGTGCGTGCCGGAGTTTCGGACGGTGAAGTCGTAGGAGAACGTCTGGCCCGGCAGCACCAGCGGCTGGGTGATACCCGGCACGCCGTCCATGCTGTTCGGCACGGTGAGACCGTGGAAGTGCATCGCCGTGGACTCTTTGAGGTTGTTGTGCAGGACGATGCGCACCTTGTCGCCGAGGGCGACGCGGATGGTCGGGCCGGGGATCATCCCGTTGTAGGCCATCCCGTGCTTGATCTCGCCCGGCGCAACCTCCCAGTCGATCTCCGCAGCCGTGAGGTCGAAGACCTTCACGCCATTGTCGATCTTCGGCGCGAGCGGCAGGCCGCCCTCACCCTTGGTCGCGGCGGGGAACGCCTTGACGCCGGCCAGGTAGGACGCGTCCATCTGCGCGGACGTCATCGCGCCTGGGGCGTGGTTCATGCCGGCCATAGCGTCGCCGCCGCCAACCGCGAGCACGGCCTGCATGCCGGCCTCGCGGTGTCCGGGGACCGTGCAGAAGACGGTCATCGACTCCGCGACCTTGCCGACGTGCAGCAGGACGGTCTGTCCGGCCTGGATGCGCGGCGTCTTGGTGCCGTTCGGGAGGCTGAGGTCATGCTCCGACCCGCCGCCGTTGTGGATCTTCAGCGTGACGTCCGCGTTCGGCGAGGCGCTAATCGCGCCCGGCTTGATGAACAGGTCGCCGAGCTCGACGTCGATTGTCTGCGCGTTGGCGGCTCCCGCGCCTTCGCCCCCGCCGCCTCGGCCGGCAAACGCCGCAACCGAGATCAGCAGAGCTGCGAAGCCGAGGATGGCTCCGAGCACGGCCGCGATCTTGTAGGCACTTTTCACTGATGACCCTTTCAGAACCTGAACTGGACCGACATGCGACGTGGGTGGGAGACGACGATCAGGGGTGCACGAGCAGCACCGCCCCCGCGTCCAGATGGCGCGTGACCTCGTCCGCGACGGAGCCGAGCAGCGTGCGCCCGAGTCCGCCGCGTCCGTGCGTGCTCATGACCACGAGACGGCAGTCATGGCGCTTCGCTGTCTGGAGAATCGCGTCAGACGGCAGGTCCTCGACGATCTCGATGCGCGTGTGCGGGACGCCCTCAGTCGCGAGGCGAGCGGCGACGAGCGCCAACTCCTCGCGGATGGCGCCGCGCTCCGCGGCCACGATCTCCTCGGCTTCCTGGTTCGAGAGTCCCGGCACGGCGACGCCGGCCGCAACCGGCATGGATGCGGCGATGACGCGCGCCACGGAGTCGATGCCGCGCACGAGGATCAGGGTGGAGCCTGCGCTGCGGGCGATGTCCGCGGCGTGCTGCAGCGCCGCTTCGGCGAAGGGCGAACCGTCCAGGGGCACGACGATCCGTTCGAAGGGGGTGACCACGTCGGGTGGCAGCGGGTGGCAGAGGAGCACCGGCACGTTGCCGGCATGGCGGATCACGTGGTCGGCGACGGACCCGAGGACGGCGCGCCGGAGGCCGGACAGCCCGTGCGACGACACCACGACCAGGTCGGCTCCCATCGCCCGGGCGGCCTCAGCGATGGTTGGCCCGGGCTCGCCGCGGAGTACCAGCGATCCGGCCCGCTCAACTCCGGCGGCCTTCAGGCGGGCCACGACTTCGCCGAGTAGCGGCTCGGCCTCGAGCGCGACCGTGACGCGGCCGGCTGCGATGATCGCCCGCTCCCAGGTGTCACCGTCGATGCGCTCCGGAAGGTCCCCCGCCGCATGGGAGACGCGCAGCACCAACACCTCGGCGTCGTCCTGGCGCGCGAGGGCGGCGGCGTACGGGATCGCCGCGGCAGCCAGAGGCGAGCCATCGTTCGTCAGCAGGATGCGGTGATACATCGGCGCCCTCTGTCCAGCCCGGTACCTGCCCGATGCTGGGGCACGGCGCCCGTGGGCCGTACAGGAGAACGTCCATTCCGCCTCAGGACGTTAGTCCTATGGCGGCGGCGGCTCAGTCCGCGCGCGGGGGAGTTGGCGCGGCAGATGCTGCGGGGGGCACCGTCACGCGAACGGTCGTACCCTGCCCCGCGCCAGTCTGAATCGTCAGATCGGCGCCGATCGTGCCGGCACGCAACTCGACCGACCGCAGGCCAAACGATCCCGCACCTACCGCGTCGCGGTCGAAGCCGGTGCCGTCGTCGCTGACCTCGAGGCGCAGGCCGCCATCGGCCTCTCGGCCGAGGTGAATCGACGCTGCACTCGCCTGCGCGTGACGCTGGACGTTTGAGATGAGCTCTTTCGCAAGCAGGTAGACCTGCCGGTCGAGCGCCATGCTCAAGCGGAGTTCGGGATCGACGTCGACCGTCCAGTGTGTCGGGGCGCCGGAGTCGATCAGCGCGGTAATCCGCGACCGGATGGCAGTCGCCGTGCCGGTGTCCTCTTCGCCGCCACTGAGCTGCTGCATGTACGTGCGCAGGGCGACGATGATCGTGCTGAGCCCCTCGATCGTACGATCGATCGCCGTCTCTTTCGGCACCGACGCGTCGTCCCGGGCGGCATGCAGGCCCAGGCCGAGCGCGTAGATGGACTGGATGGTGTCGTCGTGCAGGTCGCCTGCGATGCGGCTGCGCTCGGCCTGCAACTCGATCTCGGCCTCGAGCGCCACCTGCTCGGCCTCCGCGGCGCGCCGCTCGGTAACGTCGCGGGCCGTGCCTTCGAGGGCGACGACGACCGCATCCGGCCCGGCTACGGCCGTGACGTTCCACTCGAACCAGCGCCGCTCGCCATCGCGACTGAGCATGCGGACGGTCGCGTCACGCGGGGCGGCCGCGCTGAGGACCTGCCTCAGCGACTCGCGATCCTCGCCATCGGCGAGCGCAAAGATCACGTCGTCGTCGACGTAGAACTCCTCGGGGGCGTACCCCAGCGAACGCAACACCGCGGAGCTGATGTACTCGAAGCCGTGGGTGGGCAGGAGGCGGTAGCGGAAGATGATGTTCTCTGAGCGCTCGTTCAGGAGCCGGTGGCGCTCCTCGCTTCGGCGGAGCGCTTCCTCGGCACGACGCTGGCGGGTCACGTCACGGACGACGGCCATGCTGAGAGTCGCACCGGCGTCCGCGAGCGCGCTGAGGCTGATCTCCACCTGGAACGTGGTGCCGTCCTTGCGCCGGCCGGAGAGCTCCAGCCCCACGCCCATCGGCCGGCGGGTCGGGTGCTGATGGAACAGCTCCCGATGGATCACGTGCGTGGTGCGCCGAGCCTCGGGGATGAGCACCTCCACGCGATGGCCGATCAACTCGGCGCGGGTGTACCCGAAGAGGTCTTCGACCTGTGCGTTGGCGTAGGTGATGCGCCCCTCGTCATCGACGAGGACGATCGCGTCAGGGGCTTCGTCGACGACGGCGCGGAACGCGGCATCGCTCAGTGCTTCGGGCATCGGACCCCGCCTCGGTGCGTCAGCAGACAACGGAATCCTACACCTGTGGTTGCCACGAGCATCCTTCCCCTGCGCGTCAGCACTGCGCTGGAGGGTTCGCGCGTCAGGAGTGGCAGCACGCGCGTACATTGGAACCGGACGATGCTCGCGCCGGTACCAGCCGGGCGGCACCCCGAAGCACCGACAGGCGACGAGGAGGCGGCGATGGCATGGCGATTCGCTCGCGCGCAGTCCTCCGTCGAGTTCGCGGTACAGCACCTCATGGTCGCGACGGTGCATGGGCGATTCGAGGAGTTTGACGTCGACATCGACCTCGACCCGGATGCGCCTACCGGAGCGGTGGTGCGCGCCGTCATCCAGGCGGCGAGCATCGCGACCGGCAGCGAGGAGCGCGACGCCCGGCTGCGTTCCACGGCATTCCTCGACGTCGAGCGCTACCCGACGATCACGTTCTCCAGCAGCCAGGTCGCTCCGCTCGGTGCGCAGGGCCTCTGGGTGCGCGGCAACCTCACCATCCGTGACACGACGAAGGAAATCGTGCTTGACGGCAACGTCCGCGGTCCCGTCGAGCCCCCTGGCGAACCGGCGGTCGATATCGTGCTGGTGATCGCCATCGACCGGGCTGACTTCCTCGACAACGTGCCAGACGTCGAGGATCTCTTCGTGGGGCGGACGGTGCTGATCACCATCAACGCGCACCTCGAGAACATCGACGATGGCCAGCCCCGCTCCTAGCCCGTCGCATCGGATGACTGGTCACCCGCCGCGGGGGACGTTCGTCACTTCTGAGGCAGGACTTTTCCTTCCAGACTCCAATGACTGGCCCATGGCTTGCAGTCGCGGGTGGGGCGCAGGTTCCGATCGGAGCGGGCGATGACCACAGGACAACCGGCACCGATTCGTGTCCTGCTGGTCGATGACCACGAGGTGGTGCGCCGCGGGCTGCAGACCATCCTCGAACGGAACCCGGAGATCAACATCGTGGGCGAGGCCGGTACGGTTGCCGGCGCGGTCCGCGAAGCGACCCGGCTCCGGCCGGATGTGGTGGTCATGGACCTCCGGCTGCCCGACGGCTCCGGCGTGGAGGCCTGCCGCCAGATCCGCGAGGAGCATGACACGACCAGCGTGCTCATCCTGACCTCGCATGCGGACGAGGACGCGCTCTTCTCGGCCGTGCTTGCCGGCGCGTCCGGCTACGTGCTCAAGGATCTGGACCCGACGGGTATCCAGAAGGCGATCATCGATGTGGGGCGCGGCGGCTCGCTGCTCGACCCGCAGATGGCGACGCGCGTGCTGGAGCGCATGCGCCGGGGCGCGGGCCAGCACCCGGCGGACGATGCCTTCGCGACGCTGTCGCCACAGGAGGACCGCATCCTCGACATGATCGGCGACGGCCTGACGAACCGTGAGATCGCGGAGCGCCTGTCGTTGAGCGAGAAGACCGTGAAGAACTACGTCTCCGAGATCTACTCGAAGCTGCACGTCGAGCGCCGATCGCAGGCCTCGAGCCTCGTCACCGCTCGGCGGATGCGCAAGGAGCAGTAGACCCACCGTCGCCGGCGGGCGCTAGACGAGCGCAGCCCCCGCCAGGAGCCGGTAGCCCAGACCACGGCGGGTCTCCAGTGCCCCCTCGAGCCCGACGCGGTCGAGCTTCTTGCGGAGCGTGTAGACGTGCGTGCGGATGGCGTCCCGCACATAGCCGTCGGTCTCGGCGTAGTCCCAGAGCACGCGCGCGATCTCGGCGACGAAGACGAGGGCCCCCGGCTGCCGCGCGAGAATGGAGAGCAGCGCGGACTCGAGCGGCGTCAGCTCAGCCTCGCCGCGCGGACCGATGACCGCCTGCCGGTCGCGGTCGAAGACGAGCGCCGAACCGGCCGCGATGGCACCGGAGCGGTCGTGCTCCATCAGCCCATCGTCAGCATATTCGCGCACCAGGGGCTGGCGGAGTGGAGGAAACAGCCCTCGATCCGTGAGGGTCGGGCTCATCTGGGCCGCCGAGCCTCGGGCCCTGCGCGCGGAAGGTGCATGTCGATCGGTCGTCGTCATGGGGCACCGCTTCTCTGCTATCGGTGCGGCCCAGCGGCACCACACCTCATCCGCACCTGCGCCTCGTCCATCGAGCCGCCGGTGCCATCGCCCTCCGCACCAGGAGAGTGTCCCGGGGGCGGCACGGCAGGTCGCCCGTGAAATGACTGAGGGAGCGCCTCAGTCAGCAGCAGAAACTGCGGCTGCCACTGGCCGCAGGGGCGCCACAGCCAGCACCACCACGGCGACGACCGCCGCGACCAACAGTGCGGTGAGCGCACTCGCGTGGCTGCCGAGGAGCGAGTACAGGCCGCTCTCACCAAACAGCCCGAGCACCCCCCCCACGATCCAGGCCGTCCCGACCATACTCGTGCCCGCCGTCTTGCGACCGGGCATGAGTTCGCCCGCGTAGACGCGCACCACTCCATCCGCGGCCCCGAGGAACCATGCGAGCGCGATCCCGCCGCAGCCGACGACGACGCGGGCGGCATCGAGCGAGACGCGGAGCGGCCCGACATCGACCTTCACCGGGAGGTGCGCGGGCGCGTTGAAGACGACAAAGGCGGCGGCCACCCCGAGGGCGAGCGAGACGCCGAGGGTCGGCCGCCGGCCATACCGGTCAGACAGGCGACCAACCACGAACGCGGCCGGGAGGACGAGTACCTGTCCGACGATGAACAGCGTGCTGATGCTACGCGCGGGCCAGCCCGTGTCGTGGAGGTACTTCGGGATGAACACCCAGGCCGACGTCACCGAGACGGACCAGAGCAGGGCGACGACGGCGAGCCACACGATTGCAGCGGCCGGCCGGACATTTCTGGCGGCCTCGGGGTCGTGCGACAGACGATCGGCCACCTCGGACTGGAACGCCCCAGGCTGGGCCGGCAGGAGCGCGCGACGCCAGACGAACACGGCGAGCGCCGGTACCAGGCCGATGGCATAAAGCGTGCGCCAGCCGGATGGCGAAGACACCAGCCACGGAAAGATGAGGTACGCCGCGCCGAGGCCGAACGTGCCCAGGGAGCCATCGATCCCCACGCCCCAGCCCCAGGCCCGTCGCGGCAGGCCATCCAGCAGCACGACGATCGCGATCATGACCTCGGCGGAGATGAGCGCCCGGGTGAGCCCCTGAAGGGCCACGAACGACCACGCATTCGGGGCGAGTGCGGTGAGCCCCGTCGTGAGCGAATACGCGGCAACGAGGCAGAGCAGGAGCGTGCGGCGGCCCATCCTCGCGGTGAGCAGCACGATGAGCGGCGAGCCGAGGGCGCTCGCGCGGATCAGTCCGCCGAGCACGCCCACCTGCCCCTCGGGGACTTGCAGGTCACGCTGCACGTAGGGGAGGACGAGCGAGAAGAGACCGGCGTCGTACTGGATGAAGATCGCAGCGGCGACCACCGCCAGGACGAGGCGGCGCTGACCGCGATCGAGGCGCTCCGCCGGGCGAAACGGTGACGTCAGGCGGGCGAAGAAGTCGGAGAGCATCGGCGCATCATGCCATGCCGGCAGGACACACAGTGAGCGGGAGCCCGGGCGGGCTCCCGCTCACTGATGACGTTCGGGTGAACGCTACGCGACGGCGGGCGCCGCCACCTCGGCCTGCCATGCGGCGTGGCGGCCGGGGACGTGGCTGATCTCGAACATCACGCCGTTGTCGTCCCAGTTCATGGAGAGCCGGGTCAGGCGGCGGCGGGCGAACTCCAGCGGGCGCTCCGGGCGCACGGAACGGATGTTGAAGGCGAGGCCGGCCTCGGTGGCCATGGCCCAGCCGCGCATGATGGTGTTGACCATCTCGAGCGGCAGCTCCGTGAACTCCTCGAAGAGAGTCTCGGCGAGGTTGTCCGGGCACTGGCGAGCGATGAGGTCCAGGATGGCGCCGGCAGGCGCACCGGCCTGAACCAGCGCGGCGTACGAAGCGGCGTTCGTACCGGTCATGTCACGGACAGCGATCGTGCTCAGTTCCTTGCAGGCGTCGTAGGACATCTTCTCCCCTTGCATTCGCGAACCGGATGGGCCGTAGCGAGGGGAATGTCGTCTTCCGGGGGTTGGCGTCGCGCCCGTCAAATCCCTGCTATAACTAGGCGGTCAGTTGTCTGCCATGCAGGGAGCAGTGATTTGACTGCCTCAACTCAGACACGCCCCTCCCCCTGGGAGATCAGCAACGCTCGCATCAAGGACGTCGCGGCATACGCCCGGTCACTGATGCGTGCCGCACGCCACGCTCCGCCGATCGGATCGGCGGAGTGGACGAGCGCCTACGAACGCGGACTCCGCGCCGCGTTCGATCGCCAGGACCTCGATGGCCTCGCCGCCCTCGTGGCCGTTTTCGCGAACCGACATGACATCGATGGAACTATCGACGAGTCGATCGTCGAGGTTGAGTTCGCGCTGCGAATGGTGGGCGACCGAGCGGAGGCGCGCGCATTCCTGCTCTGCAAGCGCGCGTCGCTGCATGCGGCGATGGGCAAGGTCTCGATCGCGCGCGACACGCTGTTGGAGGTGAAGGCGCTGCTGGGGACCGACCCCTCGCCGCGCCTCGCGCAGCAGTACCAGTCGACCGCGACGATGCTGGACTGCGTGAGCCTGAATTACGACGCGATGGCCGAGACGATGGACCGCATCCACGCGCTCGGGCGGGACCGCGAGTCGATGTACGCGTGGTTCGAGATGAGCTGGTTGATCCCGCTGATCCTGAGCAGCACCGATCCGCGCGTCGCGACTCCGTGGAGTCGCCAGTTGCGCATGGAGACGGAACGCGTCCATCCGTGGCGCCACGCGGACGCGCTCACGTTCGAGTACATGCTGGCGAACGCCACCGGTGACGCGAGCGTGCCGAATCCGATCGAGCGCGTCCGCCAGTCGCAGAATTGGCTGGCGCACGCGCGGCTGCTGGTCGTGATGATCCGCAGTTCGCTCCTGCGCCGCGACCTCGCCGGCACGAGCGCGCTCGTCGAGGAGGTCACCGGACTGATCCCGCGCGCCGTGCCCGCCGCCCGTGGAACGTGGGCAGGCTTCGCCGCGCTCCTCGATGCCTACTCATTGCCGGACCGCCGCGTGGTCGTGGAGATTCCTACGGAGGTTTCGATCGAGAACCTCGGCGCGACGCTGGCGAGCATGGAAGCCGTGGCGATCGCCGGTTCGCGGGCGGACGCGATCGCCTGGCTCGCCGCCGCGCGTCGACTGCTCCCGGCGGGCGCGAGCACATCGCTGGAATGGCCAGTCTCCGTGGACCGCATGATGGGGCTCCTGCTCCTGCGGGCGGGCGATCATCGCGGCGCGGCGCGTTCGTTGAAGGCCGCCGCAGACTGGAGCCGCGGGGCGGGCTACCTGATCGAGGAAGCGCTCGCGCGGCTGCAGCTCGGTGAGCTTGCCACCCACGTGAGCGTGAGCATCGGCGAGCGGCGGGTGGGCTCGCTGCGCGAGCGGGCGTGGAACGACCTCGTCGCGCTGGGAATCGACCCGGCCTTCCAGGCGTACGTCGCCTCCCACGTGGCGGGGCGGGGCCGTGGCGGGGATCCGGGCTCGATGGTGACGCCGCGCGAGACCGAGGTGCTCCGGCTGCTTGCGCGCGGGAACACGTACCGCGAGGCGGCGGAAACGCTGGGCGTGACGTGGAAGACGGTGCAGTCGCACGCGTACCGCGCCTACGGCAAGCTCGGCGCGGCGCGCAAGTTCGAGGCGGTGCAGACCGCCCAGCGCATGGGCATCATCTAGGTCGCACGGCCAGGCCGGCCTAGCGCGCGGGCGCCTCGCGGATCACGTCGCGCAGGAAGCGCAGCGTGCGCGTGGCGAACTCGATCATGTTCGCCTCACGATCGGCGAGGCCGGTCTCCGTGACCGCGGTGCGCGCGACCGGGCCCGCAACACTCATCGTCGTGCGGCCGGGAGGCGCCCCGGAGCGTCCGGGCGTGGGGCCGGCGAGCCCGGACTCCGCGATGCACCACGTTGCGCCGAGGCGCACGCGCATGCCTTCAGCCAGCGCGGCGAGCATGTCCGGCGTCGTGCCCTGGTAGTTCGCGTAGGCATCCGGCGGCATGCCGGCGAGCGCGACGCGGGAGTTGAGCGTGTAGGTCACGCCGCCGCCCGCGTAATACTTCGATGCACCCGGTACCCGGAGCAACGCGGCGGAGAGCAGCCCCCCCGTGGTGGACTCCGCGACGGCGATCGTCTCGCCGCGCGCGATCAGCAGCGACGCGACCTCCTCGACCAGCGCGACCTGTTCTGGCGTCAGGAATGACATGGCGATTCTCCTCAGGCGTTGCGGATGCGCGCGCAAATCGCGTCCGTGAACGCGCGCGTCCCGAGCGGGCCGCCGAGGTCGCGCGTCCGCGTCGCGGGGTCCTCGATCATCGCGTTCACGATGGTGTCGATGGTGGTCTCGGCGGCGGCGTACCGCGACTGGTCGTGGCGACGGCCGAGCCACCCGAGCAGCATCGCGGCCGAGAGGATGAGCGACGACGGATTCGCAAGGTCCTTGCCTGCGATATCCGGTGCGGAGCCGTGCTGGGCCTGCGCCATGCAGCGGTCGTCGCCCGCGTTGATCGAAGCCGCGAGGCCGAGGCTACCCGAGAGCTCGGACGCCTCGTCGGAAAGGATGTCGCCGTACATGTTTGTGGTCACGACGACGTCGTAGTGCTCCGCGTCGCGCACGAGCAGCGCGGCCATCGAGTCGACGAGTTGCTCCTCGTACGCGACGTTCGGGTGCTGCGCGGCGATCTTGCGGACCTCGCCGAGGAACAGGCCCTCAGTCACGTGCAGGACGTTCGACTTGTGCACCGCGGTCACGCGCTTTCGGCGCGACTCCGCGAGTTCGAACGCCGCGCGCGCGATGCGCTCGCATGCCTGCGCGGTGATCTTGCGCACAGAGAGAGCGACGTCCGGCGTCGGCATGAACTCGCCGATGCCCTGGAACATGTTGCGGTCCGCGTAGAACCCCTCGGTGTTCTCGCGCACGATCACGAGGTCCATCGGCGTGCGGCCGTAGTGCGGGATCCCCTCGCGGGAGCGCGCGGGGCGGACGTTCGCCCAGAGATCGAGGGCGATGCGCAGGTCGCCCGAGGGGTTACGGCCACCCTCAGCGCGCGAGGGGTAGTCCTGATGCGACACCGGGCCGAGGATCACGCCGTCGGCGGCACGGGCGGCCTCGACGACCGCGTCGGTCAACGTCGTGCCGACGGTGTTCAGGGTCGCGAAGCCGATGTCGTGGTGCTCGAAGCTCAGGCCAAGCTCGTGCTTCGCGTCCACCGCGTCGAGGACGGCGAGCGTCGCCTCGATGATCTCGGGGCCAATGCCGTCGCCCGGCAACACCGCGATTCGCACAGGTTCACACTCCCTCACGGACATTACTCAACTGACAACACGTGTCGACTATACCGACGCGCAGGCTCAGGCCGGCGTGGCGACCTCGACGAGCCTGGCGAGCGCGTTCGCGAGCTGCATCTGACGCGGTGTGCGACAGCGCACGTGCAGCAGGCCAGGGCTCGCCACGACCACCGCGAGGCACTGCGCCCTGCTGGTCGCGACGTTGAGGCGGTTGAGGCTGTACAGGAACTCCATCCCGCGGGGCGCATCCTCGGCCGAACTGGTCGCCATCGAATAGATGGAAACGGGCGCCTCCTGCCCCTGGAACTTATCCACGGTGCCGATGCGAAGCCCCGGCAGCGCCGCAGTGAGCGCCGCTACCTGCGCGTTGTAAGGGGTGATGAGCAGGACGTCGTCTGGCGCGAGCGGGCGCTCGTCCCCACGCGCGTCGATCCAGGTGGGCTCCGCTGCGATGAGACGACGCACCGCCTCGGCAATCGCGGCGGCCTCCTCCGGCGAGTCGCTGCTGTGCTCGCTGTGCGGGACCTCGATGAAGCGAATGCCGGTGCCGCTGAGCGGTGCCGCGCCGCGCAGGTCGAGACGGTCTCTACCGGAGTGCGAATGCAGGCGGCCGTCGTAGAACACCTCAGAGGTAAAGGCGCTGATCTGCGGGTGCAGCCGCCAGCTGCCGTCCAGGAACAGCCCGAGGTGTGCGGGCATCACGTGCGCGCCATCCAGCACATGCGCGAGCGCCGAGCGCTCGGCCCCGGGCGGGTGCGTGCCCTGCAGCACCTGATCGAGTTGCTGCGGATCACCCAGCAACACGAGGTTGCGCGCCGCGCGCGCTGCCGCGAGGACATCTGCCAGCGCCATCTGGCCGGCCTCGTCCACGAAGAGCACATCGACGGCCTCGACCATCTCCTCGGCAGCCCACAGCCACGCGGTCCCGCCGACAACGGCGCACGCGCCGTCCGTGAGCGCGCCGTGCGCGGCGGCGGTGCTCGCGAGCGGCGTCGCGCCCGCCCATACCTGCTCCTCCGGACCGCGGTGGCCGATGGCGATCGCGAGGCCCCGTTTGCGCGCGACCTCGGCCGCCTTCGCAAGGAGTTCCCCGATGACCTTGTGGCTCGTCGCGGTCACGCCGACGCGGCGACCCGCCGCCACGAGGTCGACGATCATCTCGGCGCCGACGGAGCTTTTCCCTGAGCCGGGCGGCCCCTGAATCGCGAGGTAACTGTCGTCGAGCAGCGCGCCGATGCGCCGCGCGGCTGCCTGGGCGTCCTCGCTCGGCGCGGCCAGCGGAGCGCCCTCGGGCTGGCCGACGCGCGGCGCGCGACGCAGCAGCAGATCGCGCGCGGCGCGCGACAGGCCGGGCGCGTCGACGCCCTGTTCGATCACCCACCGGGCCAGGGCCTGTAGCGCCTCCGGCTTGGGCGCCGGGCGGACGAGGTCGTGCGGGATGAGCGAGGTGGGCGTCGGCGCGGGCGCGCTGGTGCCGATGCGGAGGTCGATGATGCCCTCCTCGTCATCGATGAACGTCACGGTGCCGGCGCTCTTCCCGGTCTGGTCGTGCGGCACGTTGCCCACGCGGATCTGGTGATCCTGCGGGGGGAAGCGGAAGCGATAGAACGTCGAACGGGTGCGCGGCGTGGGATCCACCCACGAACGCTCGAAGGTGAGTTCACCCAGCGCGTCCGGCTGCTCGCGTCGCTCCTCGTCCGTGCACTCGCGGAGCAGCTGGAAGTACCGCCACCAGAAGGACTTCATCTCGCGCCGGTGGTAGCCGAGGAGTTGCGCGAGGAGCCAGCGACCGCGCTCCTCGGCCGTCCGATCCCCTGCGTCCTCCGGGAGCCCCGCAGTCAGTTGATCGACGAGGGCCTGGACGGCTTGCTGCGCCTCGCTGTCCTCGGCCTCCTCGGCGGGCACGGCGGTTGGGCGCGGCAGCGCTTCGCCGAGCTCGGCCTCCAGCGCTGCGCGCTGCGCCTCGAGCCAGTCGCGTAGCGCAAGCGTCGAGTTGCAGTCGTCGCGGTTGTACTGCTCGATCTCGCCGAGCAACTCGCCGCGCTCGTCCCCATCACCCAGTTCCAGCCACGTCTCGAACTCCACGATGCTCGAACCCGCGTCGCGGAGGTTGATGTCGCGGACGAAGCCGTAGAGCGGCTCCAATCGCTTGATCGAGTAGCTCTCGACGGACGCGCGGATGCTCTGACGGACGGCCCGATAGAGATCGACGAAGACACCGCCGCGCAGCAGCCGGTCGACCTCCTGCTCTCGCGTGCCGTAGCGGCTCGCAAGCCGCTTCATCGCAGTCGGCTCGTAGGGCGCGTAGTGATACACGTGCAGCGCCGGGTCTGCCTCGAGGCTCGTCAACACGAAGTCGATGAACGCCTCGAAGGCACGGCGCTCCGCCGCCGGGGTAACGGAGCCCCCCTCGACGGCCCAGAACGCGCGGAACGCCGGCATGTCCCGCGCGTCCCGGCGTCCTCCCTCGGCGACGCCGAAGAGGTAGTCGATGCCGTCGACTTCATCGGAGCCGAAGAACGGGTCGCCCTCGATGTCGAAGAAGAGGTCACCGGCCGAGGGCGGCGGGAGCATGGCGAGGCCCGTGTCCGGCATGAACGCGCCCTCGCGGTCCCGGGCCGGGTGAATCCGCTCCGACAGCGTGCTGCCCTCGCGTTCCCCTCGGACCTGGATGCTGGCCTGCGCATGGATGCGGGCGAGCGCCTCACGGCCGGCCCCGTCGAGGCGCGGCGGCAGCGGCTCGGCCGGCTCGGCGAGCCCGAGGCGGGTGGTGACACCGATGCCATGGAGGGCGTGGCGCTGCCGGCCGGTGAGGTTGGCGACCAACGCGAGGTCATCGGCGGCGCGCAGTTCCGCCCGGCACTCGACCGCCCACCGGCAGACGTCGCAGTGCTCGACGGGGGCCGGGCCGGAGGCGACGGGGAACGCGGTCGAGCGCTCGGCCAGCAGATCCTCGAACTCGCGGGCGACGAGCCGGACGTACGCGGCGTAGTCGGCGACGCGGAAGGAGACGGTTTCGCGCGCCACCCCGCCGAGCGCCAGGTGCATCGCCTGCGGCGGGCAGCCCTGGATCGCGCCGACCATCTCGGAGTACAGGCCGATCTGGAGCACCGCGGAGCCCTTCGCGTGGCGAGCGAGCTTCGTATCCCAGACCTCGTAGCTCCACGGACCAAGGTCGCTGGGCGTCTCGACCCGGCGCAGGAAGTCCGCGTAGCCCAGCCGCCGACCATCGAAGAGGGTCGCCTGGTAGATGACCTCGGCGCCGGCGCGCATGGCCTCGACCGTCGCCGCCGCACCGCGCGTGATGCGCTCCGTGAAGGGCACGGCATGGTCGATCTCGAGGTCGACGGAGGACACCCCGGCCGCGATCAGGCCCTCGAGGAAGCGCTGCTCGTGGTCGCGTCCGCGCTGCGCGATGCGATCGAGCACCGGGTCGGAACGCATCGGCCGCTTCAGGTGCCCCTCGACCGCCGCCCGCTCGAGGTTGGCGAGGTGAGCGCACTCGAGGAAGCCAACGAGGTCCGTGGCGGAGTAAACGAGGCGCCCATCGACCAGTTGCATCGCGCCACCACCTGCCCCGCTGCGACCTCGACATGGGGGTCGAGGGTCAGCGCCAGCCTACTCGCTCGGCGCGCTGTTCAGGTTCGCAAGCGACTCGTTATGTCTTGTCTGGGAGTCCGCCGGCACCCTGTTGGCGGGGTCGGGGCGAACCCCGGCGCGGCCTCGAAACGGCTCGGCGAGCGAGGGACCTCGCCAGAAACGAGCGCAAATCCGCCATTTCGTCAACCCCTGCCGTTCGGAACACCGTTATAGCGAAGGGTTCCCAACCCCGCGATCCGCGCGTACCGTTTCCCAATGCCAGAGCGAACCAGCCCCGCCTCGAACCGCCGCCTCGCCCGTCGCGCGAGCATCATCGGCGGTGCCGCCCTGCTCCTCGCAGGGCTCGTCGCCGGCGCAACGGCCGCTCCGGTCGACGCCGCGACCGCCCGCGTCTCCGGCGACGGCGACTGCGTCAACGTCCGTGCCTCGGCAGGCCTCACCGCCCCGCGGATCACCTGCGTCGCCGACGGCAGCCTCCTCCCGGTCTCCGATGCAGCTCCCCGCACGGTGGACGGACTGGCGTGGCAGCAGGTCACGCTCGCCGACGGCACCACGGGCTGGGCGGCCGCCAAGTACCTCGTCGACACCACGGCCACGAGCACGTCCGCCGGCAACGCGACCGCAGCACCCGACCCCGTCGTCCCGCCGACGCCCGTCGCGGCTTCGCAGCCGGTGCCGGCCGCCGCGCACGCCTTTGACATCCCGCCGCAGGGCGGCATCACGGTCGGCGTGGCAGGCACCAGCTCCATCAGCTCACTCGTCGCGGCGCAGCCGTACCCGGTCGCCGCGGTGGGGCTCCTCGACCCGACCTCCCAGCGCTACCTGCTGCACATCGTGGGCGCGCCGGCCAGCATCCAGTCGCTCACGGACGGCACACTGCGTCCGGAAAGTGTCGTGATGGTCACGCGGGCAGGCACCCTGAGCGGCGTCGCGACGCCGCCCGTGGCGGCAGCCGGCCTCGCTGCCCCCGGGACGCCTCGACTGCTCCCGACGCCGCCAAAGGGCGGCCTGAGCCAGGGCACCGCGGGGACGAACGATGTGGCCGCGTTCCTCGCCGCGCAGCCGTTCGCCGTCGACATCGCGATGACGCTCGACGTGCCCTCCCAGCAGTGGCTGACCTACATCCCGGGCGCCCCGGACTGGGTGAACACGCTCACGAACCAGAGCCTGCGGCCGGACGCCGTCGTCACGGTCCGCCGCAGCGCCGCCCAGCCGGATGTGCCCGCTCGCACCGTGAACGCGGCAGCTGCCACCCCGGCCGCGCCGACGCCGACCTCGACGGCTCCCGCGTCGGCCACGGCGGGCTCAAGCCTCGGTGAGATCGCGTCGGTCACGTACTACTTCTGCACCGCGTCCTCCGGGCCGGGCCAGGGCGACGGCGGCGGCTTCTGCGGCGGCACCGCCTCGGGGGTCATCGTGCACCCCGGCACGGCATCCTGCGCCTCGTCGCTGATGGGCCAGCGGTTCCGCATCGCGGGGGACCCGACCGGGCAGACGTACGTCTGTGAGGACACGGGCGGCGGCGTCGGCATGCACGACCGCGACATCTGGTTCGCTACGAGCAGCGAGGGCTATGCCTGGTGGAACCAGACGGCCCCCAGCGGCAAGGCGCGCATCATCGTCCTCGGGTAGTCGTCGCCACCCGTCGCTTCTCTGACCCAGGACTGCGGAACCGAGGCGCCCAGCAGGGCCGTCGATGAGCGCGCTGCGAGCGAGCGCTACGGCGTGACGCCGGCCTTGCGCCGCTTCACAGCGGGGTCGCGACGGTACTCCTCGAGTTCGTGGCACTCGCCACCTTCGACCTGGTACACGCGCGTCGCGATGCGATCGAGGATCGCCGCGTCGTGGCTCGCGCAGATGACGGTGCCGTCGTAGGCATCGAGCGCGTCGACGAGCTTGCGGCGGGTGGCGGTGTCGAGGTGGTTCGTGGGCTCGTCGAGGAGCAGCACGTTCGACGGCTCGATGAGGAACTTCGCCAGCGCGACGCGGCTGCGCTCGCCACCGGAGAGCACCGAGATCAACTTGTGCACGTCGTCGCCGCGGAACAGGAAGCGGCCGAGAACGCCCCGCAGGACCTCGTCGACCTCGTCCTCGGCGACGCCACGCACCTCCTCGAGGATGGTGCGATCCGCACCGAGCTCCTCGTCCTGGTGCTGGTCGTAGTAGCCGACGCGCGCACGGTCGGCCCAGCCGACGACGCCCTCGTCAGGCTGGAGACGGCCGGCGATGATCTTGAGTAGCGTGGACTTCCCGCTGCCGTTCGGGCCGAGCAGGACGACCTTCTGGCCGCGCTCTACGTGCAGGTTCACGTCGACGAGCACCACGTGGTCGGCGAAGGCCTTGCTGACGTGCGTCACGTCGAGGACATCGACCTCGGTGCGGCCCGATGACTTGAGCTGGAAGTGGACCTCGCGGTCCTCGCGCACGTGCTCGACGCGCTCGATCTTGGCGAGCGCCTTCTCGCGGGACTTCACCTGCGTGGCCTTGGTGGCCTTTGCGCCGAATCGCTCGATGAAGCGCGTCTGCTTGGTGATCTCGCGCTCCTGGCGCGCGGCGGTGCTCTCCTGCTGGGCGATCTTCTGCGCCTTCTGCCGCTGGTAGGAGCTGTAGTTCCCGCTGTACGACTCGACGCGCCCGTCGCGCAGCTCGACGATGCGGTTCACGACCACGTCGTGGAACTCGGAGTCGTGCGTGACGAGCAGAACCGTGCCCTTGTATTCCGCGAGCTCGAGGGCGAGCCAGTCGCGCGCGGCGACGTCGAGGTGGTTGGTCGGCTCGTCGAGGATGACGTTCTGCGGGCGGTGCACCAGGACCTTCGCGAGACCGATGCGCATGCGCCAGCCACCGGAGAAGGCGCCGCAGAGCTTGTCCTTGTCGGTGGGCGCGAAGCCGAGGCCGGCGAGCACGCGCCCGACGCGCTGGTCGATGCGGTAGCCGTCGAGGGCCTCGAAGCGCTCGAACAGCGTGGACTGGCGCTCGATGAGCTCGTCGAGGTCGCCGGTACCGGACTCGATGGCTGCCGCGACCTGCTCGAGCTCCTGCTCGATGCCGCGCGCCTCCGGGAAGGCCGTCCACATCTCCTCGAGTAGCGTGTGCTCCTCGTTGAGGTCGGCGTCCTGCCGGTGGAACTCGAGGTCGCCCCCGCGCCAGCCGGCCTTGCCGCCATCGGCGACGTCGTCGCCGGCGATGATCTTCAGGAGCGTGGACTTCCCGGCCCCGTTCGGGCCGACCAGCCCCACGCGCTCGCCATCGCCGAGCGCGAACGTCACGTCGCGCAGCACCTGCGCGCCGCCAAAGGCCCGGGAGACGTGTTCAGCAAAGATCATGCCTACAGGCTACGTGACGCACGGCTGAACCGCGAACGGCCGGCATCCGGACACAAAGAAGGGGGCACGAGCCCCCTTCTCGTCATGCGAACGGCGCCGACGACTACCCGAGGCGGACGACGCCGGTCTCCGGCGTGTAGCTCCACTCGATGCCGGGGTTCCGGCGCTCCGGGGTCTCGCCGAGCTTGATGATCTTCGCCTCGATGCGGCCGGGGACGACGTCAAGGAGCGCGACGGTGCCAAGGCGCGTCGACCACAGGTGCGGCAAGGTGGGGCTGCCGGAGTTGATCTGCAGAACCCCGTCGCGGTAGTCCATCCGCTCCACGTGGGTGTCCCCGGAGACGAAGATGTCCAGGTGCTGGCCGCCGAAGTACTGCCTCAGCAGGTGCTCCATCGGGCGGTCCTCCGGCTCGATGGCGTGGATCATGCCGAGGCGGTAGCCCTCGACGTCCATGAGGACGACTTCCTCCATGCGGGGGTCGTCCCAGCCGGTGTCGTTGTTGCCGCGACAGGCGCGGGTCGGTGCGATCTCCTCGCACCAGTCGAGCACCATCGGATGGACGATGTCGCCGCCGTGGAGGATGAGATCGACGCCTTTGAAGGCCTCGTAAATCTCTGGCCAGAGCGTCTTCTGCTCGGAGGGCTGGTGGGTGTCAGTAAGTAGGCCGATTCGCATCGGCGCAGCATACCCCTCCCGCCTGAAACGTCCAGCGCCGACGTGCGCCGCTGCTACGATCGCCACATCACCCCACCGGCGAAGGCTGACCGTGCCCCTGACCCGCCTCCGACGCGTCCCGCTGGCCCTCGCGCTCCTGGCGGCTGTCCTCGCCTCGGCCTGCGTGCCGGGAACGGGCGCGCCCGACCCGGCGATGCCGGTCGCCGAGCCATTCTCCGGCGGCTATCCGACGTATCGGGACCCGGCGAGCGGCATCACGACGATCCTCGGGACGCCGGACCTTGGCGTCGGCACGTTCCGCGTGGCGTTCGCCCTGAGCGACCGGAGCGGCCTCGTCCGCGCTCCGGGGGTGGAGGTGCAGAGTTATCGCGTCCCGCGTGTCGGGTCCGAGGACGGCCCCGTGCAGACGACCACGGCGACGTTCGCCGCCTTCCCCGACGGCTCGCGCGGCCTCTACTCGACCGCGCTCACCTTCGACCGCGCCGGGACGTGGGGGATTCGCGTGCGCGTGCCGCGTGCGGACGGATCCCTCGCGACCGTCGCGCTCCGCTTTCCCATCGCCGCGCACGCCTCAGCGCCGTCCGTCGGCGACGCCGCACCCGCGACGAAGAACCGCACCGCCCGCGACGTGAGCTCACTCAAAGAGCTGAGCAGCGGCACAACGCCAACCCCGGCGCTGTACGAGCAGACGGTCGCAGGCGCGATCACGGCGAGACGGCCGTTCGTGGTCGTGTTCGCGAGCCCGGCGTTCTGCACGACGCCGCTGTGCGGACCGCAGGTCGAAGACCTCGGCGCGATCGCGCCCGCGTACGCGGGGCGGGCCGACTTCATCCACATCGACACCTACCAGCACCCGGAACTGATCCGCGGCGACCTCGAACATGCCGAACGGTCGCCGTTCCTGAAGCAGTGGGGGCTCAAGACGGACGAGTGGACGTTCGTGGTCGGCGCGGATGGCAAGATCGCCGCCCGATTCGAGGCGTACGTGCCGCGCGCCGAACTCGAGGCCGCGCTGCAGCGCGTGATCGCCTCGCGCTGAGGACGCGCCGGGCACCCCTGTTACGATCGCTGCACGATCCGAACGGGAGCCTCGATGACCGCCTCACGCCCGCCTGAGCCTGCCTTCGGCCTGCAGATCCCGGTGCACCGCACGACGCTGGCGAACGGACTGCGCGTCGTCGTGTCGCCCGACCACTCGGCGCCGACGATCTGCGTGGCGGTCTACTACCACGTCGGCATGCGCCTCGAGCCGCAGGGGCGGACCGGGTTCGCGCACCTGTTCGAGCACCTGATGTTCCAGGGCTCCGCCGGGATGGCGAAGATGGAGATCGCGAAACTCGTGCAGGAGAACGGCGGGAACCTGAACGGCTCCACGCGCTACGACTTCACGAACTACTTCGAGACGCTCCCGTCGCACACGCTCGACCTTGCGCTCTGGATGGAAGCGGACCGGATGCGCGGCCCAGTGATCACCACGGCGGAGCTCGACAACCAGCGCGAGGTCGTCAAGAACGAGATCCGCGTGAACGTGCTGAACCGGCCGTATGGATCCTTCCCGTGGATCGACATGCAGGAGCGCGCGTACACGAACTGGCACAACGCGCACAACGGCTACGGCGACATGGCCGACCTCGACGCCGCGGGCCTCGACGACGTCGAGGCGTTCTTCCGGACGTACTACTCGCCGGCGAACGCCGTCCTCGTGATCGTCGGCGACTGTGAGCCGGATCACGCGGTCGCGCTCTCACGGCAGCACTTCGAGGAGATCCCGGCGGGCCCGACACCTGCAACTGCCGACCTCAGCGAGCCGCGCCAGACCGAGGAGCGGCGCTTCTCGCGCCCCGACGCGCTGGCGAACCTGTCCGCGCTCGCGGTCTCGTACCACACGCCGCCGAGCGGATCGCCCGAGTACTACGCGATGGGGCTGCTGGACCAGCTGCTGGTGCAGGGCGAGGACGCGCTGCTCTACCACGAGATCGTGCAGAGCCGCGGCTACGCCGGTGAAGTGGATGGGGGCATCAACTTCCTCGGCCACATGCACAACGCGCACACGCCGCTGCTGTGGACCGTGGAACTCTTCCACAACAACGACATCGCCGCCGACGCGATCCTCGAGGCGATCGACGCCGTCATCGAGCCGCTGCGGACGACGGTGCTGCCGCAGGTGAGCCTCGACCGCGCGATCGTGAAGGCCCGCGCGGCGCTCTACGGCACGATGAGCGAGACCTACTACCCCGGCGCCGGCGTCGCCGACCTTCTCGCCGCCTTCGAGTTGTTCGAGGGCGATGCGTCGCACGTCAACGAGATCGAAGGGCGCTTCGCCGCGGTCACGCCGGAACTCGTGCTCGCCACGGCGCAGGAGTACCTCCGCCGCGAGAACCGCACGGTGCTCGCCGTCGAACCCGGCGCGACGCAGGGAGCGCAGTCATGACCGCCGCCCGTCCTCGTCCAGTGCCCGGACCGCAGGCGCCGTTCCGCCTGCCGCCGCGAGAGGTCACGCGTCTCGGCAACGGCATGCGCGCGACCTTCGTCGCTGCGGGCACGGTACCCATCGCGGCGATCCGCCTGGTGATCCGCACCGGGTCGGCAGACGTCCCGCAAGGACAGACGTGGCTCGACCGCTTCGTGCACGAGTACCTGCGTGAGGGCACCGCGACCCTCGATGCCGCGCAACTGGCCGAGGCGTTCGCGAGCATCGGCGGGCGTTTCAGCGTCGACGCCGACGAGCACACGACGGTGCTCCGGACGGACGTCCTCGCCGAGCACGCGCCGCGCGCGATCGCGCTGCTGGCGGAGATCGCTCGCGCGCCGCGTCTCCCGGACGACGAGGCCGCGCGGCTGCGGACGGACCTCCGTCGCAACCTCGACATGGCACTCGTGCAGCCGCAGTTCCTGACGTTCGCGAAGTTCCGGTCGGCGCTCTACGGCACGCATCCGTACGGCCGCGTGATCCCGCAGGGCGAGGTCATCGACGCCTTCGACGCGGGACAGGCGCGCGCGTTCTGGGCCGCGGAGACTGGCGCGCAGCGCGCGCACCTGCTGGTGGGCGGCCGATTCGACGCGCAGCGTGTGACGACGGCGGTGCACGCCGCGTTCGACGACTGGAGCGCGGGCCCCGCACCCGTGGACGTGACGCCGACACCCACGCGCGGGCGGCGCATCTACGTCATCGACCGCCCGGGCGCGGAGCAGTCGACGATGTACGTCGGCCTGCCGGTGATCGACCCGACGCAACCGGACTACGTCGGGCTCGAGGTGACGAACATGCTGCTGGGTGGCTCCTTCCACTCGCGCATCACGATGAATATCCGCGAGGACAAGGGCTACACGTACTCGCCGTACAGCGCCGTCTCCAGCCGGCCGCACGACGCGTACTGGGTCGAGGCTGCCGACGTGACGACGAACGTCACGGGTGCGGCGCTCACAGAGATCCTCGGTGAGATGGACCGCCTCGGCGCGACCCCGCCGGACGTCGCTGAGCTCGCAGGCATCCAGAACTACGCGGCGGGGTCATTCGTGCTGCGGCAGGCGACGGCCTCGGGGATCCTCGACAGCCTCGAGTTCCTCGACATGCACGGGCTGGATGCTGGCTACGCGGAGGCCTACGTAGACCGGGTGCGAGCGGTGACGCCGGAGACGGTGCAGCGCATCGCGGCGACGTACCTGCCGTCGGCGCCGGTCACCGTCGTGGTCGCCGGTGATCGGGCGGCGATCGAGGCGCAACTCGCGCCGTTCGGCCCCATCGAGGCCTGACTCGGCGTCGAGGGCCGCCTAGTGCGGCGGCGGCGGATCACCCGCCGCGCGCGCGGCCTCGGCGGCGCGCATCCTCGCGCCGTGGTGCAGCGGCTCGGGCACCCCGAAGGCCATGAGGCCGGCCCCGAGCAGCCCGAAGATCGAGATCGCGACTGCGCTGTCACCAAGGGTGAACGCGCCCGTGATCGCGCTGATGGCACCCGGCCCGAGTAGACCACCGATGTCGCCGATCAATCGCCAGACCCCGAGGAACTCACCGCGCTGCGCGATCGGCGAGAAGTCCGCACCCAGCGTCATGACGATGCCGCTGCCGAGCCCGTTCCCGAACCCGCCGATGATCCCGACGATGACGAGCGCGGACGCGGTATGCGCGAGCGGCGTCAACGCGATGCCGAACGCGAGGATGAGCAGGCACGGGATCGCGACCCACTTGCGGCCCCAGCGGTCCGTGACGATGCCGACGGGATAGAACATGACCACGTCGAGCACGGATGAGAGCCCCACAACGAGGCCGGTGTCTTTCGCGTCGAGGCCGATGGCAACCGCCCACAGCGGGAGCAGGATCTGGCGACCGTTCCGGAGCAGCTGAATCGCGACGGTGACCACGCCTGCGGTGGCGAAGATACGCCGGTGCTCGACGACGACCGTCCCGAGGCGCCGGTAGAGGGACCCGTGTGCGCCGCCGGCCGCCGATCGCGTGTTGGTCTCGTCCACGACGAAGAAGAGGACCGCGGCGGCGAGGCCGGCCATCAGGGCCTGGAGGTAGAAGGGCGCACCGAGTCCGAAGGCCTGCGCCGCGTAGCCACCGATCACCGGACCGATCAGGTTCCCCATGCGGTTCACGCCGCCGAGGATCGAAAGCGCCTTGCCTCGCTGATTCGGCGGCGTGAGGTCGGTGATGTAGGAGAGCCGGGCCAGCAGGAAGATCGCCCACGCCTCGCCCATCAGCAGGTTGAACACCATCAACTGCCACGGCGCGCGCGAAAGGGCACACCCGACGCCGACGAATATCAACGCGATGGTGCCGTAGACCATCGCGCGTCGCTCACCAAAGCGATCGACGATCGACCCCGCCGGGACGTCGAAGAGGGCCGTGCCGAAATTGCGGAGGAACCCCATGAAGCCCGCGGCCGCGAGTGTCGCGCCGAGCTGGTGGGCGGCGAAGAGCGGTACCCCTGCGATGATCGCGCCCTGGCCG
>CAIXBH010000268.1 GCA_903917615.1 uncultured Chloroflexota bacterium | reverse complement strand
GCTTGCGGGCGTGCTTCTCCTTGCAGTTCCACCGCTGCACGGAGGGGATGAAGGTCACGTCGAGCGAGCCACAGGTAGGGCACGCAACGCCGTTCGGCCATCGCAGCGTTGCCACGAAGTCCAGCGCAACGCGCTCGTCCGCAAAGAAGCGGATCGCGTCCATCAGTGTTTGTGGCTCGTGCTTCATGCCCGTTTCCCTTCGCTAAGGAAGAGATTAGGCGGTCACAGTGATTCAGTCAAGTATATTGTTCCCTTTACGGGGGAGGGTGAGGGAGGGGGCCTGCGTCGTGGCACGTCGCCCAACCCCTCGAGCGCAACGCGCACGCCAACTCCGTTCTGCCCCAACGGACGCGGAGCTCGCAGTCTGGCGCGCAGTTCGCCGCCGCCAATTCGATGGGTACAAGTTCCGGCGTCAGTACCCAATCGGCCCCTTCTTCGCAGACTTCGCGTGCATCGAGCGAAGACTCATCATCGAAGTAGACGGGGCGCAGCATTTCGAATCTGGACACGATGCATCGCGAGACACGTGGTTCGCGCGCAATGGCTTCCGCGTATTGCGCATCTCGAATCGCGAAGCCCTGGCCGAAATTGAGTCCGTCGCGACTGCAATTTGGAAGGCGCTACAGACTGAGCCCCCACCCCTGCCCTCCCCCGTGAAGGGGAGGGGGACAGAACTCAGAAGTAGCCGCGCCTACGGCTTCGCGCGCTGGTACTGCACCGGCCACTCAACATCCGCATGCAGCGCCGTCGCGGCGTGCAGCGGCCAGTAGGGGTCGCGCAGCAACTCGCGGCCGAGGAGCACCACGTCCGCGTCGCCGCCTGCGATGACGGACTCCGCGTGGTTCGGCTCCACGATGAGGCCGACGGCCGCCGTCGCAATGCCGGCGCCCTCGCGCACGGCACGTGACGCGGCAACCTGGTAGCCCGGGTACGGGTGCAACTGCTGCTGCGGCAGGTTGCCGCCCGACGAGCAGTCGATCATGTCGACGCCGGCGTCCTTCAGCAGCGTCGCGAGCGCGATCGATTGCTCGAGGTCCCAGCCGCCCTCGACGTACTCCGTCGTGGAAATGCGCACCATCAGCGGCGTGTCCGGCGCGGCCTCGCGGATCGCGCGCGCCGCCTCGACGGCGATGCGCGTGCGGCCCTCGAAGGAGCCGCCGTACTCGTCGGTGCGCTTGTTGGTGTGCGGCGAGAGGAACTGGTGCACGAGGTAGCCGTGCGCGGCGTGCATCTCCAGGATGCGAAAGCCCGCCTCCACCGAACGCTGCGCACCCTCCGCGAACGCGTCGATGACGTCGCGCACCTCGGCCGTGCTCATCTCGTGCGGGGTCGGGTAGCCGTCGTTGAAGGGGAGCGCGCTCGGACCGACGACCTCGTAGCCGCCGTCCGCCGGCGCGACCGGCTTGCCGCCGCGCCACGGCGCGTTCGTCGAAGCCTTGCGACCGGCGTGCGCGAGCTGGATCGCGGGCACCGCGCCCTGCGACTCGATGAATCGCACGATCGGCTTCCAGGCCGTGGTGTGCGACTCCGACCAGATGCCGGTGTCCCACGGCGTGATGCGCCCCTCGGGCGTAACCGAGGTCGCCTCCGTCATCACCACGCCGGCGCCGCCGACCGCGCGCGACCCCAGGTGGACCATGTGCCAGTCGTTCGGGATGCCGTCGTCCGCGGAGTACTCGCACATCGGCGATACCCAGACGCGGTTGCGCGCCTCGACGCCGCGGATCGTGATGGGGGTGAACAACTCGCTCATGCGTCGCCCTTTACATTCGTCGGGGAACCTTGCCTCACGGAAGGCTACCACCGCATCGCCGGAGGTCCGATGGCCGACATTGATCCCCTCGTGCTGCTCACCATCGCCTCCGCGACCGCGCGCGAGGCGGGCGCGCTCCTGCTCGCCCGGCGTGGCCTCGTCCATGACGTGACAACGAAGACCAGCGACACGGACGTGGTGACCGAAGTCGACCGGGACGCCGAGGCGCTCATCGTGTCGCGCATCCTCGGGCTTCGGCCTGCAGACGCGGTTCTGGGCGAGGAAGGCGGCGGTCACCCCGGCACCAGCCGCGTGCGCTGGGTCATCGACCCGCTCGATGGCACGGTGAACTACCTCTACGGCCGGGATGAGTTCGCCGTCTCCATCGCCGCCGAGGTCGACGGCGTCGCCGTCGCCGGGGCCGTCTTCGCCCCCGCGACCGACGAGATCTTCGAGGCGGCCCTCGGGCACGGCGCGACGCTCAACGGCGCGCCCGTTCGGCCGACGCCGGAAACCCGGCTGACGCACGCCCTCGTCGGGAGCGGCTTCGCCTACGACGCAGCGGTCCGCGTGACCCAGGGCCGGGTCGCCGCGCGGGTCATCCCCCGCATCCGCGACCTGAGGAGGGCCGGATCCGCCGCACTCGACGTGTGCGCCGTGGCCTGCGGCCGCCTCGACGCCTACTACGAGCGCGGCGTGCATGCGTGGGACATTGCGGCGGCCAGTCTGGTGGTCCGTGAGGCGGGCGGCATGGCCGAATCGCTGGACGGGACGCCGCCGGGCGGGACGACCATCTGGATCGCCTCGAACGCCGGCCTCGCGCCGGAATTTCGCGCCCTCGTGACGGAGGCGTCGACCGAGCCATAACGCGTCGTGGGTGCCCGGCCGTAGATTCGGCGGGCCGGGGTTGCCGGTGCGTCGAATAGCCACCGTCAACGCCGATCCGACTTCGTTGACACTGTATTAGGCCACTGCTACGTTCGCTTCCCGAGGGGTTCTGAGCCGTTTTATGCGGCGTGTCGCGCGCCCTTGGGTGCGCATGAGAGCGGGAATCCGGTGGAGCAGGCGAACGCTCTCTTCAGCAACTACCTCGCTGTCATCCTCGCCACCATCGTCGGCTTCTTCCTCGTCGTCAGCGCCCTGGTCGGCTCCCGGCTGCTCGCCCCCTTCTCCAAGGAGCGCGAGAAGGGGACCACATACGAGTGCGGCATGCTCCCGATCCGCCGCGCCTCCACCAACGTCGGCGTCCGCTTCTACCTGTACGCGATCCTCTTCGTCATCTTTGACGTGGAGGCGGTGTTCATCTTCCCGTGGGCCCTCTCCTTTCTGGCGATCGGCCCGCAGGCGTACTGGCTGATGGTGGCCTTCATCGCCATCCTCGGCCTGGGCCTCGGCTACGCGTGGAAGAAGGGGGCTCTCCAATGGCATTGAACCGGCCAGTGGCGGTGATCCTGCGATGACGACCACGACGACCGAGACGACGCCGGACACGCTGCCCGGCACCGCTCCCGCGGAGCCGATGATCCCCGTCATCGTCCCGTCCGAGCACCCGAACGAAGCCCCGCGCCTCACCCCCGTCGAGGTGGTGCCCGGCCGCGCGCTCTACCGCCAGGTGCTCCCGGGCGTCATGCAGGTCCCGGCTGACCTCGTGCTGGCCGCCGCCCGCAAGTCCTCGCTCTGGCCGATGACTTTCGGCCTGGCCTGCTGCGCCATCGAGATGATCGCCACCTACATGGCTCACTACGACCTCGACCGCTTCGGCATCGTGCCGTGGCCGTCTCCGCGCCAGTCGGACGTCATGATCGTGGCCGGCACCGTGACCAAGAAGATGGCCCCGGCCGTGAAGCTCCTCTACGAACAGATGCCGAACCCCAAGTGGGTCATCTCCATGGGTGCCTGCGCCACCAACGGCGGCCCCTACACCCGCTACGACCGCGTCCTCCAGGGCGTCGACAAGATCGTGCCCGTGGACGTCTATGTCCCCGGCTGCCCGCCCCGCCCCGAGGCGCTCATCGACTCGTTCATCGCCCTCCAGGAATTGATCATGGAGGAGCGGGGGACGACCGGCCGATGACCTCGGAACAGCCCGAAGGCGCTCAGCAACCCACCGCCTCGCTCGACACGACCATCTGGGCCGAGGTCGACCGCGCGCTGTCCGGGATCACCGTGACCCCGGAGGCGGGCGTCCTTGACCTCATCGTGACCATCCCGCGCGACGAGGTCGTCCGCGGCCTGCGCGCCCTGAAGACCGACGCCGCGCTGCACTTCGACTACCTCCGCTGCCTGACGGCGGTCGACCAGGAGGCGGACGGCATCGACGTCGTCTACCACCTCTACTCCACCACCTCGAAGCACAACCTCACGGTGAAGACCAACCTGCCGAACGACGACCTGTTCGTCGACACGGCCACCACCGTGTGGCGCGCCGCCAACTGGCTCGAGCGCGAGACTGCGGAGATGTTCGGCGTCCGCTTCCGCGGCCACCCAGACCCCCGCACGCTGCTGATGCCCGAGGACATGGACGACACGTTCCCGCTGCGCAAGGATCACCCGCTCGCGGAGATCGAGATCCTGCAGGGCGAGGGCATGGGCTACACGGAAGAGGACTCCGAGTAATGGCCTCTGAGATGCTTCCGGACGAGGAGTACGAGGTTCAGGACCTCCTGCTCAACGTGGGCCCGCAGCACCCGTCCACGCACGGCGTGTTCCGCATGGTCATGACCGTAGACGGCGAACTCGTGAAGGACGTCGTCCCCTACATCGGCTACCTCCACCGCGGCGCGGAGAAGCTCTGCGAGACGATGGACTACCGCCAGGGCATCGGCTTCATGGACCGCACGGAGTACCTTGCCGGCCACAACGCGGAGCTCTCCTACGTCATGGCCGTCGAGAAGCTCGCGGGCCTCGAGGTGCCGGAGCGCGCGCAGTGGATCCGCATGATCCTGTGTGAGCTCAACCGCCTCTCCTCGCACTTCATGTTCATGGGCGCCTTCGGCATCGACGTCGGCGTCTTCGGCACGCCGTTCATCTACGCCTGGCGCGAACGCGAGGCGATCATCGATCTCTTCGAGGAGATCAGCGGCGACCGCATGATGTACGCCTACTTCCGCCCGGGCGGCCTCGCGTGGGACGTCCCCACGAACTTCGTCCAGCGTGTGAAGGAAGTCCTCGTCTCTTCGAAGACGGGCATCAAGGACTTCGACGGCCTCCTCACCGACAACGAGATCTTCCGCGCCCGTACCCAGGGCATCGGCTACATCTCCGCCGAGGACGCCATCGACTACGGCATGAGCGGCCCGTCGCTCCGTGGCTCCGGCGTCCCGATGGACGTGCGGAAGGACGAGCCGTACCTCTACTACGACCAGATCAAGTTCGAGGTGCCGGTCGGCAAGAACGGCGACGTCTTCGATCGGTACATCTGCCGCCTCGAGGAGATGCGCCAGTCGGTCAGCATCATCGAGCAGTGCCTCGAGCACCTGCAGCCCGGCCCAATCATGCCGGAGCGCATGCCCCGCATGCTGCGCACCCCTCCGGGTGAGGTGTACGTGCGCACGGAAGCTCCGCGCGGCGAGTACGGCGTCTACCTCGTGTCGAAGGGCGGCAACCGCCCCTACCGACTCAAGGTGCGCAGCGCGTGTCTGTCGAATCTGCAGCCGCTGAAGCAGATGAGCGTCGGCCAGTACGTGGCGGACGCGATCATCGTCCTCGGCTCGATCGACATCGTTCTGAGCGAGGTCGACCGATGAACACGCATTTCATCTTCTGGGACATCAACGTGTGGGCGGACGGCGCGCTGCGCCTCCTGATGATCACGGGTCTGATGACCGTGGTGGCGATGGGCCTCATCTACCTCGAGCGGAAGGTGCTCGCACGCTTCCACCAGCGCGTCGGGCCGCAGCGCACCGGTCCCCTGGGACTCCTGCAGTCCGTCGCGGACGCGCTCAAGCTCGTCGGCAAGGAAGACCTGCGCCCGACGAACGCCGACCCGTGGACGTTCGAGCTGGCCCCGTACCTGGTCTTCATCCCGATCTTCCTGGGCTTCGTGGTCATCCCGTTCGTCGCGGACTGGCAGGTGCGCGTCCTCGACCTCGGCATCCTCTACTTCGTCGCCGCCTCGTCGCTGACGATCGTGGGCTGGGTCGCCGCCGGATGGGGCTCCGACAACCGCTACGCGATGATCGGTGGTCTCCGCTCCGCCGCCCAGGCGATCTCCTACGAGCTCCCGCTCGTCCTCTCGCTCCTGTCGGTCGGCATCGTCGCCGGGACCCTGAACCTGAACGAGATGGTGCAGGGCCAGTCCGCGGTCCCGAACATCGTCTGGCAGCCGATGGCGTTCTTCATCTTCTTCATCGCCGCGCTCGCGGAGCTCAACCGCACGCCCTTCGACATCCCGGTCGGTGAGTCCGAGGTCGTCGGTGGCCCGTTCGTTGAGTACTCCGGCATCCGCTGGTCGATGTTCTTCCTCGGCGAGTACGCGGGCATGTTCATCATGTCCATCCTCGCGGGCGCGGTGTTCCTCGGCGGCTACGAGTGGCCGTTCGGCGGCGAGCTCGGCCGTGGCTGGCAGGTCGTCCTTGTCGGGGTGAAGTCGAGCATCTTCATCTTCCTCGTCTTCTGGGTGCGCGCCTCGATGCCGCGCCTGCGCATCGACCAGCTCATGGGCTACGCCTGGAAGGTGCTCGTCCCGCTGTCCCTGGTGCAGGTGCTGCTCAACGGCGCCGTACTCGTCTACGGCGGCCCGAAGATCATCCTGACCGTGACCGGCCTCGCCGGCATCGTGTTCCTGTTCTGGATCACCGACCGCGCCGTGAGCAAGCCGCGCGTGCGGCCCGCGAACCCGGCGATGCAGACGGAGGCGGCCTCATGAAGGGTCTCGCGAAGAGCATGTGGACCACGCTTGCGGTCTTCGCCCGCAAGCCCGTCACGCGCGACTACCCGACCTACCACAAGCCGCTGCCGGAGCGTGACCGCGCCTTCCCGCTGCTGCTCTGGGACAAGCAAATCGACGAGCCGTTCTGCACGGGTTGCCACGCGTGCGAGCGCGCCTGCCCCGTGGAGTGCATGACCGTCCTCATGAAGGACAACCCGAACCACCGCTCCGTCGGTGGCAACAGCGGCCGCCGCAAGATCATCGACAAGTTCTGGATCGACTACGCGCGCTGCATGCGCTGCAACATCTGCGTCGAGGTCTGCAACTTCGATGCGATCGCCATGAACAACACCTGGCAGGGTCACGAACTTTCCGTTTATGACCGCAAGGACCTGGTGATGGACCTCGGAGCCCTGACCTCGCTGTCGCACGGCGGCGGGATCACGGAGTGGGTGCCGGTGGTCGGCCAGGCCAACGAGGCCTAACCGACCGAAACGAACGATCGCGCTGATTCGCCAGAGGACGCCCCGCTTGCTCGCACGACTACCGCTCCCCGCCCAGCTCGACCGCACGATCATGACCGGCAGCCTTGTGGCTGGGCTGGTCGCCGGGCCGATCCTCCTGATCCTCCTGGCGCTGCTCGCCATGGGACGCATCTCCGGCGTCCAGCTGGTGTTCTACGCGGCCGCCGCGGTGATCCTCTTCGGCGCGATCGGCGCTGTGACCATCTCGAACGTGGTCCATGCCGCGATGTGCCTCATTGCGACGCTCCTGGGTGTCGCCGGCATTTACCTCCTGCTGCTCACCGAGTTCATCGCCCTCGTCCAGGTGCTGGTGTACGGCGGCGGCGTCATCATCCTGGTCCTCTTCGGACTCATGCTCACGAACGCGGCAGCGGACCCCGTCGTCACTGACGGCTCCCAGAAGCCCTTCGCCTTCGGCATCGGCGCGCTGCTTGCGGGCACCTTCGTCGCCGCGATGCTCTCCGCCCAGTGGGGGCTCACGGCACCGGTCCTCGTCCCCTTCCGCATCTTCGGCGAGCGCATCTTCCGTGACTTCAGCGTCCCGGTGATCGTCGTCGCCATCCTGCTCGACATCGCGTTCACCGGCGCGTTCGTGAACGCGCGACGCCCCGAGGCCAGCGAGACGACGGAGGCCGCCAAGTGATCCCGCTGTCGAACTTCCTCGTCCTCTCCGCGCTGCTCTTCGCGATCGGCTTTTACGGCGTGCTCGCGCGCCGCAGCGCCATCCTGATCCTCATGTCCGTCGAGTTGATGCTTGCGGCCGTCGCCATCAACTTCATCGCCTTTGCCACGTACCGCGACCCCAAGGCCTTCACCGGTCTGGTGTTCGCGCTGTTCGTCATCGCCGTGGCCGCCGCTGAGGTGGGCCTGGCGCTCGGCATCGTGCTGCGGCTCTACCGCGAGCACCGCACGGGCTACGTCGACGAGGCGAACTCGCTGAAGTGGTAGGCGCGTCCGCGCGCTAGACGCCGGCGGCGTTGCCGCCCGGCATTCCGAAGGATCCGCGGCCGCTGGCCGCGGATTGGGTTCGAGGAAGGATGGCCCCCGTGGGCATGCAGCAGGCGTGGATGATCCCGGCGATCCCGGGCGTGATCTTCGTCATCGTCGCGCTGTTCAACGGCCTGCTGCCCCGCCGGGGCGACTGGCTGGTCATCCTCGGCGGCGCCGCCGTCGTCGCCATCGTGTTCATGATCCTCGGCGACTTCCAGCACGCCTTCGTGAAGGGCGTCTTCACGCCCGAGGGCCGGAACGTCTTCTCCTTCGACTGGGTGAACATCGACCACGGCTTCTTCGTGATCCCGTTCAGCACCTACGTCGACGCCATCACCATGGTCATGCTCCCAGTCGTCTCCATCGTCGCCCTGATGGTGATGGTCTACTCGATGGGCTACATGCACGGCGAGGCGCGCTACGGCTGGTACTACGCCGTCCTCTCGCTCTTCATCACCGCCATGCTCACGCTCGTCATCGCCGGCAACCTCATCCAGCTCTACCTCGCGTGGGAGGGCGTTGGTCTCGCCTCCTATCTGCTCATCGGCTTCTACTGGGAGCGCCAGAGCGCGGCCGAGGCGGCCAAGAAGGCATTCATCACGACGCGCGTCGGCGATGTCGGCCTGCTCATCGGCATCATCCTGCTGTGGCGCGCCACCGGGACCTTCGACATCCAGGGCATCATCGCCGCCGTCGAGGCGCACAAGATCGACCACACCTACCTCACGGTGGCGATGCTCTTCCTCTTCACCGGCGCCATGGGCAAGTCCGCGCAGTTCCCGCTGCACGTCTGGCTGCCGGACGCCATGGAGGGCCCGACCCCGGTTTCGGCCCTCATCCACGCCGCCACCATGG
>CAIXBH010000267.1 GCA_903917615.1 uncultured Chloroflexota bacterium | reverse complement strand
GGCGCGACCGAGATCACCACGCCCGGCACAGTCACGCCGGCGTAGGCGTCGAACGCCAGGCTCGCGGTCTGTCCCACCTTGATCTTCGCGATGTCGGATTCCTGCGAGGAGGCCTGCAACTGCATCGCGCCCTGATCGATCAGCACGATCGAGCCAGACCCCGACTGCTCCCCGACGTTCATGGTGATCGCGCCGATCACCCCCGCGTACGGGGCGATGAGGCTGGCGCCCGCGCGGTCGTTCTGCGCCTTCTGGAGCGCGATCGACGCCTGCGAGATGGACTGCTCTTGGAGGGCGATGTCCGTCGGCAACGGGCCGCCCAGCACCTGGTCACGCTTTGCGACGGCCGCGTTGTAGCCGGCGCGCGCCGCTTCGAGTGCCTGGCTGGCCGCGTCGCGGGTCCGCACGGCGGAGGCGAGCGCGTCCGCGGTGGGGTTGCCGCTGGAGCCGCTCTGCGCCAGTGCGAGGTTCGATGCCCGCGCGGCGAGGCCGGCACGCGCCGCGGTGGCCTGCACAAGCAGCAACGTCGGGGCTCGGAGTCCCGCCGTCGCGGCGGAGCCGGTCGCGTCATTGAACGACTTCAACGCCGACAGCAGATCGGGGCCAATCTGCGGCAGATTGTTCAGCGCTGTCACGAGGGAGGTGAGGTCGCTCCCCGGGGGCATCGCCGCGTCGACACACCCGTCGCGCGTCGCGAGGGTCGAGCAGCGGGAGTCGACCGCCTTCACGAGGGTGTCAACGGCGGGTTGCAGCGTCCCCGAGCCGAACGCATCGTTCGCCGTGTTCTTGTATTGCGTG
Organism: uncultured Chloroflexota bacterium; assembly: GCA_903917615.1. Lineage (GTDB taxonomy): Bacteria > Chloroflexota > Dehalococcoidia > UBA2979 > UBA2979 > SHYQ01. The sequence continues at coordinate 30,806 of CAIXBH010000267.1, read as the reverse complement.
ATGAAGTCGGACACGGCCGCCTGTGCGGTCACCAGCTGCGCGTTGATGTTGTCGGACGCCTGCTGCGCCGTGGCTGCCTGCGTGGCCACGCCGGCGTTGTTCTGGATCGCGTTGAGGTTCGTCTGCGCGGTGGTCAGCGTGTTCTGCGCCGTCAGGACGTTGCCGGTCGCGGTGATGACCGCCTGGACGGCGCTCGCGGCGTCGCTTGCGAGCGCCCCGGCGAGCAACTGCTGCATCTTGATCTGCGCCGTCGTGAGCGAGGACTGGGCGGACTTCACGGCCAGGTCCAGAGACGTGGTGTCGAGTTGGGCGACCTCCTGGCCCGCCGTCACTGTGTCCCCGGTCTTCACCGAGATGCTCTTCACGATGCCGCTGATGCTCGCGCCGGACGAACTTGAGGCGAACGAGAGCTTGGAGGTACGGCCGCTGCCCACGGTGCCCGGGAGCGTGACGGACTCGACGATCGAGCGTCGCGTCGCAGGGACGGTCTGGACGGCCGCCACCGTCTTCGTCGCGGGGTGGAGCTTCTGCCAGCCCTGCCAGCCGGCGAAGCCGAGGACGGCGACCAGAACCGCGCCCACGAGAAGCCGCCACCAGGTGAACCGAGCGCCGCGTTTCGGGGCTGCGGCCCCCCGCGCCGCGGCGCGCGGGCGCCCGATTGTGGGCGCAGTGCCCGCTTCGGGAGTGCGTGGGTCCGGGCTCGCCGTCATGTGTGCTCCGCCAATCCGGTGCCGCGTCCTCGCGGCTGCCGGGTGATCCCCACCGATCGCATCCTACCCGCGGGTTATGCGCGAAGTGTGAGCGGATGCTCATCGTCTGATGATCGACGAGAGCGGGCTCGCAGCGTTCGACTCCGCAGGCGTGGCCTCGTTGATTGGGAAACGGGCTCTGCGCCCAGTGCGTTTCCCAGGCCACCGCCCAGTCTCCGCTGTCGGCCGTAACGGCATCGGTACGGGTGCACAACCGCTTAACACGATATCCTCGCGCCCCGATAGAATTGACCGATGCGACGTCGCTGAAGCGGACTCGCGAGTACCGAAGGGTGCGGGACCTGATGCCAAAGGCGGGGCGCGGTCGCGCGATTCTTCTTGCCATTGTCGCGCTCGCCGTGGTTGGGGGCGGCGCCGCTCTCGCGATGCGGATGTTCGGCTCCGGCGCCAGCGGCGCCAACAAGGCGGCCCAGGCCTCTGTCCCCGTTCAGGTCGTCGCCGCGCGCACGGGCGCCATCCGCTCCGTGCTGACCTATTCGGGTGCCATCCAGGCCAGCAGCCAGGTCAACGTGACCGCTCGCGTGGCCGGACTGCTGCAGTCCGTGCGCGCCGAGCAAGGGACCGTCGTGAGGACCGGTGACATCCTCGGCACCCTGGACGCCGGCACGCTGCCGGCGCTGCTCCAGCAGGCGCAGGCCGGGGCGCAGGCGGCGCAGGCGAAGCTCGATGCGATGCTCGCCGGCTCCAAGGCCGTGGACATCGCCGCTGCGCAGGCGTCGTTCGATTCCGCACAGGCCACCCTGAACCAGCTGCTCAACCCGTCGGCTTCCGACATCGCCGCTGCTCAGGCCGCGGTGGCCTCGGCGCAGGCGGCCGCGTCGAACGCTGACACGACCGTGAACAATACGCGCGCGACGCTGATCGGCCAGATCTACCTCGTGTGCAACTCCCCCCTTGGCGTGGGCGTGCCGTGCAACAACGTCACCCTGCCGCTCCCGCAGAGCGTCGTGGACTCGGTCTCGTCCTCGCTGACGACGGGCGTGGGTGCGATCGGCAGCACGCAGAGCGCGAACGCGGTGGCGATGATGAACGGCAACGCGGCGTATGTGACCGCGTTGAACAACGTGGCTTCGGCGAAGCAGGCCCTGACGGCTGCGCAGGCCAAGCTTGACCTGCTCCTGAACCCGACGCCCGCGGCAATCGCCGCCCAGCGAGCTGTCGTCGGCCAGGCGGCCAGCGTCCTTGCGACTCGGCAGGCGCCGTTCACCGATCAGGACATCGCGGGTGCTCGCGCCGCCGTGGCGCAGGCCCAGGCGGCCGTCTCTGTCGCGCAGACCAATGTCGATCAGACGAACATCAAGGCCCCGTTCGACGGGGTGATCGCGCAGAAGCTCCTTGATCCGGGGTCCTCGGTGACCACGGCCACGCCGGTCTTCCTGCTCGTGGCCAAGGCGGTCGAGGTTCATATCACCGTCGATGAGGCTCGCGTCGGCCAGGTCAAGCCCGACCTGGCGGTCGAGCTCTCCGTCCCGGCGTTCCCGGGGAAGGTCTTCCCCGGGAAGGTCGCTGCCGTGGCACCGACCGGCGACGCCCGCGCGCACACGTTCGACGTGAAGGTGCTGGCCAGCGACCCCGATGCGCAGTTGAAGCCGGGCATGTTCGCCCAGGTGAGCGTCGTCGTCGCACAGAAGCCGAACGCGCTCCTCGTGCCCAGCGCCGCGATTCTCCAGCAGGCGCGTGGCGCGACGGTGTTCGTGATTGCGAGCGGCAAGGCGACCGCCAAGACCGTGAAGGTCGGGATCACCGACGAGACCAACTCCGAGATCACTGACGGGCTTGCGGCCGGCGACCAGGTGGTGGTCGTAGGCCAGAATGCGCTCCGCGACGGGCAGGCCGTGCAGGTCGCGACTCCCGGTCCGGGCGGCGCTCCCTCCGGCGGGTCCGGGGCTGGCGGTCGGCCGACGGGTGCCTCCGGCGCCAGCGGTGCCTCAGGTGCGAGCGGGGCGTCCGGCGCCTCAGGCGCGAGTGGCGCTTCCGGCGCTGCCCGTCCCTCGGGCGCAAGCGGGCCGTCGGGGGCCCCCGGGCCCCGGCCGAGCGCGACGCCGTAGCCTCGAGCGCCGCACGTCCCCGTGCTCGCGTGACGACCTCCGCGATCCATCTCACGCGAGACGCACCAGTTGTTGCGTTTGGCGCGGCCCGCTGGCTATCCGTGGGCTAGCACGAGGCCCGCGTTGGCCGTTCAGCCCTGATCGCGGCAGATGCGGGCTGCCTCGAGGCGGCGATCGGCCCCGGCGACGCGGCGCGCCGTCCGGGGATCCCGAGCCGAGGCACGAAGACAAGAAGAAGGGGAGCCGGTCACCCGGCTCCCCTGCTTCGATAGCGCGGTGTCTCGCTACTTGCCGACGAGGGTGAGCGCCACCACTCCCGAGAATCCGGTCGGGAATGCGCTCACGATGGGCGCGTTGACGAACGTCGGAGCGCCCACGATGTACAGGACGAATGTGCCCGTGGGGGTCTGCGCCCACGCGCCCCGCGCGTTGTTCGCGGTCAGCGCGGTGTCGAGCTGTGCGAACGATCCGCCGTTGAACACCGCCTGCGCGAGTTTCGAGTCGCCGGATGAGAAGACCGGCGCGGCCGCGAAGGTGCCCGGTCCGGTCGTGCCCGCGGGCGTGGTGGGGGTCGTCGGGGTGGTGGGCGTGGTCGGAGTGGCCGGAGCGTCTCCGGTGTAGGCGAAGCCACCCGGGATGACCGCCGTCAGGCCGCCGAGGGCGTTGACGGTCACCGTCGCCGTTCCCGAACCCGGGGGCGAGACGGCCACGATCTGGTTCGTCCCAACGACGGTCGTCGTCGGCGACACCGTGTCGCCGAAGGTGACCCATGCGCCCGTCGGGAAGCCCGTCCCCGTGATCGTCACCGTCGTGCCGCCCGCGGTCGGCCCGGTTGCCGGGCTGAGCTGCGACGCGGTGAGGCCCGGGGGCCCCTCGTAGGTGAAGGCGTTCGGCAGGGTGGCCGTCGATCCATCGCTGTTGATGATCGTCACCGCGGAAGGGCCGGGCAGGTTCGACGGCGCCGTAGCGACGATCGAGGACGCACCGTTCCACTGGACGTTCGGCGAGGGCACGTTGCCGAAGAGCACCGTGACACCGCCTGACAGATTCGTCCCGAACACGGAGACCAGCGTTCCGCCGTTCGTACTACCGGTGAGCGGGGACACGTTGGACACCGTCGGGATCGCCGAGGGCGCGATGGTGCCGGCGTAGCGGAAGGCGCTGGGCATCACGACGGTGCCGCCTGCCGGGTTCGTGACCGCCACGGTGGTGTCGCCGCTGGTGCCCGGCGGGGTGGTCGCGATGATCTGCGCGGAGTTCACGACGATTACGCCGCTCGCGGGCGCGCTACCGACGGCAACCGAGGCGCCCGGCGTGAAACCGGATCCGGTGATGAGCAGCCGCGTGCCGCCGCTGGCAGGCCCCGCGCCCGGGCGCACCGTCGTGATCTGGACCCCGCCCGTGTAGCTGAAGGCGTTCGCGAGGGTGGCGGAGGTCCCATCCGGATTCCGCACGATGACCGGTACTGTTCCCGTCGCGTTCGGCGGCGCCGTGACCGACAGCTGCGACGTGCCCTGATAGGTCACCCGCGAGGCCGGCGCGCCGCCGAAGAACACCGTCGTGCCGCTGGTGAACCCGGTCCCCGTGACCGTCACCGTGGCCCCACCGCCGTTCGGGGCGGACAGCGGGAAGACGGTGTTCACGGAGAGGCCCGTCGCGGGGTCGGTGTAGAAGTAACCGCCGCTGACGCTTGTCGCGCCTCCGTCCGGGTTGATGACCCGCACGTTGGCCGCGCCACCCGAGCCGCGGGGCGTCACGCCGGTGATCTGGGTGCCGCCCGTGACCACGACGTTGCTCAGCAGCAGTCCGCTGAAGTCCACCGTCGCGCCGGCGATGAAGCCGGTGCCCGTGATGGTCACGCTGGTGCCCCCGGCGCTGGAACCCGTCGCGGGGGAGATGTTCGTGATGCGGGGCGCCGTGAACACCGTCTGCGCCGCGCCGGTGCGTGGCTGGAGCAGCGCGATCGCGGTCAGTGCGACCAGGAGCACGGCTCCGAGGGTCATCGAGGTGCGGCGCACGTGGGTCATCGGGGCCTCCATGGAGCGGGAACAGTGCGCGAATGGTAACTCGCGGCGGCGCTCCGTTCACGGTGCGCGCCGCGCCGCGCGGCGGAGTCCTTACCGCGGCTTAACTCGACCGGACGTCCAGACGCCGATTGCCGAACGTAGGATGAATGAGCGGGAAGGCGTATCGCCTGTGCGGCTGGTCGAGTGGTGCAGGGCGCGTGCAGTCGTCTTCCGCGCGTGCGCGGCGGGCGTGTTCGTCCTATTCGCCGCGTGCACTCCGATCCCCGCCCGAGTCGCCGAGGAGGGCCCTGTCGTGACGTCGTCAGCAACGCCCTCGTCCGCTGCAACCGCCTCCACACCCGGCCCCGTCGGGCCCGGCGCGACGCCGTCATCGAGTGCGACCACGATCACGACGCCCACCGCGACCGCCACGCATGCCGTGGCGTCCCCGCCCCCGTCCGCGGCCGGGCGCGGTGACGTCAGCGCCGACGTCCGCGTCTTTATCGCCGTCGCGGCCACCCTGGACGCAGCCGGCACGCCCATCACGCAGGCCGGCGTGTCGGCCGCGTCGCCTCAGGCGGGAGCGCTGCTCGCCTCCGGCCGCGCGCGTATGTCCGGGGACGCCCTGCAGGTGTACGTCGGGTATGCTGGTGGGGTGCAGGCGACGATCGATGCACTCTCGAGCGCAGGGGCACGCGTAGAGACCACGTCTGCGGCGGATCGACTCATCCAGGCGTCGATTCCGCTGCGCGCACTTGCGAAGGTTGGCGTGCTCCCCTCCACCGATTCCCTCCGGCTGCCTGACTACGGCATCACCGCCCGATGAGGCGCGCGATCCGTCGCTGGCGCGCGCTGGCGCTGGTCATCGTGGTGGCCGCGATCGCTTTCTCGTTGCTCGGCGCGCCCGGCACCTCGGCGCAGGTCGCGCCGCTCGGGCCCGTCGGCCCGACCCCGACGCCGACTGCGACGCCCACCGCCACAGCGACCTCGACTGTCGCGCCGACGGCGACGCCTACCGCGACTCCGACAGCGACTGCCACCGCAGCGCCGACGCCCTCGGTGACCGCGACGCCGACGGCTGTTCCGACGGCCACGCCGTCCGCGACGCCCACGGCGACTCTCTCCGCGACCGCGACCCCGTCGGCAACGCCGACCGCGACACCGGCGCCGACTGCCACCGCCACTGCCGCCCCGACAGCGACGCCGACCCCTGCCGTGGCGCCCACGCCGACTGTCACGCCAGGCCCCAGCCCCACCCCGAGTCCGACCGTCAGCCCGACCCCCACGCCGACGCCCGCGCCGCTGGTGCCGGGCGCTCCTGGACCGGTTGGCCCCACGGCGGGACTCACCTTGCCGAGCGTCACCGTCGAGCCGAACACGTCGAAGTTCGACACGGGGCTCTTCGAGCTGACGCGCGCGACTCGCGCCATCGCGCAGTCGGGAGCCGTGCCCAACGCGGCACGAGCGCAGGCAGAATCCCCGGCCGTGCGCGCGCTGACCAATGAACGGCGCATGCGGCTCACTGGCGACACCGTTCAGGTGTACGTGGAGTGGCCGCAGGGCGGCGATTCCCCGCGTGCGCTGCTCCTCGGTGCGGGCGCGGTCGTCGAGATCGAGAGCGCCACGCAGCGCATCACGCAGGCGCGGGTGCCGATCAGCGCGCTGAATACGGTCGGCGCATGGTCAGGCGTCGCGCGCGTGCGGCTGCCGGACTACCCGCAACTGAACGCGGGCTCGGTGACCACGCAGGGCGACACCCTGCAGAGCCTGGACTACATCCGCACCACCGTCGGAGTGGACGGCACGGGAATCACGGTGGGTGTGATCTCGGACGGCATCCACGGCCTGCAGACGTCCATCACCGCGGGCGACCTCCCTGCGAGCACGCTCAACCGGTCCGGCACCGGCGTGAACAGCCCGGGCCTCGCCAAGCTCACCTCAACGACCGGCGGCGTCATCGCGCAGTCATTCCGCGCGGACGGCGACCTGGAAGCCGGCATCAGCGGTGGGACCGGCGCCGAGGGGACGGCCATCCTTGAGATCGTGCACGACATCGCGCCTGGAGCGCAGCTGCGCTTCGCGAATTTCAACACCAGCGTGGAGTTCAACAGCGCGGTGAATTTCCTCGCCGCGAACTGCGACGTCGTTGTAGACGACATTAGCTGGGTGATCCCCCCGTTTGACGGCACGAACTCCGTCTCGGCGAACACGAGCGCAGCGCTCGCGAACGGATCGAACCCGATCCGCGCGTACATCACGTCGGTCGGCAACCAGGCGCAGTCACACTGGCAGGATCCGTACGTCGCTTCGACAACGGATATCTCGGTCTCGCTCCCCGGGAGCGGGTTCTCTGGGAAACAGCATCTGTTCAGCCCAACCGCGAACACGACGACCCCGAGCGCCTGGAACTTCGCGAACGGCTCTTTCCCCTTCAGCGCGATCTTCGTGCCGGACACCGGTACGGCGACCGTCGTGCTCACGTGGAACGACCCGGCCGGCAGCTCTGCGAATGACTACAACCTCGCGGTGCTGCGCGTGGATGGAGCGTCGTCGTTCCCGTCGGTGGGGACGAGCACCAATGTCCAAAACGGCTCGGGGACCGCATACGAATCCGTGACGTTCACGAACAACACGGGCTCGCCGAAGCAGTACGACATCATCGTCTGGAACAAGAACAACCAGGCGGCCGCCCGTAGCCTCGAGATCTTCGTATTCGGGGCCGTGCAGGCGTTTGGCACCCCGGTGCCCTCATACCTCGCGTACTTCACTCCGGGCGGGTCGGTCCTCGCGCAGGGTGATGCCGGCGGCGGTGTGATCTCCGTCGGCGCCGTGCCGCGCACGGCGATCACGACGATCGAGACGTTCAGCTCGCAGGGCCCGACGGAGGACGGTCGCACGAAGCCGGACGTCGTAGCGACGGACGGCGTCGCGGTGACCGGCGCGGGCGGGTTCGCGACGCCGTTCTTCGGCACCTCGGCCTCTGCTCCGCATGCGGCGGGCCTCGCCGCGCTGCTCTTACAGGCGCACCCGCGGCTGAAGAACGGCAGCGTGAACGCGATGTCCGCGTCGACTGCGCGCACGCTGCTGCGCAGCATGATCGTCAACACGGCGGTAGACCTCGGTGCGGCCGGCGTCGACAACGTGTACGGCAGCGGACGCATCGACGGACTGAACGCGTACAACGCGGGCGGGCCGCCGACACAACTGGCGTTCACCGCCACGCCGCCGGGCGCGCAGACCGGTGTGTTCACGGGCACCGTCACCAACGCGATCTTCAATGTCTCGCCGACGGTGCAGTTGAAGGACGCGCTCGGACACAACTCGACATCGGCCACTGATGCGATCACGCTGACGATCAAGAGCGGCACCGGGACAGCGGGCGCAAGCCTCCTTGGTGCGGGATGCACGGGTACAGGCGCGGCGTCCGCGTGCACGGTGAACGCCGTGGCCGGGGTTGCGACATTCACCGGGCTCAAGATCGACCGGCCGGGCACGGGGTATCGCCTCACAGCGGCAGGTTCGACCCTCGGCACCGTCGACAGCACCGCGTTCGATGTCACCCTCGGCACCGGTGGCTCTACGTTCAGCGCAGTCGCTGCGGGCATCTCCTACACCTGCGCTGTGACGGGCACCGGCGGCGCGGATTGCTGGGGGTACAACGGGCAGGGCCAGGCCGGCGTCGGGACCGTGAACGGCATCGCACCGAGTCCCGTGGTTGTCACCGGACTCAATACCGGCGTTGCCTCCCTGTCGTCGGGATACATCGCGGCCTGTGCCGTCACGACCGGCGGCGCCGTGAAGTGCTGGGGCGACAACAACAACGGCACGGTCGGCAACGGTGCGATCAGCGCGACGCCGGTGAGCGTGCCCACCTCGGTTCTCGGGCCGGGCAGCGTGGCACTGACGAACATCGCGTCGGTGGCCGTCGGCGGCTACCACGCGTGCGCACTCACGACCGGCGGCGGCGTGAAGTGCTGGGGCGATAACTCACACGGCCAGCTCGGGCGCGGCACGATCAACACGCCAGTGAACGACCCGCTGGCTGGAGACGTCACTGGTCTGACGAGCGGCGTCGTCGCCATCGATGCTGGGCTCTACAGCACCTGTGCGGTGTTGAACACGGGCGCGTTGAGTTGCTGGGGCAACAGCGGGACCTGGCTCTCGACTGCGACGCCAACGACGCCGAGTGGTGGGGGCTCCGGCTTCGCGACGGTGTCCCCCTCGATCTCCGTTAGTGGCGCGAATGTCTGCGCACTCACGTCAACGAACGGCGCGAAGTGCTGGGGCGACAACACCTATGGCCAGGTCGGCGACGGCTCGACGACGGCGCGAGGCGGTCCGGTCGATGTCTCCGGGCTCACGAGCGGCCTGACCGCGGTCGGTACCGGGAATGACTTCGCCTGCGCGCTGCTCTCCGGCGGCGGGGTGAAATGCTGGGGTCACAACGACCAGTCGCAGTTGGGCATCGGCTCCGTCGGCGGGAATAACTTCGCCCCGAGCAGTTTCGTGAGTGGCCTGAGTTCCGGCGTCAGCGCGCTCTCCGTACACGGTGGCTACCACGCCTGCGTAATCGTGAGCGGGAACGTGAAGTGCTGGGGCGACAACCCGTACTACAACCTGGGCGACGCGACGAACATCGACCGCTCGACCCCGGTCGCGCTGGTCCTCGCGGCCGCGTCGGTGACCGTGACGACAGCGCCCTCGGGCGCGACCGCGGGCGCGAACTTCACCGGCCAGCCCGTGTTCACACTTCTCGATGCGGACGGCAACACGATCACGAGCAGCACCGCCGCAGTGACGGTGGCGATCAAGCCCGGCACCGGCGGCAGTGGCGCGGTGCTCGCAGGTACCACGACGGTGAACGCTGTCGCAGGCATCGCGACGTTCACCGATCTGCGCATCGACTACGCCGCGACCGGCTACGTGTTGACTGCGACCGCCTCAGGCTTCACCGGTGCCGAGACCGGCACCTTCGCAGTCGCGTCGGGTGCGGCGACCAAGCTGCAGTTGCTGCTGCCGGGCGAGACAGCGGCGCCCGGCACGGGATCCGGGAAGACGGGGACGCCGACCGCGCGGACGGCCGGCACGTCGTTCTCGGTGACCGTCAACCAGGTCGACGCGTTCTGGAACCTCAAGTCTTCGACAGACACGATTGCGATCACGTCGACGGACGCGAACGCGACGCTGCCGGCGAACGCCGCTCTCGCCGCCGGGACGAAGACCTTCACAGTCACGCTCAACACTGCGGGCACGAGGACGATCACCGCGAGCGATGCGTCGAACAACGCGATTACGGCGAACGTCAGCCCGAACACGACGGTGAACAGCGGCGCCGCCTCGAAGTTGCAGGTGCTCATGCCCGGCGAGACGGCTGCGCCGGGGACGCTTTCCGGCAAGACCGGCACGCCCACCGGGCAGACCGCCGGCGGCGGGTTGACGATCACCGTGAACCAGGTGGACGCGCTCTGGAACGTCATCTCGTCCACCGACACAGTCGCGATCACCTCGAGCGACGCGAACGCAACGCTCCCTGCGAATGCGGCGCTCGTGGCTGGCAGCCAGACGTTCAACGTGACGTTCAAGACGGCGGGTTCACGGACGGCCACCGCGTCCGACGTCACGGTGCCCACGATCACTGCCGGCACGGGCGCGAGCACCGCGGTCGCCGCGGGGGCGGCGTCGAAGTTGCAACTGCTGATGCCGGGCGAGACGGCCGCGCCCGGGACGGCGACCGGGAAGACCGGGACGCCGACGGCGCAGAACGGCGGTACGCAGATCACCGTGACCGTGAACGAGGTGGACGCGAACTGGAACGTCGTGTCATCGACGGACACGATCGCGATCACCTCGAGCGACACGAACGCAACGCTGCCCGCGAACGCGGCGCTGGTCGCGGGCGCGAAGACGTTCAGCGTCACGCTGAACACGGCCGGCACCCGGACGGTCACCGCGACTGATGTGACGACCGGCGCGATCACGACAAGCACCGGCGCGAACACGACGGTTAACGTCGGGCCCGCGGCGGCCTTCGATATCCTGACGCAGCCCGCGACGAGCACGGCGGGTGCCGCGCTGGGGACGCAGCCGGTCGTCCGCCTCCTCGACGCAGGGGGCAACCTCGTCACGACGGCTTCGACGATGGTGAACGCCGCGATCAAGGGCGGCACCGGCAGCGCCGGCGCGATCCTGGCGGGGACGACCTCGGTCGCTCCGAGCAATGGTCTGGCGACGTTCTCGAACCTGCGCATCGACCTCGCCGGTACTGGCTACCAGCTCGCGTTCTCCGCGAACGGCATCCCGGAGGCTGATTCGACGGCGTTCGACATCAATCCCGGCGTCGCCTCGAAGGTGATGTTCAGCACGCATCCCTCGGGAGGTCTCGCAGCGGCGCCGCTGCTCACGCAGCCCGTCGTGCGGGTCACGGACGCGTCCGGAAACACGATCACCGGCTCCTCCGCGAACGTGGCGATCACGATCAAGACGGGGACGGGCACGGGCGGTGCGACGCTGGGCGGCACGGCATCGCTCGCCGCCACGGCAGGCGTCGCCACGTTCACGAACCTCGCACCGTCGCTCGCGGGGACGGGCTACGTGCTGACGGCGTCGTCGACCGGCCTGACCTCGGCGGACAGCAGCGCATTCGATGTCGCGACATCCGCGATCAGCGTGCAGACGCAGCCGGGCGGGACGATCACCGGCGGGGCGGCCTTTGGCACCCAACCCGTCTTCGCGATTTGCACCGGCGCACAGTGCCCGCTCAACTCCGCGACGGACAACGTCACGGTGTCCATCAAGCCTGGCACGGGCACGGCCGGGGCCATGCTCTCCGGCACGGCGACGGTGGGCGCGATCAACGGCGTCGTGACCTTCGCCGGCCTGTCGATCGATCGCGCGGGTCAGGGCTACGTGCTCGTCGCGACCGCGCCCAACCGGGCGGGTGCGGAGACGGCGCCGTTCAACGTGGCGATCGGTGCTCCCGTCGCGCTCGCGTTCGGCATGCAGCCGGGTGGCGGCGCGCCGGCCTCGGCCTGGGCAAGTCAGCCCGCGGTGAGCGTCGTCGACCTCGGCGGTAACGTCGTGACGACGGCCACGAATCCGATCACCATCGCGATCAAGGCGGGTACCGGGCCTGGCGGGGCGGTCCTCAGCGGCACGCAGGTGGTCACGGCCGTCAACGGCACCGCAACCTTCTTCAATCTGGCGATCAGCGTGGCGGGGAGCGGGTTCCAGTTGCGCGCGACGACCACCGGCGGCCCGACGCTGGCGGACAGCAGCGCATTCAGCATCGTGACCCCCGTGGTGGTCGTGCCGCCCTCGTCGGGCGGTGGCGGTGGCGGTGGTGGTGGCGGCGGCGGCGGTGCCGTCGGCGGCGGCGGTGGTGCGTTGCCGACGCTCACCGTGGTCCCCGGCGGGCAGACCGTGCCCGTGGGGGCGCTCATCGGCGCCTACGTTCCGCACAGTGGCGGTTCCGTGACGGTGAACTCGCAGCTGTTCTCGGGCGGAACAACGGGTGCGGGCGGCTCGGTCCAGCTCGTGGTCTCGAGTACGGCGATTCCGGGCGCCGATCAGGTGGCGATCCAGCCGGTGAAGGATATCTCCGCGCTGCTGGACCTCGCGCCGCTTGGATCGTCCGGTGGGACCGTCCTCACCGCGGCATTCCTGTCGACGCTCGACTCATCGAACCAGCCGATCCTCACGCCGTTCGCGGAGCCCGTGCAGATCACCATGAACGTCCCCGGCGGCGTGATCCCCGCGGGTGCGCTGCCGGGCGACTTCGTGATTTCTTACTTCGACGGCAAGCAGTGGGTGGATGTGCCATCGAAGGCGACGACGGACAGCAACGGGAACCTGACGATCACCGCGGACGTGATGCACTTCACGCCGTTTGCGGTCATCTACAAGAAGGGCGGCCCAGCCCCCGTCCAGAACACGAAGCCGACCGTCGTCTATGGCGCCACCGGTCTGGCGCTGGCCGTGTTCGGCGGCGGCACCGTTGACCAGCTCGAGGCGGCCGCAGCCAGTCTGGGCGCGGACGGCGTGTGGGCGCGGACGGCGTGTGGGCGCAGGACGCGAGCGGCGCGTACCACCTGCTGGTGGTGAACGGTCCTGCGTTCCTCAGGACGACGTTCGCCAGCTTCTTCCCGAACGGCTTCACGAGCTCGACGGCCGTGACACTGACCAAGTCGCCCTGACCCCGCGGCTCGGTGCGCTGCTCAGCGCTCTGCGCCGCTGGTGCGGCCGTTGTCCGGTACCGCTTCGAGGAGCTCGATGTAGCGCGCGGGGAAGCCAAGGGCGCGTGCACCGCGCAGCACCGTTTCCTTGTACGCGGGCGACGGCAAGAACCCCTCGAGGTTCGGATCCGCGACGACGTACGAGCGGCAGCGGACCGTATCTCCGGCCGGCGTCGTGACCTCGACGGTGATGCGCTCGTACACCGGCGGGACGCGGAGCAGCCCCTCCTGCTCGTCGAGGGCGTTGGATTCGGCCGCGTCGATGAGCCAGAGCGCACCCCAGACCTCGTCGCCCGGCGAGGGGCGCATGTCCCCGACGCCGCCGTGCCACGTGTTCTTCGACTCAGCCGAGAACGCGAGGCGGTACCCCTCGCGCCGCGCGATCGTCACCAGTCGCGCGCTGGGACAGTGCATGCGGATGCGTGCGGCGTCCAGGTTCGACCCGTAGGAGAAGTACAGGAACGGGCCCGCGCGCGCGTCGTCGGTCATTCGGTCTCCTCGTGTCGCGGCATCGTAGCGAAGCTCCCGAGCGTGCGCTCATCAGGGAGATCGCGATGCGGGGCGCGCCTATTCGGGGAGCCCCTGCAGGGGATCGCGGGGCAACCCTGATAGGGAAACGACGCCGTTGGTCGCACCCTCGACAGGCGAGACCGGCGTGCGCCCACGCCTCCGGCTCGATCGCTGTTGCGAGGCCGCCATGACCGACGCCGTCAGTTCGCTTGCCCTCGGTCGCGCCTGGCTGCGCCAGGCCATCACCCCGGAAGTCATCGCGCGCATGCTCTCGACCGCAGCACTGACGGTGACGATTCTCGTGACGGCCTCGATTCTGCCGGCGGTCCTCGCCACCTTCCTCGGGCTCGACTCGTTCGTGGTCAACGGCGGCTCGATGTCGCCCGCGATTCGGGAGGGTGCGCTCGTGATTTCGAAGCGCACCGATCCGCTCACCGTGCGTTCCGGTGACGTGATCACGTACCGCCATCTTGAGACCCCGGACACACCGGTCACACACCGGGTCGTGGATGTCCTGAACGACAAGGAAGGCCTGCGCTTTCAGACGAAGGGTGACGCGAACGCGACGCCGGATGCGGAGATGGTGTCCGGCGCCCTTCCCGTCTCGCGCATGGTCTTCGCGATCCCGTTTGCAGGATCCGTCCTGCGGTTCGCGCGAAGCACGCCGGGCCACATCGTCCTCGTGCTTTCGCTGGTGCCGCTGCTGTTGTCGATGCGCGGCACGTCGCGCCGCACGGTCGACGCGCCGGCCGCTGTCGAGGTGCCGCGCACCCGGCCGGTCCTGCTCACTCCCACCGTCCCGGTGCCGCAGCACGCCACCGAGGTCCACCTGCCGCAGCTGTCGTTGCGTATGCCTTCGCTCGCCTGGTTCAGTCGTGGGCGTCAAGCGGTCGCTCCCGTTGCCCCCGCAGTGCCGACGGGCCGGGCCGTCCCCGTGGCGCCCCGGATGACCGCCCCCGCACGCGTGTCGCCTCCCGCGCCCGTCGCGGCACCCCGGCGGGTCGAGGCGGCGCCGACCTGGGTGGCCGCCACCCCGCGCATGCGCCAGATCGCGGCGCTCCTCGATGCGGAATCCCAGATCCAGGCCGAAATCGGGCAGGCGGTCACGTCCGGAATGGACGTGGTGCGCAGCCTCATCGAGCAGCACGAGTACACGCGCGCGCTTTTCGAGGCCCAGCTGGACGACCGGCTGCGCCCCGCAATGGAGTACGCCGACACGCTCGAGGCGAACCTCGACCACCTGATGGCCCAGCTCGAGGCGGCCGGGACGGCGAACGACCCCGCGCTGACGCTGCAGTTCGAGCGCGACCGCGCCCGCGCTGCGGAGGTGCGTGCCCAGGCCGAGCGCTCGAAGGAACCGATCCGCCAGTGGCTTGACCGCGAGGCCGAGGCCATGGACGCGCTGCTCGCCGTGTTCGATCCGGACATCGCCGCCATCGAGGCACGCCTCGATGAGCAGCGGCGCGACCTGTCCCGCATCGCCTTCGGGCTGCGCTCGGACTACCTCGCCACGGCGCTGACGTTCGTGCAGGAGCGTGCCGATGAGGTGCGCGGGCTGGCTGAGCGGGGTGTCACGGACGCCTCCGCGGTCGAAGCCGCCCTGCGCACGGACGCCGAGCGGGCGCGCGACCAGAGCCGCATGTCCCCGCACCTCGCGCGCGTCCTCGCCGTCCTGGGCAAGGACGCGGACGCCGGCCTCGAGGCGGCGTTCGCGGCCCCGGCTATGCCGCCGACGCCGCTCGTCCCTGTCGCGGCATCGCCCATCGAAGGCGTACCGGCTCCTGAGCCCGCGGTCAGCACGGATGTGCTGGACGATGACGAGCCGCCGGCCTGGGTGGCCGCGTAACCGCGTCCAGGCCGTGAAGTTCGGGTAAACCCCGAGGCCTCCCGCCTGCGGAAGCCGCCCCCCGCTCCGAATATGCGAGCAGGGGGTACACCGTGCTTCGAACCGCGCTCGCAGCTCTCATGGTCACCAGCGTTGTCGGCTCCTTCGCGAGCGTCGAGAGCATCGCCGTGTTCTCGGACACGAAGTCGAACGACGCGAACACCTTCTCCACGGGGAGCATCATCATCACGGACGCCCCCGCCACGGCCCTCGTGACCTTCGCGAACATGGCCCCGGGCGACTCGATCATCGCGCCTATCACGATCACGAATGGCGGCACCCTCCAGCAGCGGTACGCCATGTCGACCTCCGCGACGAACCCGGACGGCAAGAACCTCGCCTCGCAGCTCCAGCTCACCGTGCGCCAGTACCAAGCGCCCGGCTGCTCGGCTGAGTCGGGCGCGATCCTCTACAACGCGGCGCTCGCGATCGCGGCCATCGGGTCGAACGCGCAGGGTGCGCAGGCCGGGGACCGCGTCCTCGACGCTGGGACGAACGAGCAGCTGTGCTTCAAGGTGGCGCTGCCTCTGGCGACGGGGAACGCGTTCCAGTCGTCGACGACGACCGCGACGTTCACCTTCGATGCTGAGCAGACCGTCAACAACCCGTAGCGGCTGACCGGCGGGTACCCGACAGACCACACGAGGTGCGGCATGACCACGTGGCACCCACACACTCCGGTCGAGCCGCTGCCTCCGCAGGTACGGCACGCGCGTGCCGCGGTTGCCGCCATCTGCGCTACGTTGCTGCTGCTGCTGAGTCCGGCCGTCGCGGTTCCGTCGGAGGGGCTCTTCACGCAGTCGAAGCCAAACGCGAGTCTGATCTCCGCAGCCACGCTGCAGCCCCCGACCGACGTCGTGGCGGTGGGGTTGAGCGCGAACGCAGTCGAGATCGACTGGACGCCGACGGCGAGCACCTTCGCGACGTCCTGTGCGCTCTACCGCAGCAATACCCACGGAGGTCCGTGGGGACTGGTCACGGCGCTGCCCCCCGCGCAGGCGACATACACCGACGTGGTCGGGATCGTCGGGACGACGCGCTACTACTACGTCCTTCGCTGTCAGGCGCAGAACTGGCTCAGCGACTACTCGATCGAGGCCGACGCGTTGACCCTCTCGCGAGGATGGGTTGGCGCACGACGTCGCGGGGCCTTCGCGGCTCCCTGCGCGTCATGTGGGCGGTCTGGCGGGAAAGTGTGGTCGGGGTGCGCAGATTTGAACTGCGGACCTCTTCGTCCCGAACGAAGCGCTCTGCCAAGCTGAGCTACACCCCGAGGAAGCAGGCCGGCGCGCGGCCCGGTGGGAGATCGTAGCACCGGGCCGCGGTCGAGGCGAACGGTGCCTCACGGCCCGGCCCATTTTGCCGCTCGGCAGCCGCTGAGGTCGCACGCCGGCGGGTCCGGTGTCTATCATCGATGGGCAGCGGGGCGGAAGGGCGACGAATTGTGCCGGGTCTCCCCCGCGGCGGCGTGACTCGCCGTCTCGTCACCTTCCTGCTTGTCGGACTCGTCGCGCTGAGCGCTGCCGTGTGGTCTGCGAACGACCGCGGCGAGGCGCAGACTGCGCTGCTCGGCGACCAGAACTCCTGGATCCGCATCCAGAACGTCGGCACGCAGCCGGCGACCCTCGACGTCTCCTTCTACGACCTCGCCGGCAAGTTGCTGGCCAAGGATGGCTGCCCGAAGGCGAACGCCTGCGACGCCATCACCAGCGGGTCCGGGCGGTCGTTCTTCCAGCAGACCTTCGAAGGTCTCGTGCCGGGGTATCGCGGGTCTGCGTTCGTCAGTTCGGATCAGCCGTTCACGGCGATCCTCGCGCGCGACGTGCAGCGGCCGGACGGTTCGTTCCAGATCGCCGGCGACAGCCTGCGGCTGGGCGCAGGCATTCCGGAGCACTTCCTTCCGTGGGTCGCGAACAACGCCGACTACGTCTCGCGCATCACCGTCGAGAACACGAGCGACACCATCGATGCCTGCGTGGAACTCGTGTACTTCCCTAACGGGTCGCTGAGCAGCGGCCAGACCGATCCGGCGGCACCGACGCCCGGCTGCCCGTCCGGCGGCACGCGGCTCGCGCCGCGCGCGTCACTGCTGCGCGATGAGACCTCGTTGCCGGCCGCGTTCGGCTTCGACGGATCCGCGCGGGTACACACGTTCCCGAGCGCGGCCGGTGCAGGCGCCGCTGCCCAGCAGTTGGCGGTGATGGTGGACACGCGTGCGCGCACGGGCCCCGCGCTGTCGACGTATCGCGGCATCGGCTCCGATGAGGCGGGCCAGGTGGTCCTGTTGCCCCTCCTCGCGAAGAACGTGACCGAGGGCGCTTCCCAGTTCTCCACCCGGTTCCGGATCATGAATACGAACCCGGCGCTGCCGAATGAGGTGAAGCTGCGGTTCTCGGGCCAGGACGGCAATGGCGCGCAGGTCGAGTTCGAATCGACGGTCACCGTCAACGGCGTGCTCACGTGCGACCAGCGCATCGATGCCTGCCTGCCGCCCGGGAAGTCCCTTCCGGCGACGTTCTTCGGCACGGTGCGCATGCAGGCGGTGAACCCGATCGCGGTGGTGGTGCAGCGCCTCTCTGCGGACGGGTCGCTGGCCGACTACCGCGGCTTCTCCGCCTCCGAGGCCTCGACGCAGGTCGTGCTGCCGGTCGTCGACAAGAACTTCGGGCCGTTCGGCGGGAAGAAGGGCTGGAACTCGTGGTTCCGCGTCCTCGCCTTCGACGGCTCGGCGGCGAACGTCTACGTCGTCTACTACTCGGCGCAGTTCCCGCGCGGGCTGTTCCCGCAGAGTCCGATCCTCGCGGCTGGCGGCTTCACATTCCGTCAGAACGAGGACTCGCGGCTCCCCGACGGGTGGGTCGGCAGCGCGGTCGTCGTCGCCGACCGGCCGGTGACGGTGGTGGCGAACTTGCAGAGCGATGTGTTCCAGGGCGATCCGGTGATGCTCTACAACGGCGTCCCGATCAAGTAGAGCGAGAACCCACTGATGCAGGATGCACCCAGGCGTGGCCCGTATCGACCCGCGTCCGCCCGCCGTTCGGGTGGTGGCGGCAATTCCGTCACGCGGAGCCAGAACCTTCCGACGGCGGAGATCCTCGCCCGTTTCACCGCGGGCCCACGGACGGGCGTGTTCACCGACGGCTCCTGCTCGGGGAACCCCGGCCCCGGTGGGTGGGGGGCCGTCTACGTGCGCGATGGCGAGGTGCTGGCACAGGAGCACGGGCACGAGGCGCACACGACCAACAACCGCATGGAGTTCACGGCGATGATCGCCGGCCTCTCATTCCTCGGTCCGGCCGAGGAGTGCGACGTCTACACGGACAGCGCCCTTGTGGTGAACACGCTCACCCAGTGGGCCAAGGGCTGGGAGCGTCTCGGCTGGAAGCGCCGCGATGGCGAGGTGAAGAACCTCGACCTCGTGCAGGAAGCCTACGCACTGGCGAAAGAGCGCCCGCTTGCGCGCATCCAGTGGATCCGCGCGCACGATGGCAGCCGGTGGAACGAGTACGCAGATGCGCTCTCCACCGCGTATATGCGCGCGGTCATCTAGCGGGTCTGCGCGGCGATCGCTGTCGTTCGGCCCGATCGCTGCCTACGATGGTCTTCCGCTCTTCGCACGGAAAGCTCCGCCATGCGCGCATCGCACCTGATCGGCCTCGTCGTCCTCGCGGCGATCTGGGGCGCGTCGTTCATGTTCGTGAAGGTGATGGTGCACGAGATGAGCCCGGTGGCCGTCGCGTGGCTGCGCCTCGCGGGCGGCGCCGCGATCGTCGGCGTGGTCGCGGTGATCCGGCGATCGCGCGTGTCCCTCGAGCCGCGGTTCTGGTTTGACCTGTCGGTGTTCGCGGCGTTCAGCAGCGCGATCCCGTTCGTGCTGATCCCCCTGGCGCAGCAGTTCATCCCGGCGAATCTCGCTGCGATCCTCAACTCGTCGACGCCGCTGTGGACCAGCCTCTTCGCCTTTGTCCTCCTGCCGCTGGAGCGCCTGTCGAGGGTGCGCGTCGCCGGTCTCGTGCTGGGCTTCGTCGGCGTCGCGATGGTGATCGGGCCGGAGGCACTCGGCATGGCCGGGAGCGGCGTCCTCGGAGAGCTCTTCATGCTCGGCGCGTCGTGCTGCTATGGCATCGCTGCCGTGTACTTCCGGCGCACGCTCATCGGCGGAGACACGGTCTTTATGGCGGCGGCGCAGAACGTGGTTGCGTTCGCCATGATGACGCCGGTCGTGCTGGCGACGAACAGCGTGCCGCATTTCGCGGCGCTCTCGGCCGCGGCCGTGTGGTCGTCGCTCGGGCTTGGCGTGCTCTGCTCGGGCTTCGCCATGATCATCTACTACTGGCTCCTGCAGAACGTGACGGCGACGCAGGCGTCCGCCGTGACGTACCTCGTGCCGGTGAGCGCGGTGTTCTGGTCGCTCACCGTCCTCGGGGAGCACCTGGACCCGCGCATCATTCCGGGGCTCCTCCTGGTCGCCTTCGGCGTGTACCTCATCAACCGCCGGCCGCGCGTCCAGCCGGCGAGGACGGCGGTCGCGGTGTCCGAGGTCTGAGCGCGGCGCCACGTGTCGCGCTTGCCGTCGTTCAGCGGTCGGGCGATGCTGGAGCCCCGCCCAGTCACGGAGTCCTGATGACCAAGCTCGCTCCCGGCAGATGGTTCGTGCTGCTGCTCGCAGCGGCCGGCGCGATGGCGCTGGTCGCATGCGCAGGGTCGGGCGGTGGCGCCGGTGTGGGACGCTGGGACGCGAAGACCGTCGGGCAGTCCATCCAGTCGCAGCCGTTCACGCCCGTGGTCGTGAACTCAAACCTCGGTGTCGGGCCGACGCGTATCGCCCTCGCGCTGTTGAGCACGGACCAGACGCTGGTGGCGGGCGCGGACATCACGCTGCGGCTCTACCGCCTCGCGGACGATCCGGAGAAGAGCCCCACCACCGCGACGGCCGCGGGCTCGTTCCACCTGACGGCACGGAGCCTCGATACGGGCGACGGCCGTCCCGGATCGCTGCAGACGATGTACACGTCGATGCTGAACTTCGACCACGCCGGGATGTGGGGCGCGGACATCGATGTGAACGCGGGCGGCAAGAGTTACAAGAACCTCCGGCTGACGATGCTCGTCCAGGCGCACACGTCGGAACCGGCGGTCGGCGACCCGGCGCCGAAGAGCAAGCAGCGCACCCTCGCGGACGCGCCGAACATCGCGGACATCGACAGCACGACACCGCCGAACTCGGGGCTGCACGACCTGACCGTCGCGGACGCGATCGCGAAGGGCAAGCCGACCGTGATCGCCTTCGTCACGCCCGCGTTTTGCCAGACGCGCTTCTGCGGACCCGTGCTGCAGAACGTGGTGATCCCGGCGTGGAAGAGTTACGGCGACCGGGTGTCCTTCATTCACATCGAGCCATACGACGTGGCCGCGGCCCGTCGCGGGTCCGTGATCGCGGTCCCCGCGACCGAGGAGTGGCGTCTGAAGGCGGAGCCCTTCGTAGCCGTGCTCGACCGGCAGGGGAAGGTGAGCGCGAAGCTCGAGGGCATCATCGCGCCCGAGGAGCTGACGCAGGCGATCGACGCCGCCCTCGCCGCCAAGTAGCCCACCACTCCGTCGCGTCGCGTATGCTCCCGGCGCGGGCGCGTGAGGGCGTGCTCCGGCCGAGGGAGGTACGTGATGCCTGAGATCGAAGTGTTGGCGCAGGGGTTCGGGATCGGCGGCCCGGAGGCGCGCATCTCGCTCTGCAGCATCACGCTCATCCGCGGCGAGAAGACCACGCTCGTGGACGTCGGATACCAGGCGCGCCGCGTACTCATCGTCGACCGGCTCGCAGAGCTCGGGCTCAAGCTCGAGGACATCGACCGCGTGGTGCTCACGCATGGCCACTGGGACCACACGCTCAACGCGACGATGTTCCCCAACGCCGAGGTGATGATCAGCGAGACCGAGTACGAGTACGTCCAGCACCCGAGCCCGCTGGACCCGGCCACCCCGCTCTACCTCCCGGACATCCTGAAGCGCGCGAAGAAGCTGACTACCGTCCGCGACGGCGACGAGCTCGAGTCGGGTGTGCGCATCATGTCGGTGCCCGGGCACAGCCCCGGGAGCCTGGCTGTCCTCGTGCAAACGCCGAACGGCGTGGCCGGGATGGTGGGTGACTCGCTCGCCAACCGCAACGCCGCGATGGCACCCGTGCCGTCTGCGGGGCTCGTCTTCTTTGACGAGGAAGCGGCCGAGCAGAGCGCCCGCAAGATCATCGACACCTGCACGTTCGTCTACCCCGGTCACGACCGCGCCTTCCGCAAGGAGGGCGGCTCGTTCCACTACATGCAGCCCCAGTCGATCGTGCTCGGCGGCCTGCCGCGTGACGAGGACGGCACGATCCACGCGAAGCTCGACGAGACCGCGCCGGTGTTCACCGTCACCGTCCAGCCCGGCGCCCGTCGCAAGGGGCAGTAACGGCCACGCTCGTCGGCGTCGTGGAGCCCTCGCGCGCCATCGCGGAGCGCGAGGGCGTCCGCGTCGGGCACATTGCGCTCTGGGTGTTCCTCGCCTTCAGCGTTGTCTACATCGGCCTCGCGCGCGGGCATTTCATCGGCACCGACGAGATTGGGCTCTACCAGACGACGCGATCGCTCTGGGTGGACCACGACCTGCACGTGGGCCCGATCTTCAACACGTTTGAGGGTCGCGGCGGGCAGGTCTACAGCCAGTACAGCGTGGGCCAGTCCGTCGCGGCACTGCCGCTGTACGGCATCGGGTCGTTCGTCCGGACGGCGCTCGAAGGTGCCGGGCTCGACAGCTGGGAGCGCACGCTCGGCGGGCCGGTGATCGGGGAGGAGCCCAGCCGCTGGGGCGGGGACATCGAGATGTTCTTCGTCGCGTTGTTCAACGTGTTCGTGACGGCGGGCGTCTGCGCGCTGTTCTTCGTCTTTTCGATGCGACTCGGCGGTTCTGTCGGCGGAAGCCTGATCAGCACCGCGTTGCTGGGGCTGACGACGTACGTCGCGCCCTTCATCACTACGTTCCTGCAGCATCCGAGCGAAGCACTCTTCGTGCTGTGGTCCTGCTACTTCCTCGTATCCGATGCACGATGCCCTCGTAGCAGCTCGCGCGCGTGGGCTGGGACGATGCTCGCCCTCGCATTCGTGTTCCGCTTCCAGTCGGTGATCGCGATGCCCGCGCTCGGGCTATACCTCGGCTGTTCGGTCTGGTCGCGTCGACGCCCTAGTACATGGATCGCGGAATCGCGCGCGGCGCTGGTGGAGTGCTCCGTCTTTGTGTTGCCGATCATGTGCGGGGCCGCGGTGCACTTCGGCGCGAACTGGGCGAAGTTCGGGACGATCGCCGGGCACTACACCGACACGCAGTTCGGGAACCCGTTTCCCACCGGGCTCCCCGGCCTGCTGATCAGCCCAGGCGATAGCGTCTTCCTCTACTCGCCGTTGCTGTTACTGCTGCCGTGGACGCTGTCGGCATTCGTACGGCGATGGCGCGCCGAAACGCTCCTGATCGTCGCGATCGCTGCCTCCTACGTGCTCTTCTACGCGAGCTTCATCTTCTGGCACGGGCTGTGGTCGGACATGGGGCCGCGTTACCTCATGCCGACGGTGCCGGTGCTGATGCTCCCGCTGACGGGATGGATGGACGCGCGCGGAAGGCGGGCGTGGTTGGCGGTAGCGCCGCTCGCGATCGCCGGTGCGTGGGTGCAGTTCATCCACGTCGCGGCGAACTTCTCCTTCGTCGCGTACTACGAGGACTACATCACGTCGTGGCCGCCCGACCTCGGCTTCCTGTTCACGCCGAGCCGATCGCCGATCCTTGCGCACTCGCGCGCCGTGCTCGCATGGGACTACCGCGTCGACATGTGGCTGAACAACGTCTATCGCCTGGTGGGGCCCGGGCGGCTGCTCACACTGCTCATGCCGCTGCTGGGGCTCCTCGCGGCATGTGTCTGGCGGCTGCGTGTCGCGGTCGCGCGCGAGTCGACGCGCGTCGGGCTCTGGACGCCGGATGTGGCCCCGTTTCCCACGTCCGCTCGCGCAGCCGGGGAATTCTGGAATACTGACCGCGTGGGCCCGTAGCTCAGTGGTAGAGCAGGGGACTTTTAATCCCTCGGTCCAGGGTTCGAATCCCTGCGGGCCTACCAATCGCTGCCGACGTACCGACCGACGTGATCGAGGCGTGCCTGTGCCCCTGCGTTTGCGTCGAGGGATGGTGGCGCCGCTCACGTTCCTCGTCGGGCTCGCCCTGCTCCTGGCCGGCTGCTCCGGCGTGCGCGCGGCCGACTCAGGGATCGCCATCTCCGCAGCGACGCCGCAGCCCAGCCCGACGGCGACGCCCGCCCCCGCGCGCTCGGTCACGATCGCTGCCGTTGGCGACCTCATGCTCGCGCGTCGCGTGACGACGATGATGCTGGCGCAGGGCGCCGGGTATCCGCTGGAGCGCGTGCGCCCGCTGTTCGAGGGCGCCGACCTCGTGATCGCAAACATGGAGGGGACGTTCACCGACCGCGGGACGGCGCTCGAGAAGGAGTACACGTTCCGCACGCCGCCGCGGCTCGCGCAGATCCTCCGAACGGGTGGCGTGGGCATCGTGACGCTGGCGAACAACCACGCATTCGACTTCGGAGCGACCGGGCTCGAGGACACGCTCGCGGCGATCGACGACACGGGCGTGGCGCGCGTCGGTGCAGGGCGCGACCTCGCGGCCGCGGCTTCCGCAACGCTCGTGCGGACGGCGGATGGGACGCGCGTCGCGTTCCTGGGCTTCGACGACATTCCGCAGGTGCAGTTCGCCACCGCGTCCCAGCCGGGCGTCGCGCGCGCTGAGCCCGAGGCGATTGCCACGGCCGTGCGGGCCGCCGCGACGCGTGCGGACTTCGTCGTGGTGTTCTTCCACTGGGGCGTCGAGTACAGCCATGAGCCGACACCGCGGCAGCACGAACTCGCGCGCGCGGCGGTCGAGGCGGGGGCGAGCGCAGTGCTGGGGGCGCACCCGCACGTGCTGCAGCCATGGGCGCGGATGGGGGCGGTGCCGGTGCTGTACAGCCTCGGCAACTTCGTATTCGATCTCTCGCCGGCGGACGTGGGCTTCTACGGCAAGGCTCCATTCCAGAGCGCGGTCGCCGTGCTCACGCTGTCCTCCGCCGCGCCCGCACGGGTGACATTCCGGCCGGCGATGATCGACCCCATCGAAGACCGGCCGCGGCCGGCGAACGGTGCCGAGGCGGCCGAGATCCTCACGCTGATCGACCCTGGCAATGCGACCGCCTCGGCGCGGTAGCGGCTGGAGAGCGCGTGGGATGCCTGTGCTAACGTCGAGTCCTCCCGCGAGGATCGCGCGGCACGCACGAGCAGCGAACGTGAACGATTCGCCGGAAGGCGCAGGCGCCGCGCATGCATAACAGGCCTGTCCCAGCGCGCATGGGCGCGCGTGGTCGGATGCACCGCGTCGTCGAGGCACTCGGCGCGGCCTTCGACGACGACGAGACAACGAACCTCGATCGCTGGCAGCGCGCGCTGGTGCTGGTGCCGGTCGTGATCTCGATCGCGCTGACGGCGGTCACGCTCTGGCCCGAGGTCAGCCTGCCCATTCCGAGCCTCAACGACGACGCGTTCCAGTTCCTCCTGGTGCAGGGTGCCAGCAACGCGCTCTCCACCGGGCAGAACCCGCTCGACTTCTGGTCGCCGAACCTCGAGGTGGGCTTTCCGCAGTTCCTGTACTACCAGCACCTGCCGCACCTCGCGGTGGCGCTGCTCGACCACGCGCTGTTCCAGCGGGTGGACCTGCTGCTGCTCTTCAACCTGACGCGCTACGCGCTGCTGGTCAGCTTCCCGGTGACGGTGTTGTGGTCGGTGCGGCGGATGGGCTTCTCGCTTCCGGCAGCCGCCGCCGCTGCGACGTTCGCGCCGCTGCTCGCGGAGAACTTGCGCTTCGGGTTCGCGTACGACTCGTACATCTGGCGCGGCTTCGGCATGTACACGCAGCTGTGGGCGATGCATCTGTCGTTCATCAGTCTCGCGCTGCTGCATCGGACCATGCACCGAGGCGAGGGATACGCCGCGTCGATTGCCGCGCTCGCGGCCCTCGTGCTTTCGCACCTCGTGTACGCGTACATGATGGCGATCACCGTGGGGGTCATGCTGCTGGTCGGTCTCAATCGCGGGAACGCGCGAGACCGCTTCGTGCGGCTGGGCGCGGTGGGAGTCGCTGCCGGCGTTGTGACGTCCTACTTCTGGCTTCCGTTCCTCCTCTCGAAGGAGTTCCTGAACGCGTCGATCTACCTGCAGGAATGGAAATACGACTCGTACGGCGCGGGGGTCATCCTGCCGTGGCTCGTGAGCGGCGACCTGTGGGATCACGCGCGTCTCCCGGTGTTTACTGCGGTGGTCGCGCTCGGCGTCGTAGTCGCGCTGGTCCGCCGCTCGCGCCCGGCCGTCTTCGCTCTCGTGCTGTCCACCGTGTGGCTGCTGCTCTACTTCGGGCGACCGACGTGGGGCGGCCTGCTCAACGTCCTGCCGATGCACGACGGCCTGCTCATCCACCGCTTTCTCGGCAGCGTCGACCTGGCCGCGATGCTCCTCGTCGCCGTGGCGGGCGGCGCGACGTGGTCGTTGCTGCGCATGCACGTCCGTTGGCCGGCGCCGATGTTCGGCATCGCGCTCATCGTCGTCGCGCTCCCGGCCTTCGCGGAGCGCGCGACGTTCAACACGCTGAACACCGACCTGATGGCGCATACCGCGGCCGTTCTCGATGCGGACACCGGCGCGCGCGACGTGCTCTCGACGCTGCGCCAGTTGCCGCCGGGCCGCACGTTCGCCGGGCTGCGCACCGACTGGGGCGCGAGGCTCCAGCTCGGCGACCTCAATTTCCGCGACCTGCTCACCTTCAACGGCATCGAGGGGATCTCTGTGCCTTATCAGTCGGTGTCGCTGAACGCGGACCTCACATGGTTCTTCGACTACACGAACCCGGCGCACTATCGGCTGTTCAACGTGCGCTATGTGGTGGCGCCCACGGACGTTCGGATGCCGCCGTTCCTCTCAGTCGTCTCGAAGGTGGCGCAGTACACGCTGTACCAGGGTCCTGACGCGGGCTACTTCGAGCTCGGCGGCGCCGACGTGCAGTTCGTGGGGACGCAGCACGACTACCAGGACGCCTCGCATGCCTGGTTCGACTCGCCGCTCCCGGCGGCTGGCGTATTCCCGGCGGTCGATGTCGGTGGTGGCCGTTCGCCGCTGCTGGCGAAGGTCTTGCCGCTGTCGGAGGGGCGCGCCGTGCTGGGCACGCTGTCAGCCGACCCGGGCGCGCCGCGGGGCCGCGTCGTCTCCGCGGTCGACCTCGCGGACACGCACACGGCGAACATCGAGGTCACTCGCCCCAGCACGCTCGTCCTGAAGGTTACGTATCACCCGAACTGGGACGCGACGATCGACGGGAAGCCGGTGCCGACCTTCATGGTGATGCCGAGCTACATCGGCGTGAACGTCGCGCCCGGGCCGCATCAGGTACAACTGCACTACCGCGCGCGTACCTCGAGGACCGCGCTCTTTCTCCTCGGGGCCGTGACGCTGGTCGCCTCGTTCGTGGCGGAGCGCCGGCGTGCGGAGGTGGCGCGGATGCTCGATGCAGCGGCGGGCACGATCGGGTTGACGCGCGGGGCCAGGCGGTGACGATGCGAGACGCGACGGACGCACATCAGGCCGACGCGCCGAAGATCGCGGTGCTCATCCCATGCCACAACGAGGAGAGCACCGTCGGGAAAGTGGTCGCGGACTTTCGCGCGGCGCTTCCCGACGCCGAGATCGTGGTGTGCGACAACGCATCCACCGATGCGACCGCGACTCGCGCCGCAGCGGCGGGCGCGCGCGTGGTGTCGCAGCCACTGCGCGGCAAGGGAAACGCGGTCTGGCGGCTGTTCGCCGACGTCGACGCGGACCTCTACGTCCTCGTCGACGGCGACGACACGTACGAGGCGGCCGACGCGCCCGCCCTCGTGGCGCGCTGCCTGTCGGGGCGCTTCGACATGGTGAACGGCGCGCGAGTGCCGGTGGACCCGGGCACGAGTCGCTTCGGGCACGACCTCGGGAACGTCGCGCTGACGCGCATGGTGGTAGCGGCGTTCGGGCACCAGTTCGACGACATGCTGTCCGGGTACCGCGTCTTCACGCGGCGCTTCGTGAAGTCGTTCCCCGCGCTCTCGCAGGGGTTCGAGATCGAGACGGAGCTGACGGTCCACGCGCTCGAGTTGCGCATGCCCGTGAGCGAGGTCAGGACGCCCTATCGCCTGCGTCCGGCCGGGTCCCTGAGCAAACTGCGCACCTACTCCGACGGGCTCCGCATCCTCCGCACGATCTTCGTGCTGCTGAAGGAGGAGCGGCCGTTCCAGTTCTTCGGCGTGCTGGCGGTGTGCTTCGCGCTGCTGTCCGTCGGCCTGGCGCTTCCGGTGCTCGTGGAGTTCGCCGAGACCGGCCTGGTCCCGCGGTTGCCTACGGCCGTGCTCGCGAGCGCGCTCATGATCGTCGCGGTGCTGAACTTCGTCTGCGGCCTGATCCTCGACACGGTCACCCGGGGTCGGCGCGAGCTGAAGCTCCTGCGCTACCTCGAGGCCGGGGCGCCTCGCCAACGCTGAGCGCGGGTGGCGATTCTGGGCTCGCCGATCCGGTCGGGAAGACGCCGGAATTACGGGCGTGAAGCACGCGCGTGGTACGCCCGGGGTGGTTCCCAGACGCATTACGTCGCCCGGATTCCATCTACACCGACTCTTTACTGACGGCAGGTTGTCGATACTGTCATCGAGACCAGCGGTACCCGTATATTCGGCTGGAATCAGATTCAACCCGCCTGTCCAGGACAGGCGGGTCGTGGCGCGCGTGGGTTATCGGCTTCAGTTGAGCCGGGGGTTTCTATGAACCGAGCACTTCTCCGTTGGACAGTCCTGCGACTGGTGCCGATCCTTGCGGTCGCGCTGGTCGGCTCGGTGCTGCTGTACTCCTCCGCCCAGGCGCAGACGCCCCCGCGTTCTCGCCGACGCTGACGCCGATTGGCCCCATCGGCCCGATCGGCCCGAGCGCGCCCGCGCCCAGCACGCCAGCCCCGAGTGCGCCGGCCCCCAGTGCTCCGGCACCTTCGGCCCCCGCCCCGTCCGCGCCCTCCGCTCCGGCTCCATCTACCCCCGCTCCTTCCACCCCCGCTCCCTCTGCTCCGGCTCCCTCCGCCCCGGCTCCGGTCGCCCCCGCTGCGACGGCCACGCCCGCCGCGACTGCGACCCCGAAGGCCTCGAGTGCTGCTGCTCCTGCGGTGGCCCCTGGCGCTGTGGCAAACACCGGATCGAGCTCCACGACGATCGTCATGCCGACGAACTCGTGTGTCGCGATCGTGGTGAACACCGCCTCGGCGGCGTACACGAGCACGATCCAGCGCGTGACGCCCGGCCCGACGGCGAGCCTGGGTGTGACGAACTTCCAGACGGGCGCCGCGGCGAACGTCGGTACCTACGCATCCGGCACGCAGCTCGTGTTCGGCATCTACGTGCAGGACACCGGCAACAGCTTCGTCATGGGCTCGGCGGCGTCCAACCCCGATAACAAGGTTCACGCGCTCGTGACTGCGCTGAGCAGCACGCAGTGGCAGGTCAACTTCGAGGACCTCTACAGCACGAGCTACCCCGACTACAACGACGTGGTCTTCACCGTGACCGCGACCCCCTGCTCGAGCGGCGGCGGCAGCGGCGCCACTGGTGCGACCGGCGCGACGGGTGCAACCGGCGCGACCGGGGCCACTGGCCCGGTCGGTCCCGCAGGCCCTGCCGGCCCGACGGGTGCCACTGGCGCCACGGGTGCGGCGGGTAGCACAGGCGCGACGGGCGCCGCAGGTAGCACCGGCGCGACCGGTGCTGTCGGCGCGACCGGTCCTGTTGGTCCTGCCGGTCCGGTCGGACCGACTGGTGCGACAGGTGCAACGGGTGCGACCGGCGCAGCTGGCAGCACGGGCGCGACGGGCGCTCAGGGTGTCGCTGGCGCGACTGGCGCCGTCGGCGCGACCGGTCCGGTTGGCCCGGTCGGTCCTGCGGGCCCGACGGGTGCAACTGGTGCCGCGGGTGCAACCGGTGCCGCTGGCGCCACGGGTGCGGCCGGTGCGAGCGGCGCGAAGGGCGCCACTGGCGCCACTGGCGCGACCGGTTCCACGGGTTCGACTGGCGCGACGGGGTCCACTGGTGCGACGGGCTCGACCGGCGCAACTGGTTCGACCGGCGCGACTGGTGCTACGGGCGCCGTTGGCGCGACCGGCCCGGTTGGTCCTGCCGGTCCTGTTGGACCGACGGGTGCGACCGGCGCTACGGGCGCGACTGGCAACACGGGTGCGACGGGTAACACGGGTGCGACGGGTAACACCGGCGCGACGGGTGCGACCGGCCTGACTGGTAACACGGGTGCGACCGGGGCGACGGGTGCCCAGGGCCCGGTTGGTCCGACGGGCCCCATCGGCCCGACGGGTGCGACTGGTGCCACCGGTGCGCAGGGCGCGACCGGTAACACCGGCGCGACTGGCGCCCAGGGTGTGGCTGGTGCCACGGGCGCGACGGGTGCTCAGGGCATCCAGGGCGTGGCGGGTAACACCGGCGCGACCGGCGCTCAGGGCGTTGCAGGCGCTACCGGCGCTGTCGGCGCGACGGGCGCTGTCGGCGCGACGGGCGCTGTCGGTCCGACCGGCGCGGTCGGTCCGACCGGTGCCGCTGGTGCCACGGGCGCGACGGGTGCCGCGGGCGCGAGCGGCGTCAAGGGTGCCACCGGCGCCACTGGTGCGACTGGCTCCACCGGGAGCACAGGCGCTACCGGTTCGACGGGCGCAACTGGCCTGACTGGTAACACGGGCGCGACTGGCGCAACTGGCTTGACTGGTAACACGGGTGCGACTGGCGCCACGGGCGCTCAGGGCCCGATCGGCCCGACGGGTCCCATCGGCCCGACGGGCGCGACCGGTGCCACTGGTGCGCAGGGCGCGACTGGTAACACGGGTGCGACGGGTAACACCGGCGCGACGGGTGCTCAGGGCATCCAGGGTCTGACGGGCAACACAGGCGCGACCGGTGCGACCGGTAGCGCTGGTCTGCCGGGTGCGGCTGGCGCGGTTGGCGCGACGGGCCCCGTTGGTCCGGCCGGTCCGGTCGGTGCCACGGGTGCGACCGGTGCCACCGGTGCGACTGGTGCGACCGGCCTGACCGGCAACACCGGTGCGACTGGTGCAACCGGCCTGACCGGTAACACGGGCGCGACGGGCGCAACTGGTCTGACTGGTAACACGGGCGCGACTGGCGCCACGGGCGCTCAGGGCCCGATCGGCCCGACGGGTCCCATCGGCCCGACGGG
>CAIXBH010000266.1 GCA_903917615.1 uncultured Chloroflexota bacterium | reverse complement strand
GAGCGCGTCGCCGAGCGCGACCTCGACGGCCGGCAGCACGGGGATCACCTCGAGGATGCGCGCCCGCGCGTCCTCCACGGAGATCATGTCCGCGGGCAGTATCCCGCGCTCGTCGTGCGTCTCAGTCGTCATGTCGAGGAGTGTACGACCGCGCCCCCCTCAGGCGTCGAGCGACGGGGTCACGCGGCGGTGACGGGCGCGGTGGCAGGGTGCAGACGGAGCATTTCGCGATGCCCGAGGCGTCGCGCCGCATCCGCACCCGAAAGGTGGCCCCCGATGGCCCACGAGCACAACGACGAATGCAAGCGCCTGCACGGCATCGTGGAGTCGCTGGTCGCCCGCCAGGGCGTCCCCGAGATGACGCTGGCGAGCGGCCTCGACGTCGGCATCCTGCCGTCGACCGCCCCCGGCAACCTCGAGTCCGACCCCTCCGACAGCGGCAACCTCGAGCTGGAGATCGCCGCCGCCCGCCAGGCCCTCGAAGCGATGGGCTGCGAGGGATAACTCCGCGCCGCGTCGCAAACTGCGTCGTGAGGTCGCTAACGTTGATCAACGAGTGCCGTGGTGTTGATCGATATTTCCCCATCGGCATCGAGAGTGAGGAACGGGATGGTTTGGCGCCCCATCCCGAACTCCGCATACAACTTGACGAGCAATGCGGCCGTGACTTGTTCGGGTGTGTGTCCTGATTGCTCTTGAACGCTCACCGTCTCCCTGCCCTCGGACAGTGGGTGTGCGCGAACTCCAAAGTGCCCCATCCGGTCCGGCATGAACCGGGTGTTTCCATCCACGAGTCGACGGATTTCGATCTTGTAATTCGCAGGCCCGGCCGTCCCACGCAACACGACGGATCGAAAGAAGCGAGCCAGTTCCAAGACGAATTCAAGGAGTGCGAATGTGTTGATGCGGGCCTCAGGCATTCCCCAACCGAGGTACTCCTGTCCCACTACGAGAGTTGTGAGCCCGTCCGGAGTTACGGAGAGCGACATACCCTCGGGATCGATCTTTCGAATCCCGCCGCCTGCAATCGCCTCGATCGAGCCCCAAAAGTCCAGATTGAAACCCGCGGTTCGTAGCGAAGGCGGCGATTCGATCACTCGCGCGATAGTCCCCGGCGCCCTGTTGTGGATTTCTAGCGCCGCCGGAACTACGGGCCATGCTTGTACGGCAAGGACTGCGCCCTCCGTGTTCTGTAAGTGGGTCAGTTCCTCTTCGAGACGCTCAGCAGCCGCCTCTCGTGCGAACCCAAGCGATGCCAGTGGGATCTCGGGGGGAGCCTCAACAGTTGGGACTGGAGTACTAGCCCCACTCCGCTTCCACTGTTGTCCGAGCCGGAGTAACTCCTGCAGGCTCTCGGGCGACAAATGATGACATCGATCGTCATCGCGGATCCAGACCCCGATGTAGTTGCCGGTAATGTTCTCTTCATCTTCCGCCGCGCCACGGACGATGACGGGCCAGTCGTATTCATTGATCCTCTCGACTCGGATCGTGACCAACGCTTTCCCGTCGTCTTGGGGCCAGACGCGCACCGCGTAGGTGACGTGCGGATGTAGGCGCGAGTCCACGACAGATTGAACCCGCTCGCGGAGGCTCTCCTCGGGGACGAAGGGAGTGACCTCAACAACTTCGTCACGCTGGAAGGACGTGTTCTTCTCGGTGCGCGCCCCGTACACGAGCAGTCCACCTTTGTGGTTGGCCAAAGCAGAAACGTCCTTCGCCAGCTCGAGTGCGGCTCGATCGTTTGCGCGCGACTGCGCGGTTCGAGGCGGGAGCGGTGGCGTCGACTTGAAGTCGAGTTGATCGTCTTCTGGCACGTGGAGCAGTTCTGGCCAACGGATCGGCGCAGACAGGATCGCGATGATGTCTTCGAGTTCGGCCATGACGGGATGATATCGGCCGAGTGTTCTCCTAACCTGACGTCTTGCTATCCTCCCCGACATGACATCGCCCACTGCCACCCTTGCCGAGGTCGAACAGGACGCGCGGGAGCGCCTCGCCGCCGCGTCCGATGAGGCCGCGCTCGAGGCGTGGCGCACGGGCGTCCTCGGCCGGTCGGGGACGCTGACCGGGCTGCTGCGCGGCATCGGCGCGCTGCCCGAGGCGGAGCGCAAGCACGCCGGCGCGGCGCTCAACGTGCTCAAGCAGAGCCTGGAGGCCGCGCTGGAGGAGCGCCGCGACGCGCTGCGCGCGGCCGCGCTGGCCTCGACCGTCGCAGACGCGCTCGACGTGACGCTGCCGGGCCGGCCGATGCGCCGCGGACGGCTGCACCCGGTGACGCAGGTGCGCCGCGAGATCCTCGACGTGTTCGCGCGCCTCGGCTTCGCGACCGTGGAGGGGCCCGAGGTGGAGCTGGAGCGCTACAACTTCGACCTGCTGCGCATCCCGGAGCACCACCCGGCGCGCGACATGTGGGACACCTTCTGGCTCGACCCCTCGACCACCGAGGGCGTCTCGATGCTGCTGCGCACGCACACCTCGCCGATGCAGGCGCGCTTCATGGAGACGCACGAGCCTCCCATCCGCATCGTGGTGCCGGGCCGCTGCTATCGCTACGAGGCGACGGACGCGACGCACGAGTGGATGCTGCAGCAGGTGGAGCTCCTTGCCGTCGACGAAGGTCTGTCGATGGCGAACCTGAAGGGCACGCTGCAGGAGTTCGCGCGGCAGATGTTCGGCCCGCAGCGCAAGGTGCTCATGCGCAACTCGTACTTCCCGTTCGTGGAGCCGGGCGTCGAGCTGTCGGTGGACTGCTTCGTCTGCCCCGGCAACGACCCCGCGTGCCCGGTCTGTCGAGGCTCCGGCTGGATCGAGATCATGGGCGCGGGCATGGTGCACCCGGAGATCCTCGAGGCCGCGGGCTACGACACGCGTCGCTACACCGGCTTCGCCGCCGGCATGGGCGTGGAGCGCGTGACGATGCTGAAGTACGGCATCACCGACATCCGCAACCTGTACCAGAACGATCCTCGCTTCCTCGCTCAGTTCTAAGCCGAACGCGGCGGTGGCGAACTTCACTGCGAGTCGCGCTGGGCGCGCGCCATACAGGCTGCCGCGTCTGCGCCTCGACACCCCTCGCACGCGCGCTCTGACCCCCTCGCCCACTCTGTGGGAGAGGGTTGGGGTGAGGGCGCTAGCGCTGCGGTGTCCCCCGAAAGCTTCGCTTCGCGGCTCTGGCGATCTGTGCGCTGTTCAGCGCCCTCATCCCCCGCCTTCTCCCACGTAGTGGGAGAAGGGGCCCGATCCGGATGTCCCCGTGAATCACTCGCACCGGACGGTTCGCACGCACAACGAATTCCGCCGGGGGGTTGGGGGTAGGTCCCTCGTCGGCGCGATGAATCACTCGCACCGAACCATTCGCAAACACAACTGACTCACCCAGGGGTTTGGGGACGCGGAGCGCCCCCATCCTTTGTTCTTCTTTCTTCCTCCCCCTTCCCTGGAAGGGAAGGGGGCCGGGGGGATGGGTCTGCTTCTCTCGCTGTAGAGTGGCGCGCACGTACACATCGACACACCGAGGGGGACCCACATGCCGCGACTCACGCCGATCACCGAACGCAGCCAGGTCGAGGCGGGTGGCGAGGACGCCTTCGATCGCGTCATCGCCTCGAGAGGCGCGATCAACGTGCCGGTGTCGATGCTGATGTACGTGCCCGAGGTCGGCGCGATCTCGACGGCGATGAGCGACGCGGTGCGCTTCGGCGCGAAGAACCTCACCGACGGCGACGTGGAGCTCGGCACGCTCGTCGCCTGTCGCGAGTTCGACATCGTGTACGTGTGGGGCCAGCACGTCGAACGCGCGGTCTCGTTCGGCGTCGACCGCGCGGTGATCGACGCCCTCGCGACGTTCCAGCCGATCCCGCCGACGTCGGTGCGCCACGCGCTGATCCCGCGCTTCGGCCACGCGATCATCGCGGACCACCTCGTGCCCGACGCGCTCTTCGACGAGGTGAAGGCCGAGTTCGGTGAGCGCGGCATGATGGAGCTCACCGCGCTCTTCGCGCACGTCATGACGAGCGGGTGCGCGTGCATCGTCGGCGACTGTCCGCCGGCGGACGGCGCGCCCGTGCTCCCACCTCGACCGCGCTAGGGCGCCGCCTCGAGGTGCTTCGACGCGTTCGCGTGGCTTCGAGGTGATGCGCGGGCGGCCCATCCCCCCGGCCCCCTTCCCTGGAAGGGAAGGGGGAGGAAGAAGCAGAAGTAGATGCGAGGGGGCTGCGCCCCTCGCGCTCCCGGCGGAACTCGTGGCGATGCAGTCTGTCCGGTGCGAGTGATTCCACGCGCCGTTCCGGATCTGGCTCCCTCGCCCGCTTGCGGGAGAGGGTTGGAGTGAGGGCGCTGCCCCGGTGACCTCGACGCGATCACGTAGCCTCGAGTCTCGCGAGGGGCGGCCCATCCCCCGTCCCCTTCCCTGCGCGGGAAGGGGAGACAAACCACGATATGGGGGCGCTGCGCGCCCCCAAACCCCCGGCCGAACTCGTGGCGATGCGGCCTGTCCGGTGCGAGTGATTCATCGGGACTTCCGGATCCGGATCGGCGCGATGAATCACTCGCACCGACCCATTCGCAAACACAACTGACTCCCCCAGGGGTTTGGGGACGCGGAGCGTCCCCATCCTTTGTTCTTCTTTCTTCCTCCCCCTTCCCCGAGGGAAGGGGGCCGGGGGGATGGGTTCCCACGCTCCCCGAATCGCCTCGACATGACATGCTGCGCGTCGAGGCCGCGCGGGACGCGGCGCAGCGAGCGGGAGCGCGATGTCCTTCCTCGGCCGCTTCGCGCGGCGCGACGCGGTGCACGTGGCCGACGATGACTACCCGCGCTATCGCTGGGTGGTCATCGCGCAGGTCATCGTGCAGCAGCAGATGGGGCCGTTCATCTTCGGGATGATGGGCATCCTGCTCCCCGCGATGCAGCAGGAGCTGCACTTCGGTGCCATCGAGGCGGGCTGGCTCGGCACCGCGCGGTCGGCGGGCAACCTGCTGGTCTTCGCCGCGAGCATCTACCTCGTGCGGTTCAGCCCGATCAAGACCTTCAACGCGTTCTCGATCCTCCTCGCCGCCTCGTTGCTGGCGGGCATGCTCGCGCCGAACCTGTGGGTGCTCATGGCCAGCCTCGCTGTGTACTCGGTGGGCGTGTCGTGGGGACAGATCCCGATGAACGTGATCCGCCAGCAGTGGATCGCGCCGCGCGAGCGGGCCACCGTGATGGGGCTCATCCTGTCGTTCAGCACCATCGTGCTGACCACGGGGCTCCTCGCGATCCCGATCGCGCTGCGGTACGTCAGCTGGCGTGCCGTCTTCGGCGCGAACGCCGTCGTGCTGCTCACCGTCGCGCTGTGCTGGTACCTCACGGCGTACGAGCGCATCTCGCCCTCGTACGAGGCGTCGCGCGCGAACCAGCGCGGCCTCGGCTCCGCGCGCGAGGTGCTCCACCGCCGCGAGTTCTATCTCCTCGGCCTGGCGACGCTCGGCGGCGCGACGACGTTCATGACCTTCATGCTGTTCCTGCCGACGTACTACGTGCAGGAACGCGGCCTCTCGCTGCAGACCGCCGGCATCGTCGTCGCGACGATGCAGCTGGGCGGGCTCGCGGTGAACCTGCTCGTCGGGATCGCCTCGGACCGGCTCGGGCTGCGCAAGCCGCTGATCTGGCCGGCCGGCATCGTGCTGCCGTTCCTCTGGTTCCTGATGCTCGCGCCGCTGCCGGCGGAGTGGCTGGCGGGCGTCGGGCTGCTCGTCGGGGCGTTCGCGTGGATGCCGTTCTCGGTCCTCGCGACGATCCCCCTCGAGCTCCGCGGGCTGAGCCCCTCGGACCGTGCGGTGGGTCAGGCGCTGCAGTTCACGATCCAGACGACCGGGCAGCTCTTCGCGCCGGTGATCGTCGGCGCGATCGCCGCGGCCAGCGGCACCTACCGCACCGCGCTGCTGCCGATGATCGTCCTGCCGGTGCTCTTCGCCGTGACGATGCTCTTCCTCCCCGAGACCGGCTGGCGCGCGCGTCGAGGCGCCGTGGGCGGGATGCCCGGCGAGGAACTGGCCCCGGTCGAGGAGCCCTCGACGCTCGTGTAGTCGCAACTGGCGCTTGAAAGCCGGAGCAGGGGCTGACCGGGCCGCCCCTCGCGGACCTCGAGGCTGCGCGCCGTCCGCAGGC
Organism: uncultured Chloroflexota bacterium; assembly: GCA_903917615.1. Taxonomy (GTDB): domain Bacteria; phylum Chloroflexota; class Dehalococcoidia; order UBA2979; family UBA2979; genus SHYQ01. The sequence continues at coordinate 1,014 of CAIXBH010000266.1, read as the reverse complement.
GCGCGGCCCAGTGCCCTCACCCCCCGCCCTCTCCCACGTAGTGGGCGAGGGGGCCAGAGCGCGCATTCCCCTCTGCTCGCACGTCCCGATGAATCACGCGCACCGGACCTCCCACAAGCTCAACGGACTCCCCCAGAGGTTTGGGGACGCGGAGCGTCCCCGTGTCCTGGATTCACTCCCCCTCCCGGTCGCCGGGAGGGGGACGGGGGGTGGGTCTGCCCTCCCGCTCGGGTCGAACGGAGCGCCGCGGCGCGATAAAGTCGCACGATGCTCGTATCGCTGAACTGGCTCCGGGACTACGTCGACCTGCCGCTCGACATCGACGTCGACGACCTCGCGCACCGCCTCACCATGGCGAGCGCGGAGGTCGAGGGCATCCACCGCATCGGCGAGTGGGACCGCGAGCTCGTGCGCGTCGGCAGCGTGCTCAAGGTCGAGCCGCACCCGGACGCCGACCGCCTGCGCCTTGTCACCGTGAACGACGGCCACGGCGAGCCGCTGCGCGTCGTGTGCGGCGCGCCCAACGTCGCCGAGGGCCAGCGCATCGCCTTCGCACGCGAGGGCGCGATGCTCGTGGACGGACACACCGGCAAGACCGCGAAGCTGAAGGCTGGCACCATCCGCGGCGTCGTGTCGTCGGGCATGGTGCTCTCGCAGAAGGAGCTCGGCCTCTCCGACGACCACGAGGGGATCCTCGTGCTGCCCGAGGACGCGCCGATCGGCACGCCGCTCGCGGACTACCTCGGCGACACGATCCTCGACGTGCACGTGTGGCCGAACCGCGCCGACACGATGAACATGGTCGGCATCGCACGCGAGATCGCCGCGATCCTCGGCATCCCCTCGATCACCGAGCCCGACGAGAGCTATGCCGAGGGCAGCACGCGCGTCGAGGACACGGTCGCGGTGCGCATCGACGACGCCGCGCTCTGCTCGCGCTACATCGCGACGGTGATCGAGGGCGTCACCATCGGGCCGTCGCCGAAGTGGATGCAGGACCGGCTGCGCGCCGCG
>CAIXBH010000265.1 GCA_903917615.1 uncultured Chloroflexota bacterium | reverse complement strand
TCGCCGCGGGGATGCGCACCGCAAGCGACAGCGTGTACTGGTTGCCGGGCGTCGCGGCGGTCAACCAGTACTGCGTCCGGGTGCTCACGGTGCCGGCGCTGGTGGCGAGCACGTTCCCCGCCGCCGCCCCGCCGTTCACCGGCTGCGAGCCGTCGATGGCGAGCGTCCCGCCGGTCGCGGGTGCCCAGCCCGTCGCCCCGGCCTCGAAGTCCCCGTTCGCGAGTGGTGGGGTCAGTGGATCGGCCTGCACGGGCGAGCCGGCGACGAGGAGCCCGAGGCTCGTGAGGCCGATGATCGCGACAGCAGTGACCCCGCGACGCACGGGCGACTCCACACCTAGTACGCGAGGCGAGCGGCGCTGACGCGCGGCTGAGGGAACATAGCAGGCCACGTGCGCCTGTAAAGACCTGCCGCAGGGGAGACCCAGATGTCGAGCCTCGACGAGCCGGAGGAGGCGCGCTGGGGCCGGTGCGGACGACGTGCTCGTCGTTCCGGGGAGAATCATCACGGCGAGCGCGGTGAGCGGATCAGGGACGGGCAAAGCCCGGGGCCGTCGTCGCTCGACTGCACCTCGTCAGCACCGGCCCCCGCTTCGAGAGCGTAGGGGAACGGGGCACCTGCGTAAACCCTTGAACAATTCTTATCCACAAGGTTGGCGAGTGTTCACATTGGCGAGCCGGGGCCGGGAAGCAGAAGCCTCACCCCTGCCCTCTCCCCGAACGGGAGAGGGTTCTGACTCTGGCCCCTCGCCCGTTCGAGGAGAGGAGGCCCTACTGCGGCGCGCCCACCTCGACGCCGGCGAGGAGCTCGAGGGCGCGGATGAGCGCCTGCGTGCCGAGGTCGCCGCCCTCGCGCTGCTCCACGACCGAGTAGAGCTGATGCACCAGTGACACCCCCGCCAGCGGCACCCCCATCGTCTCCGCGGAGTCGAGGGCGATCCGCAGGTCCTTCTGCTGGAGCGAGACCTTGAACCCTGGGGCGAAGTCGCGGTTCACGATGCGCGGCCCGAAGTTGATGAGCTGCCACGAGGCAGCCGCGCCGCCGGAGATCGCCTCGATCATCGTCGCCGGGTCGACGCCGCTCTTCTGGCAGTACAGGAGGCCCTCGCACATCGCGAGCGCGTTCAGGCTGACCACGATCTGATTGCACACCTTCACGGTCTGGCCCGCGCCGACCGGCCCGCAGTGCGTGATGCGCTGGCCCATCGCCTCGAGCACCGGGCGCACGCGCTCGAGCGTCGCGGCATCGCCGCCGGCCATGATCGCCAGCGTGCCGTTGACTGCGCCGATCTGTCCCCCGGACACCGGCGCGTCGATCATCTCGACGCCCTTCGCCTTGAGCTGGCCTGCGACGTCGCGCGTCACCTCCGGCGAGATCGACGACATGTCGATGAGCACCGTGCCGGGGCGCAACCCTTCGATAGCGCCACCGGCGCCGAGGACGACCGCCTCCACGTCCGCCGAGGCGGTCACGCATACGATCGTCACGTCCGACCTGGATGCCACCTCGGCGGGCGAGCCGGCGGCCTCGGCGCCCAGCGCCACGGCCTCGTCGACGCGGGCGGAGGAGCGGTTCCACGCGACGACGCGGTAGCCCGCCTTCAGCAGGTTGCCCGTCATCGGCAGCCCCATGATGCCGAGGCCGATGAACCCAACGACCGGGCGCTCGCCCGTGCTGCCTGCTGCCGTGTCCTGCGTCATGTGATACTCCTCCTGCTGGCGTTCGAGGGCGCCATCATCCTCGATCGGCCGAGCCGCGCCTACCCGTTCCCGGAACGACCCCGGAGACAGGGGGTGCGTATCATCGGAGGGAGGAGTCGCGTCGATGATGTGGCGAGGCCGGATGCAGGGCGGTGCCCCCACGGGCAGTCGAGGCGCGCTCACGCGACGCATCGCCGGCCTGTTCGCGCCCTACGCCAAGTGGATGGTCGTCCTCGTCGCGCT
>CAIXBH010000264.1 GCA_903917615.1 uncultured Chloroflexota bacterium | reverse complement strand
CTCGACGATCCAGTCGTCGGACGTGTTCACCATCTGCTCGAGGTCGAGGTTCGTGAGGACGCGGCCCGGCACGTGCCGGCCGACGCCCATGATGCGTGCGCCGAAGGTCATCGGCGGCCCCCTTCGGTGGCGGCGCTCGCGTCCGCGCCGTCCAGCGCCTGCTGGAGTTCGCGCAGCGTGCGGTGGTGGAGCGCCTTCACTGCCCCCTCGGTGCGGCCCATCATACGGCCTATCTCTGCGTTCGACCGGCCCTCGCCGTACTTCAGCGCGATGAGCCGCTGGCGGTCCGGCGCGAGCACGCCGAGCGCCCGCCGCACGTCGGCGATGCGCTCGTTCCGCTCAAGACTGGCCTCTGGGCCCGGAGTTGAGTCCGGCACTTCGAGGGCCGCGTCGATCTCTTCGACCGGGCCGCGGCGGCCGCGATCGCGGTACCAGTTCACGAGCAGGTTGTGCGCGATGGCCATCAACCACGCCGCGAACCCGGAGCCGCGGCCGCGGTACTCGTCGAGCCCGACAAGCGCGCGCATGAAGGTCCGCGAGGTCAGGTCCTCCGCCTCCGCCGGGTTCGAGGTGCGCGAGAGCAGGTAGCGGTAGACGCGGGGCGCGTGTGCCGCGTAGAGCGCGGCAAAGGCGTCGCGCGTGGGCGCGCCGCCGTCGTCGGACGTGCGGTCGGTCGAACGGTTCGTGGGCGGCTCCGCGGTGGGATGCGATGCGTTGCACTCGGGATGCCACTCGAGTGAGGGCAGTATACGGAGCGCGCCTGAAGCGGCGGTCGAGCTGAGGCGCTCCCTTACGGGAGGTACTGCATCGGGTCCTGGATGGCGCCGTTGCGGTGCAGCTCGAAGTGGACGTGCGGGCCGGTGGAGAGTCCGGAGTTGCCGCTGAGCGCGATGCGCTGGCCGGCCGCCACCTTGTCGCCCTTCGCCACCAGGAACGAGCTCAGGTGCGCATACAGCGTCTCGTAGCCGGTGCCGTTGTCGACGATCACGTGGTAGCCGTAGGAACAGCACGGGTTACCGCCGACGAAGGTGACCGTCCCGCCGGCCGAGGCCACCACGGGCGTCCCAATCGGGACGGCGACGTCGATGCCCAGCGGGTGAGCAGGCCCGAACGGCGAGGTGAGCAGGCCGCGGACCGGCCAGCCCCAGCTGCCGCCACCGGAACCGGACGGCGTTGCGGGCCGCGGCGTGTTCGGCACAACGGGCGTGGCCGCACTCGGGCGCGCCGGCGCGATCGACGGGGCGATGTCCACCTTGCGACCGCCGGGGACGAGGATCTGAGAGCCCTCGCGCAACTTGTTCGGGTCGCCGCTCAGACCGTTCGCGCGGAACTGGATGATGTCGCCAGCCTTCGCGTCGTAGCGCGCGGCAATGGCGGAGACGGTGTCACCGAGGCGCACCGAGTGGACGATGCCCTCGACGCTCGGGATCTGGAGCGTCTGGCCGGGCTTGAGCGCGTTCGCGTTCGAGACGTCCGCGTTGTTCCAGATGACGTAGTCGGAGCGGATGCCGAAGCGAGCAGCGATGCCGCTGACGGTGTCGCCGTCCTGCACCTTGTACTCGAAGAAGACCGGGATCTTGTCCTGCTGATCGCCCGCAGCGCGGACGATGTCGCCGGGCTGCCCCTGGGCGCGGGCAAACGCCGCGATGTCGCTGGACCGCACGCCCTGATCGCCACCAAGCGGCGAAACGAGCGTCAGCGGGACGGCGCGGCCGACGAGTGCGTCTCCGGATGAGGAGGCCGGGCCGACCGAAGCGAGGCCCGGCAGCGAGAGCCGGGCGGCCTGCAGCGCGGGCGTGGTCGTTGCCCCGGTCACGTGCACGGGGAAGAGCCCGACGAGCATGACGGCGCCGATCAGCGCGGCCACGCACGCGAACTGCATGAGGGGACGGCGAATCGCCGCGCGCGGCGCAGCGGTCTGGGGGTGGAGACGCGCCCGCAGCAACTGCCGGCTACGTCGCGGACCCGCCGTCGGAGAAATCGTTCCCTGAATGAGCGGCTCCCGTTGTGACCTCGCGGAACTGATCCGCGTTCACCTGGCGTCGGCGGTGGGGACCCGACGCACTCCTGTTTCGGCGGGCGCGCCGTCACGCGAGCGTGACGGAACCGGTCGGTGACGGTACGCCCGCATTTGTGCAGAGCGGCACAATCACCGGAACTCGAACAGGCTAGCACCCGCTATGCGGGGGCGAGCAACCCCGAAACGTCCCCAAATGTAAAGCGAACGTGATGGATTTATACGCGAACGTTATCGCGGGCGGCGGTTACGGGGCCCCACCGAACGGAAACGGCAGGGCTCAAGCCCTGCCGTTTCAGATGCAACCGGCCCTCAGCGAGGGCCCGCTAGATAACGTCGGTCTTGAGTGTCCCCAGGAACTCGGAGTTCGTCTGCGTCTTCGACACGCGGTCGATGATGCGCTCGGCGGCGTCCGAAGAGTCATCCTCGAGCATCGAGGCCATCCGGCGCAGCAGCCAGATCTGGCGCAACTCGTCCGCGTCGAAGAGGAGGTCCTCCCGGCGGGTCGAGGAGCCGAGCACGTCGATGGCCGGGAAGACGCGCTTCTCAGCCAGGCGTCGGGTGAGCCGGAGCTCCATGTTCCCGGTGCCCTTGAACTCCTCGAAGATGACGTCGTCCATGCGCGACCCGGTCTCCACGAGGCAGGTCGCGATGATGGTGAGGCTGCCGCCCTCCTCGAAGTTCCGGGCAGCGCCGAAGAAGCGCTTCGGCGGGTAGAGGGCGATCGGGTCCATACCGCCGGAGAGCGTCCGGCCGCTGGTCGGCATCGCGGTGTTGTACGCGCGCGCGAGGCGGGTGATCGAGTCCATCAGGATGACGACATCGGTGCCGCCCTCGACGAGGCGCTTGGCGCGCTCCAGCGCCGCCTCGGCGACGCGGGTGTGATCCTCGACCGGCTCGTCGAACGTGCTGGCGATGACCTCGCCGCGCACCGAACGGCGCATGTCGGTGACTTCCTCGGGCCGCTCACCGATCAGCAGCACCATCAGGTGCGCCTCCGGGTGGTTCTGCGTGATGCCGTGCGCGATCGACTTCATCAGCATCGTCTTGCCCGCCTTCGGCGGGGAGACGATCAGACCGCGCTGGCCGGCGCCGACCGGCGCGAAGAGGTCGACCATGCGCTGGCTGACCTCGAGCTGCCCGGTTTCCAGGTTGAGCATGCGGTTCGGGAAGATCGGCGTCAGGGAGTCGAAGTCCGGGCGGCGCTTGGCCTCCTCGGGGTCGATGCCGTTCACCGCGTCGACGCGGAGCAGGCCGTAGTACTTCTCGGAGGACTTCGGCTGGCGCACCTGGCCGGTGACGTAGTCGCCGGAGCGGAGGCCGAAGCGGCGGATCTGAGACTGGGAGACGTAGACGTCGTTCGGGCCGGGGAGCAGGCGCTCGCCGCGCATGAAGCCGAAGCCGTCGTCGACGATGTTCAGGACGCCACCGGAGAAGATGGTGCCGTTGCGCTCCGCCTGCGCCTCGAGGATGCGGAAGATCAGTTCGTTCTTGACGAGGCCGCCGGCGTTCTCGATGCCGAACTCTTCCTCGGCCATCTCGATGAGCGCCTCGCGCGGTCGCGTTTCGAGCTCACCGATGACGAGGACCGGGACGTTCGGGTCGATGTCGGGCATCGGCTCGAGCGACATATCCGGCTGAGGCGGCCGTCCGCCGGTGGAGCGCCCCCCGGAGCCGGTGCCAGTCCCGGTGCCACGGCGGCCGGGTCGGCGACGCACGCCTCGAGGGATGTCAGCAGACGCGAGATCGCGGCCACGCGGAGCACTGGTCATAACTGTGCCTATGTCTCTGGGGCTGCGCCGACGATTCGATGCAGCAACTCAAGAACGATGAGCGCCCGGCGCGTTGTGTGGGAGTCACGGGGCCGAGTGAAGAAGGGACGTCCTCGAACGGGACGGTGGATTCATCCTATGCCACGCGCGCCCACCCCGGCAAGTGCGTGTCCCCGCCGCCCTGGCTAGACGGCCGAATACTTCTTCGCGTCGTTGAGGAAGATCTCGATGCCCTTGTCCGTCAGCGGGTGATTCACCATCTGCTGGAGGATCGCCGGTGGGATGGTGGCGACGTGCGCGCCCGCAAGGGCGCACTCGGTCACGTCGCGCGGGCCGCGGATGCTCGCCGCGAGCACCTCGCACTGCAGGTCGTAGGTGTCGAAGATCGCGACCGACTCGCGGATGACGTCGAGGCCGTCCTGACCAGCGTCGTTCAGCCGCCCGACGAAGGGCGAGACGTAGGCCGCGCCGGCCTTCGCGGCGAGCAGCGCCTGGTTCGCCGAGAAGATCAGTGTCGTGTTCACCTTGATGCCCTCGGCGGAGAGGCGCTTGATCGCCTGAAGGCCCACGACACCCATCGGGATCTTCACGACGACGTTCGGATGCCACGAGGCGACCCGGCGCGCCTCCTCCACCAGCGCATCCACCTCGGTCGAGATGCACTCCGCGGAGATTGGGCCGTCCACGACCTGGCAGATCTCGAGCACGCGGTCCTTGTACTCGACGCCTTCGCGCGCCACGAGCGAGGGGTTGGTCGTCACGCCGTCGACGACGCCGAGGGCCGCGCCCTTGCGGATGTCGTCGATGCTCGCGGTGTCGAGGAAGATGCGCATCCGAGTCTCCGAACGCTACAGGGTCGCTAGAACGGCTTGAACACGGGCAGGAGGACCATCACCGGGATGGTCGCAGCGATGAGCGTGCTGAACACGAGCGGCACGTTGTCCGCGAGCGCGCTCTTCAGTTCCTCGGTCATCTCGCCTTCGCGGGCCGCGGCGAGCGCAAGATAGCGCACCCGTCGCAGGCCGACGCCCATCAGGGGCAGGAAGATGAAGAGATCGCTCCAGGTGACGAGCTGCAGCACCACGAGCCACCCCGTAGTGACCACATTGATGTTCGCGGACGCTGCCCACGCGTACCCCGAGAACAACATGGCAATCAGCCCGGGGAGCAGCACCGTGGACTCGTTGCGGTGCGCCTCCTCGATGAGGAGCGCGCGGCGCTCGAGGGTCTCCGCGAACCAGGCGCGCCAGATCGGCACGGTGGTGCCGCCGACACCGGCCATGAAATAGCAGAGCGTCAGCAGGTGCAGGAACCGCCAGAAGCTCAAGCGCCCCCACCAGCGGTGTACGCAGCGGCCTCGCCGGCGCGCTCACTCGAGGGTTCGGCGGCGCCGCGCTGCTGCGACGCGTGGACGCACGCCGCGCCCACGAAGTCGCGGAAGAGCGCGTTCGGGCGGTTCGGACGACTCGTGAACTCCGGGTGGAACTGCGCCCCCACCATGAACGGGTGGTCGCGCAACTCGACGATCTCGACGAGCCCGCTCTCCGAGTCCCGGCCGGCCACCACGAGGCCGGCGGCCTCGAGTTGCGGCAGAAGCGCGTTGTTGACCTCGTAGCGGTGGCGATGGCGCTCGCGAGCCGTCTCCGCGCCGTAGGCGGCGGCCGCCTTCGTACCGGGGACGAGGATGCAGTCGTAGCCGCCCAGGCGCATGGTGCCGCCCAGGTCGTGCACCTGGCGCTGTTCGGACAGCAGCGAGATGACCGGGAACGGGGTCTTCGGGTCGGCCTCGGTGGTATTCGCGCCGGCCAGGCCGGCCACGTTGCGGGCGAACTCGACCACCATCATCTGGAGGCCGAGGCAGTCACCGAGGTAGGGGATGCCGCGCTCCCGGGCGTACCGGACACCCGCGATCTTGCCCTCGAGGCCGCGGTCGCCGAAGCCGGGGCAGAGCAGCACGCCGTCCACATCGCCGATGACCTGCTCCGGGGCCTGCGTCTCGAGGTCCTCGGCGGAGATCCATCGCAGGTCGAGGTTCGCCTGGTGGTGGACGCCCGCGTGGACGAGCGCCTCCTTGATCGAGAGGTAGGCATCGTGCAGCTCGACATACTTGCCAACGATGGCGATCCGGGCACGCTGCCGCGGGGCCTGCAGCCGCTCCACGAACAGGCGCCACTCCTCGAGGTCGGGAGTGACGTTGCCGAGGTACAGCCGCTGGGCGGCGAGCTCGCCGAGCCCGGAGCGCTCGAGGATCAACGGGACCTCGTAGATCGAGTCCGCCGTCTGGAGCGGGATGACCGCCTCGCGCTGGACGTTGCAGAACAACGCCATCTTCTCGCGCAGGGCCATCGGCACCGGGAAATCGGAGCGCGCGATGATCACGTCCGGCTGGATGCCGAAGGAACGGAGCTCGCGCACGGAGTGCTGCGTGGGCTTGGTCTTGAGCTCGTCCGTCGCGCCGATGTGCGGCAGCAGCGTGACGTGGATGGCCAGCGTGTCCCCGGCCGGCTCCGCGTAGCGCATCTGGCTGATCGCCTCGAGGAACGGCTGGCTCTCGATGTCACCGACCGTACCGCCGACCTCGATGACCACGACGTCCGCGTGCACCGCGCTCCCGGCGAGGCGAATGCGGCGCTTGATCTCGTTCGTGACGTGGGGGATCGCCTGGATCGTGCCGCCCAGGTAGTCGCCTCTGCGCTCCTTGCGGATGACCTCTTCGTAGATCTGGCCTGACGAGGAGGAGTTCGCCTTCGTCAGGTCGAGGTCGATGAACCGCTCGTAGTGGCCGAGGTCGAGGTCGGTCTCGGCGCCGTCGTCGGTCACGAAGACCTCGCCGTGCTGGTACGGGGACATCGTGCCGGGATCGACGTTGATGTACGGGTCGAGTTTGAGGATGGAGACCTGAAGCCCGCGGGCCTTCAGGATGCGGCCGAGCGAGGCGGTGACGATGCCCTTCCCGACGGAAGACACCACGCCACCGGTCACAAAGATGTACTTCGTCATGGGAGGGGGTCCAGGGGAGACGCCCGGTTTGACCTATCTTACGGGCGTCGACTCGCCGTGTCGATCCGGATCGACCGCGAAGGGAGCACACGATGCCAGCCAACCCGCCGAAATTCGGGGTCTTCTCTCTCCTCTCGATCCCGCGCGTGGCGGACGAGGCGGACCTGGTACGCGGTGAACTGGAGATCAACTGCGCCGCGGAGGCGGCGGGGTTCGATTCTGTCTGGCTGGCAGAGCACAGCGGCTCCCGGTACGGAGAGATCGCCTCGCCGCAGGTGATGGCGGCCGCGATCGCCGCACGCACCTCGAAGATCCGCATCGGCACCGGGGTGAGCGTATTGCCGCTCCACCACCCGCTCCGCCTGGCCAACGACTTCGCGATGATCGACGTGATCTCGAACGGCCGCCTCGACTACGGCGTGGGCCGCGGGTACAACGCCGACGAATACGCGTCCTATGGCGTCTCCATCGACGAGGGGCGGGAGCGGTTCGAGGAGGCGCTCGCGATCATCCGGCTGGCGTGGACGCAGGAGACCTTCTCCTACGAGGGGCGTCACTACTCGATTCCGCCGGTCCAGTCGGTGCCGAACGTGGTGCAGCAGCCGCATCCGCCCCTGTACATCGCCGCCAGCAGCGCCGGCACCATCGAGTGGGCCGGGGCGAACCTCGTGCGGATGCTCTCTTCCTCCGGGAGCCCGAAGAACATCCGCGCGAAGTGGGAGGCCTACCGCCAGGCCGGGCTCGCCGCGGGGCATGCCCCGGACGCGGTCGAGGACGCCCTGGCGAACTCGTGGGTGGTGAAGCACATCTACGTCGCCGCGGACGACGAGACGGCAGTCCGCGAGGCCGGGCCGGCCTTTATGTGGTACTTCAACCTCACCGCCAATCGGCGGATGTTCGACGGCCCGGACACGGCGCCACCGCTCGAGTGGTGGCAGGAGCACGGTGCCTGCTACTTCGGCAGCCCGGAGACGGTCGCCGCGAGCCTCGCCGACTGGTACGAGGCGAGCGGGGTGACGAACACCCTCTGCTGGATGAACACCGGCGGGATGCCGACGGAGCGCGTGCTGGAGTCCATGCGGCTGTTCGGCGAGCGGGTGATCCCGCGGCTGAGGGGGTGAGGCAGACACCCGGCTGACGCTCGGAGCGGCGGGCGCCGCGTGCTAGGCTGGGCGGCCCAACCCACTCGCGCAGGACAAGAGGACACACGTGGTCAACGACCCCGACATCGTGACGTTGCCCGGTGGGCTCCGGCTGATCACGACGGTCGTCCCGACCGCACAGTCGGTGGCCAGCGCGCTCTACGTGCGCGTCGGCTCGCGCGACGAGACACACGTGACCAACGGCCTCTCGCACTTCATCGAGCACATGCTCTTCAAGGGCACGACGAAGCGCCTGACCGCGCCAGAGATCTCCGAGGCGATCGAGGGCGCCGGCGGCGGTCTGAACGCCTTCACGACGAAGGAGATGACCTGCTACTGGAACAACCTCCCGTTCGAGCGCGTCGAACGCGGCCTCGAGGTGCTGGGCGACATGCTCCAGCACTCCGTGCTCTCCGCCGAGGAGATCGAGCGCGAGCGCACGGTCGTCCAGCAGGAGATCCGCCGCTCGCACGACCAGCCCGGCTCATACGTCGGCGACCTGCTCTCCAACGTCACCTGGGGTGACCAGCCGATCGGCTGGCCGATCGCGGGCACCATCGAAACCGTCGGCGCGATGCAGCGGAACGACTTCCTCGCGCACATGGGGGCCTTCTACACCGCGTCCAACTGTGTGCTGTCGGTGGCGGGGAACATCGACCCGGCGCAGGTGCGCGAGATCGCGGCACGCGAGTTCGGCGAGCTCCCGGCCGGCAACGCCCCCCGGCAGAGCGATGCGCACGGCGACCGTCCAGAGGACTACATCGCGATCGAACCGCGCGAGCTGGAGCAGACGAACGTCGCGCTCTCCGCGCCGGGGATCGCGCGGCGCGACCCGGACCGCTTCGCCCTCGACATCATGAACACCGTCCTCGGCCGCGGGATGTCCTCGCGGCTCTTCAAGGAGGTACGCGAACGTCGAGGCCTCGCGTACTCGGTGTCGTCCGGCGCCTCGCGTCACCGCGATGTCGGCAGCGTCAGCGTGAGCGCGGGGGTGACGCGCGCCCACCAGGAGGAAGCGCTACAGGTGATCGTCGCGGAGCTCGCGCGCATGGTGGACGAACCGATCTCGGACGAGGAGCTCGACCGGACGAAGGAGTTCGCAACGGGCTCCTTCCGCCTGTCGCTGGAGACGCCGATGGCCCTCGGCCAGCGTCGGGGCAGCCAGCTGCTCATGGACGGCGAGATCGAGCCTCCCGACGAGGTCGTCGCGGGCCTGCGCGCAGTGACCACCGCGGACGTGCAGCGCGTGGCGAAGCGCGTCTTCGGCGAGCGGCGTTACTCGATCGCCGTCGTCGGCCCATCGGCGAGCGCGGACCGCCTCGACGCGATCCTGCGCGGCTAGCCCCGCACCTCCGCGAAGGGACAGCGCCACGATGCCGATCGTCGATCTGCCGACCGGCATCCACATCCGCTACGAGGAGCACGGCCCGCGGTCTGGGAGTCACGACGCGCGCCCGCTCGTGCTCGCGCACGGCGCCGGGGTCTCGCTCGAGATGTGGCGGCCGCAGGTGAACGCGCTGTCGGAGTCGCACCGGCTCATCCTCTGGGACGCGCGCGGACACGGCGGATCATCGGTACCCACGGACATTACGAGTTACACGATGCCCGCGCTCGCCGCGGACCTGCGCGGCCTGCTCGAGGCGACCGGTGCTGTGGACGGCGCGATCATCGGAGGGATGTCCTTCGGCGGGCAGATCGCGCTCCAGTACGCCGTCGACCATCCCGCCGACACGTACGCCCTGCTCTTGAGCGACACGACCACGCGCGACGCCGCCTCCGCAGCCTCGACCGGTCCGCTCGGCGGACGGATGCCGGGCGGGACGAGCGCGGAGGCCTGGGTGGGCGAGCCGCGTGTGGACGGGCGCGTGTACGCGATGCAGACGCGCCCTGACCTCACACCGCTGCTGGCGACACTGACGATGCCCGCGCTCGTGATCGTTGGGGACGACGACGAGCGCATCCTCGACGGGCTGCCGCGGCTGATCGATGGGCTACCTCGCCGTCGTGTCGCGCGCTTCGAGGGGTGCGTCCACGGCACGAGCGCCCAGCGACCAAACGACTGGGCGCTCGAGGTGCTTCGCTTCCTCGCGGACGTGGAGTCGGGCGCCCTCCTCGGCGAAGACACGCTGGTCTGACGCCGCCGGCGGCGATGCGCCACAAGCGCCGCGCGCCTCGCGGCCCGGCGCGGTAGTCTGGCGCGGCCCGGAACGCCGTGAAAGGCCGAACCCATGCTCGCGCTGCGCAGCACCCTCGTGATCGATGCCCTGGACGAGCCCGGCCTGCGCGCCGCTGCTCGTTCTGCGGCGGACGCCGTGACGATCGACCTCGCCTCGACGGCCGCGCACGCGGACCGGGGTCGCGCGCGCGCACTGGCTGGGCGCCATGCCGCTGCAATCGCGGGCGCCGGACGACCAGTATTCGTGCGCGTCTCCGATGCACGCTCCGGCGAGCTCGAAGCGGATCTCGACGCCGTCGTGACGGCGGGCATCGCCGCGCTGATCCTCAGCGGGGCCGAGACGCCACAGGACGTGCGGGACATCGATGTCGCCGCGCGCAAGCGCGAGATGCGCGGCGGCCTCGAGCCGGGCGGCATTCGCCTCATCGCGGAGATCGACTCCGCAGCAGGACTCCTCGCGCTGCCGCGGATCATCGAGGCCGTCGACCGGCACTATGCGGTGGCGCTCAACACGGAGGCGATCAGTGCGGAGTTCGGCGCGAGCCAGGGTGGCGCCGCGATGCTGGACCACGCGATGGGCACGATCGCGATCGCTGCCCACGCCGCACACCTCCCGTGGATCCTGATGGGACGCGAGGCACTCGCGACGCGCGCGCACGACTTCGGCGCAGCAGGGGTGCGCGTCGGCAGCGAGTCGGCCGTGCTCGGGATGAACGCGTTGTTCGACCTCGACCCCACAAAGGTCACGGACGCACGCGCGATCCTCGTCGAGTGGGAGCGCCTGCGGCGCCGCAAGGCGATGGTCGGCGTCGTCGCGGGCGAGCACGGCGGGCAACTCGTCGATCGGCGCTCGGTGCGCGCGGCGCGGGCGCTCGTGGAGCGTGCGGATGCGATCGAGGCGCGCGTACGGCAGTAGCCCCTGGCCACAGTAGGCGCGGTGCGCTCTGCATCGACGGCAGCAACTACACCGGCGCGGTGGACAACGCGCACGCGAGGGCCCTGATCGCCGCGGGCGTGCGCCTCGCTATCTGGCAGTTCGTCAGCCCGAACCAGCGCGCAATCTGGCGGACGCAGATCACGAACTGCACGGCAAACGGGCTCCGCTCGGACGCCTACGTGTACCTGTGGTTCAGCGGCGGCCCGCAATTCGTACGCGAGCGCGTGGCGTGGGCGATCGCCGAGGCGCAGACGACGGGAGTGCATCGCCTCTGGCTGGACTGCGAGCAGGGGCCGCGTGACGACGACGGGTACGACTATCAGTCACCCGGTTCGCCAGACCGCTGCCTGCCCATGATCCGCGATGCCGTGCAGCAGGTGCAGGCCGCAAGCCTCGTGGCCGGCATCTACACGGCGCGCTGGTGGTGGGTACCGGCGACGGGTGACACCTCGGAGTTCGCGGATCTCCCGCTGTGGGTCGCGCAGTACGACGCGGCACCCGACCTCGACGTGTTCACGCCGTTCGGCGGTTGGTCGCGACCCGCGATCAAGCAGTACGCGAGCGACGCGACGCTCGCGGGGTGCCCCATGCTCGACCTGAACTGGTTCGAGGAGGACGACGTGACCACGATGCTGCCACTGACAGACCAGCAGAAGGTCGCGCTCGGGCTCGCGCTCGGCACGGTGTTCGGCATCGGGCCCAACGGGCAGCCGACCGGGCCCGGCCACTTCAACGACCTCGTTACCGCGGCGCACGGCTACGGTCTGGGCCTCGCGGTCGACCCGCCGCCGGGCTCGAAGCGCATCGTGCTCGACGTCCCGGAGTCGCTGATCCCCTGATCCGCTGCTCGCCTCGCTAGCGGTCTCGCGCGAGCCAGGCGACGCGCAGCGGCGAGCCGTCGCCGAGGTCGTCCGCGCCGAGGACGATCCGGTCGCCGGGCTTCAGCGCCCCCTGCGTCACCTCAACGAGCTGCGTCCCGGGCCCGACGAGCGCGCGCACCTTCGTGCCCTCCGCGGTCGTGAGTCCAAGGTCCGTCCCGTTCGCGTCGAGGGTGGCGTGCAGTGTCCGTTGCGGCGCCCAGGCCGCGGCCCCGGTGCGAGAGGTGTGCACCTCGTGCTGGGAGCCGGTGTCCAGCCGGACCATGACGAGGTAGCCGGCCAGCGGGGCAGCCGGGCAGGCGACGCCGGGCACGGTCACGCCGAGGCAGCCGTCCCGCCAGCTCGCCACCTGGATGCTCACCACCGAGAAGCGCGTGACCGAGACGCCCATCCGGGACGACAGCGCATCGATGCCGAACGCGGCCGCGCTCTCCAGCTCCGCTGGCGCGCTCGGCGCGAGCGGGGCCGCGGGAGGCGGGGTCTCCGTCGGCGGGAGGAAGGGCGGCGGGTAGTTCTGAACGCTCGGCGCGAAAGTGGCCACCCCGCCGCGGTCGTCGAGCGGGCTGCGCACGGGGCCGGGCGACCGGCCGCACCCGGCGAGGAGGGCGGCGGCGAGGGCGGCCGCCCCGAGCAGGGCGACCGCGAGCGGACGGGCGGCGCGCAGGCGCATCAGGGCATCACTCCCCTCGGGCGGACGTTCAGCGTATGATCCCTTGGGTCAGCGCACGGAGCCGTTACGCGGCCGGCGCACCCCCACCACCCATGTGCCCGCCTCGCCCGGTCGAGGACCCCCTCGGAGATTCGCCATGCCCGCAGTCGTCGTGATCGGTGGCCAGTGGGGCGACGAAGGTAAGGGCCGGGTGGTCGACTTCCACTCACGGTACTGCTCCGTCATCGCGCGGTACTCGGCCGGAAACAACGCCGGCCACACCGTGATCAACGAGCGCGGCAAGTTCGCGTTGCACCTCGTGCCGGCCGGCATCTTCGCGGCCGACAAGACCTGCGTCATCGGCAACGGTGTCGTCATCGACCCGGAGAAGCTGCTCACCGAGATCGGCATGCTCTCCGAGCGCGGCGTGAGCACGGCGAAGCTGCTCATCAGCCAGCACGCCCACATGATCATGCCCTGGCACCGGATCATCGATAAGGCAGACGAGGCGATGCGCGGCGCGCTCGCCATCGGCACCACCGGCACCGGCACCGGCCCGGCGTTCCACGACAAGGTGGGCCGCCTCGGCATCCGCGTGGCGGACCTGATGGACGCCGAGTCCTTCGCCTACAAGCTCAAGCACACGCTCGAGTACAAGAACCGCGTCCTCGCGGGCATGTACGGCCTGGACCCGCTGAACTACGAGGACATCCTCGAGGAGTACACCGAGTACGCAGAGAAGCTGCGGCCCTTCGTCGCGGACACAATGTCCTTCGTGCAGGAGGCGGATGCCCGCGGCGAGATGATCCTGCTCGAGGGCGCGCAGGGCTCGCTGCTCGACCTCGACAGCGGCACGTACCCGTACGTCACCTCCTCGGTGCCCGCCTCCGTCGCCGCCGGCGGCGCGATCGGCATCGGCCTCGGCCCGACGGCGATCGAACGCGTGGTCGGCGTCTACAAGGCCTACCAGACGCGCGTCGGCAACGGCTGCATGCCGACCGAGATCCTCGATGGCCCCGACATGGAGATGCTCCGCGAGGGCGTGGGCGGCGCCGCCGGCACGGCCGAGTACGGGACCACTACCGGCCGCGCGCGACGCGTCGGCTGGTTCGACGGCGTGCTGGCGCGCTACACCGCGCGGCTCAACGGCGTGACCTCGGTCGCCCTCACACGGCTCGACTCGCTCTCCGCGTTCGACTCGATCAAGATCTGCGTCGCGTACGAGGTGGACGACAAGCGTGTCGCCACGCTTCCGGCGACCACGCGCGACGCCGAGCGCGCGCGGCCGATCTACGAGGAACTTCCCGGCTGGAAGAAGGACGTCACCGGCGTCCGCGCGCTGGGGGATCTGCCCACGGAGGCGCGCCAGTACATCCGCCGCATCGAGCAGATCGTCGGCGCGCCCGTCGACATGATCTCGGTGGGCCCGGAGCGCCACCAGGCGATCGTCACCCGCGACATCTTCGGCGCGTCAATCTAGGTCCGTCCGAGGAGCACCCGTGCACACCATCTCCCTCATCCTGCACACCTTCGCGGCGGCAGTCCTCGTGGGCCCGCAGTTGCTGATGTTCTACGCGGTCACCCCCGCGACCTGGCTCATTGAGCACGACGAGAAGTTGAAGCGCGACGTGCTCCGCGTGGTCACGCACCGCTTCGCGCAGTTGAGCATGATCGCCTTCGCCGTCCTCGTGCTGACCGGCGTCTACCAGTACACGATGCTCGCGCCCGAGGAGATCCGCGGGTGGATCTTCTCCACGAAGATGCTGGGCGTGATCGCGATGGTGGGCATGACCTACTGGCACGTCGCGAAGTACGGCCGCGCCATCGCGCGACTGTCCGATGACGTCATCGCCGGTCGCGGCGACGAGGGCGAGCTCGAGTCGCTGCGCCTGAAGTCGTTCACATTCTCGATCGCGCTGATGGTCGTCTCCATCGCGACCTTCGCCCTCGGCGTCGCGCTCAGCACCGGCGGGTTCGTCTAGCCTCGGCTCATCGAGGTGACAGCCGACAGCACAGCGGACGCACCGCTCGAGACGCTGCCCGACCTGCTCGCGCCCGGCCTCGACCTCGTCTTCGTCGGCATCAACCCCGGTGAGCGCTCCGCGCGTCGAGGCCACTACTACGGTCACCCCGGCAACGCGTTCTGGCGCATGCTCGGCACGTCGCCGCTCGTCGGCCGCGCCGTGACCTGCGAGGACGACGCCTCGCTCGGCCAGCCCGCGGGCGAAGTGGATAGCCTGCGCATCGGCTTCACGGACGTCGTGAAGCGCGTCCTCACTGACTCCACGGGCATCACCGCGGCCGAGCTCGCAGCCTCCGCACCGCCGTTCCGCGCCCGCATCGCCGCCGCCCGGCCGCGTGCCGTGTGCTTCACCTCGACCCGCGCGTTCGAGGCGGTCTTCCCGAAGGCGTGGCGCGCGAACGGCTGGGGCCGGCAGAAGGTGCCGCCGCTGGAGGGGGCCGCCGTGTGGGTGATGCCCTCGCCCTCGGGCCGCGCCGCCGCGTACCACGGCCGGACCGCCGAGGTGCTTGCCGACCTCGACCGATCCCTGCGCGGCACTCGCGCGTCCGCGCCAACACGGGGACACTGAGCGCGTGAGCTTCGACGATCCCGGCGACACGCGCTTCCACCCGGACGACGGCTGCCCGCTGTTCAGCGAGCGGCTCGAGGATCACATCGTCGGCGTGTCCAAGGGGCAGATGCCCAACCGCGGCTACTTCTGCGGCAACTGCTACACGCCACTCGGGCGCGAGACGCTGCACTGCCCGCAGTGCGGCGAGGACACGAGGAGCGGCCGCCGCCCCGTCGATGCCGTGCCGCAGCCGATCATCGATGCGCTCATCGCGCAGCGGAAGACCGAGTCGACGTGGGTGACGTCGTTCGCGTACCTCGGCGTGCTGATCGCGGTGATCAGCGGCCTCGCGATCGTGCTGTCGATCCCGTTCTTCCGCGCCTCGATCCTCTGGGCCACGATCTTCTACGCCCCCTGGCTGCTTCTCGGCAGCCGCGGGCTCGCGGGCATCCTCGGCGGCTACTACGGCGACCGCCTGGGCTACGAGAAGGCGCGCGCCAAGACGCGCGCCGCGTGGGACGCGTGGGTGGCCGAGCGCGGGTACTCGGCCTAGGGGGTGTAGGTCAGATTCCCTTGCGCGGCATCAGCGACGAGTGCGTTCACGGCAGAGATCAAACGCCGAAACGACCGTGATCGATTGGCCACACGTCCAAGATCTACAAGGCTTGAGAGCGCGGGCTGGTCAGACGTCTCCTTGTAGGCAGTGCCACGAGGCGCGCCCGCGGAGATCAGCCCCTTCGGGCTCGCAATGGACTCGGGATCAGACTGCGCGGGGGAGCCAGAAGGAATCAGCACACGGCCCTTCACGCGGAGGCCCGCCAGCGTCTCGAAGTCGGCAACGAACCACGCTTCAAACTCGTGTGTCGACACCACGATCGCGGCAGGCACGCGCAACCCGTGCAACTGGAGACGCCGGGATAGATCCTGAGCAAGCGTCAGCGCGCAATCCTCATCCGCGTCCAGTACAACGAGGGCCGCGTGATGCTCCGCCGCCAGATAGTCGCAGAAGCGCTCAACACCGCCGGGGCGAGTCAAATTCCCTCGTCCGTGCGCGTTGAGAACTGTTCCCCGGACGAACGACGTCACAGTGCCATCCGCCATCAATCGGTCGAGTAGCACCCGAATTGCGGGAACGTCCCCGTCGCCCTCGGCAACAACGCCGACACGAAGGGAACTAGTCACCAGCCGGAACCTGACGCCGCAGACCTTCGATACGCACGACGTCCGCTGCTGAAAATAGCTGTCGATTGATCGCATCCATCTGGTCGGCGGCGACGGGACCGATCTCACTCCCACGATCCGTCATCTCAACCACGCGAAGCGATTCGATCGGCATACGAGACATGATGTCCGGAGAGTGCGTGGTTATGAGCACTTGTGATCTGTGGGCCGCTTCGACGACCTCGTCGCAAATGAACGCCGATGCACCCGGATGCACTGTCTGCTCAGGCTCCTCGATTGCGATGAGTGATCGCGGCGGAGTTTGGTGGAGCGCTACCAACAACCCTAACAAGCGCAGCGTGCCGTCTGAGCAGCGAGCTGCCTCGAACCATGCCTCCTTGCCTTCCTGGAGATAGGCGATCGCGATCGAGAGGTAACCTCCCGACGACCCAACGCGATAGTTGACGACTCGCGGGACAACCGCCGCCAACGCATCGCGGATAATGTCTGCCTCTTGGCGCTTCCTATCGCGCATGCTCTTCAGTACTGACGTCAGATTCTCACCATGCTCATCGAGCGGATAACTCGGTAGAGGGAGTTGAGGCCTCCGCAATGCCTCGGGGTAGATCGCATACGCGCTGATCCCCCCGAGGAATCTGTAGAACTCCGCGAATGGCTCGACGGCCGCGAACAAGGGCAGAACTAGTGCGTTCGACGCCGCCATCAACTCGACCAGTTCATTGGTCTCAAACGAGAACCCCGAGAAACTCAGCGACGTGGCATTACGCCCGTAGGAGGAAAGCCAGCCGCCAGCAAGAGAGAACACCTCACAGGTTTCCGATTTCAGATTCCAGTCGCCCCCGCGCGCTGCCTCGATAACGATGCTGTACCGCACCTCACTCGACGAGAGCGCAACGGTGTAGGAGACCTCTACATCCGGCGGTCTTCCACCAGGCGTGCTGCGCCGAACCGCGGAAATACCCCCGCGCCGCGTGATTGCCGCATCGAGGCCAATCGTCACGGCCTCGTGGATGAAGCGAAGTGCGTCGACAAAGTTGCTCTTACCCGTGCTGTTCGCACCGACAAGCACTACGAGATCGTCCAGTTGCACGGACACGTCAAGGAAACTCAAGAAATTCTTGAGATGAACGGCCTTGAGACGTGCAGGACGCGAATCCTCCGTGGGCATGCTTACACTCCCACGCTGACTTTGAGGTCGATCGCGACCTTCGCCATCTCGGCGCGGATCTTCGCGGCCGCAGCGTCCGAGGGCGGGATGAGCGGCAGGCGTGGGTCGCCCGCGGGGATGCCCGCGAGGCCGACGGCGTACTTCACCGGGATCGGGTTGCTCTCGATGAACATCGCGTCCGTCAGCGGCGTGAGGCGGTGGTGGATCGCGGCGGCGTCCGCCATGCGGCCCTCGAGGCTCGCGACGATCTGCTGGCGGATCTGCGCGCCGACGAGGTGCGCGACGACGGAGACGACGCCGTAGCCGCCCATCGCCATGACCGCGAGCGTGTCACTGTCGTTGCCGGACCAGACGCGGAAGCCCGCGGGCGCGCCCGCGATGATCTTGCTGATCTGCGCGAGGTCGCCGCTCGCCTCCTTCACCCCGACGATGTTCGACACCTCGGCGAGGCGCAGCGTGGTCTCGACGGTCATGTTCACGGCGGCGCGACCGGGGATGTTGTAGAGCATGCACGGCAGCGCGGTCGCGGCGGCGATCGCCTCGAAGTGGCGGACGAGGCCGGCCTGCGGGGGCTTGCTGTACGCGGGCACGGTGAGCAGCACGCCGTCGAGGCCGCACGCGGCAGCCTGCGCGGCGAGGCGCACGGACTTCCTCGTGTCGTTGTTGGTGGCGCCGGCGATCACCGCGACGTTCGGCCCGACGGCCTCCTTCGTCGCGCGCCACACGGCGAGCGTCTCCTCCTCGGACAGCGTCGCGGCCTCACCGGTGCTGCCAGTGGAGACGATGGACTCGGTGCCCGAGGCGACCAGGGCCTTCGCGAGCGTGCGCGTGGCGTCGAGATTGACGTCACCGCTCGGCGTGAAGGGCGTGATCATGGCGGTGATGAGGCGGCCGAATTCCGCTGTCATGGGCGTATTCCTCGGAGTCGGATGAGCGCGCGTCGCGGGCGACAGTGTAATTCAGGGCGCTAGGTCGAGTGTTTCAGAGGGGCGCCCATCCCCCCGGCCCCCCTTCCCTGCGCGGGAAGGGGGAGAACAAACCAGGAGATGGGGGCGCTGCGCGCCCCCATCCCCCCGGCGGACCCACATTGTTTGCGGGCTGCCCGGTGCGCGTGATTCCTCGCGCCGAGTTAGATCCGGAACCTGTGCCGCCGAATCACTCGCACCAGCGCCGGCTCAAACACAACCAGCTCCGCCGGGAGCGCGAGGGGCGCAGCCCCCTCGCATCTACTTCTGATTTCTCTCCCCCTCCCGTGCAGGGAGGGGGCAGGGGGGGTGGGCCGCCTGTCTCAAGCACTCGATGCCCGGCGGGAACGAGAACCCCTCACCCCAACCCTCTCCCGCAAGGGGAGAGGGGGTCAGAGGCACCGCCAGCGGGCAAGCGCTAGAGCTTGCCGCGGCGGATGAGCTCCTCGGCGATCTGGATCGCGTTCGTCGCGGCGCCCTTGCGGAGGTTGTCGCTGACGACCCAGAAGGCGACGCCGTGCTCGACGCTGCGGTCGGGACGGAGGCGGCTCACGAAGACGCGGTCGTCGTTCGCGGCCTGGAGCGGCGACACCCAGGTCTTCGGGTCCTCGCCGATGACGAGGCCCTCCTGCGCACGCAACGCCTCGTGCAGCTGCTTCATCGGCGCGTCGCTCTCGAACTCGACGTGCACCGCCTCGGAGTGCGAGAGCACCACCGGCACGCGCACGCAGGTCGAGGAGAACGGCAGGCCGTCGATGTGCAGGATCTTGCGCGTCTCGTTGCGCATCTTCAGCTCTTCTTTGGTGTAGTCGTCCTCGTCGAAGTCATCGACCTGCGGGAGGACGTTCAGCGCGATCTGCTGGGGGTAGACCTCGATCGGCGGGATCGCCTCGTGGCGGCCGATCGCCTCGGTCTGCGCCATCAGCTCGCGTGCGGCAGCGGCGCCGGTGCCGGTGACGGCCTGGTAGGTCGCCGCCGTGACGCGCTTCAGCGGCGCCACCTGGCGCATCGCGTTGAGCGCCATGACGAGCGGCGTCGTGGTGCAGTTCGGAATCGAGATGATGTGGTTGTGCCACTCGAGGTCGTCGCCGTTGACCTCGGGCACCACCAGCGGGACGTCCGCGTCCATGCGGTACGCGGAGCCGTCGTCGATCATGATGACGCCGCGCTCACGCAGCCACGGGCCCCACTGCTTCGAGACGGCCGAGGTGGCGCTGCAGAAGACGATGTCGGCGCCCTCCAGCGTGGCCTCCGAGGTCTCCTCGACGGTGATCTGCTGGCCGCGGAAGGTGAGGCGCTTCCCCGCGGACCGCGGAGAAGCGAGGAGCTTGAGCTTCGCCATGGGGAACTCGCGCTGCTCGGCGACGCGAAGGAAGACTTCCCCCACGGCACCGGTCGCCCCGATGACGGCTACGGTCGGATCCACCTGAATGCTCCTCGGACGTGACGCGCAGAGCCGCGCGCAGGCCGGCCACCCCCGCCGGGCAGCGTCCGTCGAGGATACGCCGGGGGTTGGGAAGGGGCGACCGCCGCCACCCGCCCGGCCCCCGCGTTTCGCCCAGATCCTGCGACGCGCGCCCCGATCTGCCGATGCTCATGACAGGCCTCTCGAGGGGGCTCCCATCGCCGCGCGCCCTCGCGCGGGGCGGAAGCGAGCGCGGGTGGGCGGATGCGACGCACGGCGGCCGAGGCGCTCCTGCTGGCGATCCTCGCCCTCGGCCTCGGCGCGCTCGGGACGCGGACGGCGCACGCGCAGGCGACCCTCCATGGCGTGGTGACCGCGCAGCCAGGGGGCGCGGTCGGCGGCGTCCCGTTCGCCGCGCAGCCCGCGTTCACGATCAAGGACAACCTCAACGCCACCGTGACCGGCGCGACGAACGCGGTCACCGTCTCGATCCAGGCGGGCACCGGGACCGTGGACGCGCACCTCTCCGGCACGATCACGGTGAACGCGGTTGCGGGCGTCGCGACGTTCACCAACCTCAGCATCGACAAGGCGGGCACGGGCTACGTGTTGCTCGCGACCAGCAACGGCATCGCGACGGTGAGCACGGCCCCGTTCAACGTCACGCCCGGCGCCCCCGCGCAACTGCAGTTCGTGACGCAGCCCGGGCTCGCCTCCAGCGGCGGCGCGACGCTCCGACGCTCGCCCGTGGTGCGCATCGCGGACGCGGTCGGCAACACCGTCACCTCCGCGAGCAGCGCGGTGGCCCTGTCGATCAAGGCGGGCAGCGGCGCGAACGGCGCGAACCTGCTCGGCACCACCTCGGTCAACGCGGTGAACGGCGTGGCGACGTTCGCGAACGTACGCATCGACCGGCCGGCGCTCGCCTACATGCTCACCGCGACCGCCGCCGGCCTCGCGTCGATGGATTCCGCGCCGTTCGATGTCAGCGTCGGGCCGGCCGCGAAGGTCGTGGTGGTGACACCACCCGGCGGCGCGAGCGGCGGCGCGCTGCTCTCGACGCAGCCCGTGTTCGCGCTGCAGGACGGCGACGGCAACCCGGTGGTCGAGCAGCGCGCGGTGAGCGTCGCGATCAAGAACGGCACCGGCACGCCGGGCGCGGTGCTCTCCGGCAAGACGACGGTCACCGCCGTCCGCGGCGTCGCGACGTTCGCGAACCTCAGCATCGACACCGCCGGCACGGCCTACGTGCTCACGGCCAGCAGCAGCGGCCTCACCCCTGTCGATGCCGCGCCGATCAACATCACCGTCGGCGCGGGCGTGCGGCTGCGCTTCCGCACGTCGCCCGCGGGCGCGACGACCGGCGGCGCGATCTTCGCGACCCAGCCGCTGGTGAGCGTGGTCGACGCCGGCGGCAACACGGTCACGAGCGCGACACCGGCGATCACCGTCGGCATCCTCAGCGGCACCGGCGTCTCGGGCGCGACGTTGATCGGCACCACCTCGATGAACGCGGTCGCCGGGAGCGCGCAGTTCACCGACCTGCGCATCGCGGTCCCCGGCGTGAAGTACCGCCTGGTCGCCAGCGCGCCCGGCGTCAGCCCGGTGTTCAGCACGCCGTTCGACGTGACGCAGGGGCCCGCCGCCACGATCGCGGTGTCGAGGCAGCCCGCCGGCGCGACGAGCGGCCTCGCGTTCCTCACGCAGCCGACGGTGCTGCTGCGCGACGGCGACGGCCGCGCCGTCCTCGCGCCCGCGACGGTGACCGCCACGATCAAGAACGGCACCGGCACGCCCGGCGCGGTCCTCGGCCTCACGACGGTGGTGGGCGCGCACAACGGCACCGCGACGTTCACGAACCTGCGCATCGACCGCCCGGGCACCGGCTACGTGATCACGTTCACCGCCGGCGCGCTGTCCGTCGATTCCGCGCCGTTCGATGTCGCCCTCGGCACCGGCCGCCGGCTCGTCGTGCAGACGCAGCCGGTGGGCGCGCAGGCGGGCACGCCCCTCGCGACGCAGCCGGTCTTCGCGATCCACGACGACACGGGCGGCGTGCGCACCGCGACCGCTGCGCCGATCTCCGTCGCGATCAAGCCCGGCACCGGCGCGCTCGGCGCGCACCTCACCGGCACGACGACGGTGACGCCGGTGAACGGCGTGATCGCCTTCACGGACCTCGCGATCGATCTGCCCGGCACCGGCTACGAGCTCGTCGCCACCGCCTCGGGCCTCCTCGCGACGACGGCGCCATTCGACGTCACGCCGTAGGGGCGGCCAGCGCGAACCGAAACCGAGTGCTCGCGGCACAACGGGATGTGGCAGAATCCCGTCATGCCTCGAGGTCGCAAACCACCCGCGGAGTTCATAGCCGACATCACCGTACCCGACGATGGGATCCGGCCGTTCCGCAAGGCCCACCAATGGTCACGGGACAAGCTCGGGATACTTGCCTCGTATCTCCAGGCATTCGCGACGGCCACGTCGAAGAAATCTCGCACTCGTTACTTCGTGGACGGCATGGCCGGGCCTGGCTTGTACCGCTTCGACGATGGAACGTTCGTACTCGGCTCGACGCTGATCGCGCTCTCTCTGACGCCAGCATTCACGAAGTGCCTAGCCGTCGAGATGGGACCTCGACACGCACATGCGCTCACGTTGCGAACCAAAATCTTCGGTGAGCGGGCGGTCGTTCGGCGGGGTGACTGCAACGTCGACCTGATCCCACTCATGCGCGAACACATCCCGCCTCGAGGGCCAGCGATGGTGTTCCTCGATCCTGAGGGCTATGAGCTCGCGTTCAGCACCATCGCTGGGGTGGCTGGCTTCAGAATCGGTAAGAAAGTCGAGTTGCTAATTCTGATCAACACGGGAAGTCTCGTGAGAACCATCGCCGGTCGGCTGCAGAACGACACCGGACCGTGGGCGCTCGACTGGGCAGTGCCATTTGACTGGCGCGAGATGGCACAACGCTACAAGGAGGGGGATCTGTCAGCCGATGCCCTTCGTGAAGAAGCGGCCTCCCGATTCTGCGACGCGCTGAAGACGCGGCTCCATTACAAGCATGCCTTCGCGCGACAGATCACTCGGTCAGAGCCTGGACAAGCAGCGATCTATCATTTGGCGTTTGCTTCGGACGACGACACGGGCGCGAGGATCATGCGCGACGTGTTCGACAGCATGTGGTCGAACGTGTCACGCGGGAGCACGGCGGACAATCGGTCGGCGGCGGTGGTGAATCCTCAGCTACCGCTATTCTGATGCCGCGCGGGGATAGCCGTTCCAGACAGCTCCTTCAAGAACGCGACCGGCCTTCTTCTTCCCCACACGTTTCCCGTTGACGTCGTACGCACCCCACTGCTTGAAGAAGAACGCCACGTTCGCGGCTGCGCACTGGTCGCGTATCTCTGCCGCCCAATCAGCACGCATAGGTCGGGCCCGCGGCCCGCTCTCGCCTCCAACAATCACCCAGTGGATGTCCCGAAGATCGAGACGGAGCGGACCCAGAAGTGGCTCACAAGATAGGAACCGAACTGCTGCTGGGATCTGACGTAGTTCATCGATTCGCGTTGTCCAGCGCTGATTCTCCACGGAGACACCCAGCCAAACGTTCTCGGGCCATGGAAGTAGATTCGCGATCTCACGTGCGCGTTCCGGACGTTTGGTCAGCACCTGAAACTGATGCCGCGACGCTGTACGCATGGTCTCAAAGACTTGTTGAATGAAGTCCAAAGGCACGTCTGGATGGAAGAGATCTGACATCGAATTGACGAACACGCGCTTGGGCTTCGTCCATGTGTGCGGAACGCTGAGACGCCCGGGCCACAACTTCAGATCAAAACCCTGCTCATAGGGATGACCGGGCACGCCGCGGAACCGTTCAGCAAATGTCTTCGCGTAACAGTGCGCACAACCCGGTGAGACGACGGTGCATCCCGTAACAGGGTTCCAGGTCGCGTCGGTCCATTCGATGGCAGAGTGGTCGCTCATCGCAGCCTCCTCACCCGGCCTACGACAACTGTAGGCCGACGCAGTCCGGCGCGCCTCTATTCCAGCCCGATGAGCGCGCCGAGGCCCTCGACCAGCGCCGTGCGGTTCATCACCTCGCGGACGGCGATGATCACGCCGGGCATGAACGCCTCGCGGCCCGTCGTGTCGTGACGCAGCACGAGCGTCTGACCGAGGCCCCCGAAGATGACCTCCTGCGACGCGACGAAGCCGGGCAGCCGCACGCTGTGCAGGGGGATGCCGCCGAACTGCGCGCCGCGCGCACCCTCGACGTGCTCGAGGGTGGGGACGTTCATGTTGAAGTCGGAGCCGCGCGCCGCGCGCATGACCTGCGCGGTGGCGAGAGCGGTGCCGCTGGGCGAGTCGACCTTCGCGTCGTGGTGGAGTTCGATGATCTCCGCGGCCTCGAAGAAGCGCGCGGCGATCGAGGCCATGTGCATCTGCAGGACCGCGCCGATGGCGAAGTTCGCCGCCCACACCGCACCTCGACCGGCCGCGGCGGAGCCGTCGCGCAGCTTCGCGAGCGTGGCGGCGTCGACGCCCGACGTGCCGATGACGGGACGGACGCCGTGCGCCAGCGCGGCCTCGACGAGCGCGGGGGTGAAGGCCGCGTTCGTGAAGTCGATGACGACGTCGGGGTGGGTGGCCTCGAAGCAGGCGGCGGGGTTGGAGTAGACGGGGTACTCGGTGCCCGCGTGGTCGAGGAACTCGGTGACGCCCTCGCCCGCCGGGGCCATCGGCTCCACCATGCCGACGGGCTGCATGTCCGCCTGCGCCTCGATCATCGAGAGCACGAGGCTCCCCATCGTCCCGGTGCCACAGATCGCGACGCGGATCATCGGAGCCTCCCCCGCGCACACCTCGTGCGCAGAAGGCACGATACAACCGGTACGCCCCGGCGGTCGCCCGGTCGCCAACGCCGTGACGATGCGGTGACGAAGGGCCTCCTAGCCTGACAGCCAATCAGGTGAACACACCCACTGCGGGACGTAGAAGACCGAGATGCTAGACGACGCGGCGTACCGGACCTGGCGCACGGCCGAGGCAGCCCTGCTGTTCGCCTCGCAACGCTATCTCTCCGCGGAGGCCTACCGCGGCGACGCTCCGCGCGCCCCGACGGAGGAGATGACCCCCGAAGGCCGCCTCCACCTCGAGTCGCTGCGCAATCACGCCGGCGTCCTCTTCGGGGCGTGGCTGGAGTCCTAGCTCCGCGCCAGGCGCGAACTGCGCCACCTCGGGATGCGCCCGCATCACCCCATCGACACCGTGGCCGCGCAAGAAGCCGGCACGACCCTCGACACTCCGCCATCACCCCACGGGCCAGCGCCCTCACCCCCCGCCCTCTCCCACGTAGTGGGAGAGGGGGCCCGAGCTCGCGAGCGGCGCAGCCGCCTCGCCAGACTCCCCTTCCCGCCAGGGAAGGGGCCGGGGGATGGGAGGAATTCCCTCTCTTTCTTTCTCCCCCTTCCCGCGCAGGGAAGGGGGGCGGGGGGATGGGCGCCCTCGTACTCCCGCGGTCACCCCGCAGACAAGAAGAGGCCCGGCATCGCTGCCGGGCCTCTCTTGTGATCGATTGCGCTGCCGCTATCTCACGCGGCAGCCATACCGCGCGGAGTGAGGCCGCCTACCAGCGACGACCGCCGCCGGACGGGCGCGGGCCGTCCTCACGAGGAGCGCGCTCCTCGCGGGGCGGGCGATCCTCGGACGAGGGAGCCGGACGCTCCGCGCCGCCCTCGCGGTTGCCGTACCCACCGCCGCTGCCGAAGCGCTCGCCACCCTCGCGGTTCCCGCCGCCGCCGTTGCCACCGTCCTCGCGGGGCGG
>CAIXBH010000263.1 GCA_903917615.1 uncultured Chloroflexota bacterium | reverse complement strand
CGTCGATCCGCTGCGCGAGGGGTGCGGCCACAATGCCTGCCGTGGCGGATCCGAGCGTGAACCAGACGAACGCCTGCGCGCGCTTCCGCACGAACCAGTTCGAGATCACGACACGGGGGCCGAGGATGCCGACGCCCGGCTGTGCGAGCCCGTAGAGCAGCCAGCCCCCGAAGTACATCGTGCCGGCCATCGTGGCCGGTGGGAGGAATCCCCAGCCACCGAAGACCACATTGGAGCCGTGCGAAAGTCCGACGATGATCAGGCCAACGCCGGCCAGAATCGCGCTCAGCGACATCAACAGGCGCGTGCCGTGCTTGTCGACATATGGCCCGAGAGGCACCGACAGGAACCCGCTGGTCCAGCGCGTCTGCGTCAGCACGAGGGCGATCGACGTCTGCCGCCAGCCGAAGTCCTTCTGCATCGAGAGGATGAGCACCCCGAACACCCAGCCGCCGGCGCCGGCCGTGATCAGCTGCGTGTAGTAGGAGATCACCACGATCCACCAGCCGCGGTACACCCCGCGGACACGTGACCGCTGTGTGGCCAGCAGACCCGCAACGCTCATGGAACGGTCCTCCCGGTGCTGCACTCGCCTCGCGGCGTAGCGCGCCCGTTTGCCCCCGGCCGTGGCGCGATATTACATGCGTTCCCTTCGGCGCGGGGGCCGCCCGGCCAGCGGGGCAAACGCCTCTGCAGTCGCGACATAAGGCTCCTGGGCGCGAGGATTCACGCGTGTAATAACACTACCGTGTACGTCAGGGTGAAGGGCGAGTACGCTGCTCTCACGAACCCTTACGTGACGTGGAGACTCGCGCCATGACAACCGGCAAGCTCTCGCTTGGTACGTTCGCGTCCCTCGGCATCCGCGACTTCCGGTTGCTCTGGATGGGCCAGGTCAGCACGAGCCTCGGGCAGTGGATGGACCAGGTGACCCGCGGGTACCTGGTCTACACGATGACCGGCTCCGCGCTCGACACCGGCGCGGTTACCGCGCTCCGCGGGCTGCCCCTCCTGCTGTTCGGCGTGGTGGCGGGCGCACTGGCAGACCGGTCAGGGCGCAAGGCCCAGTTGATCATCGCGCAGGTGACGAACGCGATCCTGAACGTGGCGCTCGCGGTGCTGGTCGTCACCGGACATGTGCAGGTGTGGCACGTGTACCTGAGCGCGTTCCTCGCCGGCACCGTGCAGGCGTTCCAGCAACCGGCCCGGCAGACCCTCATCAGCGACATCGTGGGGAACGACAAGCTGCTGAACGCGCTGGCGCTGAACTCGGCCGCGCTGAACGGATCACGCGCGCTGGGGCCGGCCTTCGCCGGACTCTTCATCGCGGCGGTGAGCGTCAGCGGCTCCTACTTCGTCCAGGCGTTCATGTACGCGTTCGCAACGATCTGGACCATCCAGATGCACGTCCCCGAGGTGCACACGGGCGGTCGCAGCGGCCGGAGGCGCGAGCCCTTCTTCACGAGCATCGTCGAGGGGTTGAAGTACGTCTCGACCCAACCGAGCACGCGCACACAGCTCCTGCTCGCGCTTGGCCCGCTCACATTCGCGATGTCGTACACGGCCATGATGCCGGTGATCGCCCTCGAGCTCCTGCACGGCAACTCGGAGACGCAGGGTTGGCTGCTGGGCAGCATCGGCATCGGCGCACTGGCGGGGGCGCTCGTGGTCGCGTCCATGCGGCGCTCGCATGCGTACGGGCTGCCGGTCGTCCTCGGCGCGCTCGCGTTCAGCGGATCGGTGTTCGTCTTCGCCTCGTCGCACTGGCTGTGGCTGAGCCTGCTTCTCGGCCTCGTCGTCGGGGCGTTCAGCGTGACGTACACGACGCAGGACCAGACGCTCATCCAGGTGAGCACGCCGGCATACATCCGCGGGCGCGTGATGAGCATCTACCTGCTCAACCGCGGGACTGTGCCGCTGGGCGCGCTGCTTGCGGGTATCCTGGCCGACCGCTTCGGCGTGGTCGCCGCACTGCACATCACCTCGGGGATCGCGATGGCGATCGTGGGGATCGTCGTCCTCAACTTCCCGCAGATTCTCAAGTTGGCGGTGCCGCTGCGGTCCGACGCGGAATGGGAAGCCGAGGAGGCAGCCCGGTCCGACGGGGTGGCAGTCCGCGCCGGACGCGCCTGAGTTTAGAAAGGCTTGCGATGCGTCCCTCCACGCGCATGCGCACTCGGCTGGCGCTGATTGGACTCATCCTGATGTGGCTGGCCTCCATCGAGCGAGAACCGGGCGGGCTCACCGCCTTCGCCGGTGAACTCGAGTCCGTGGAACAGGGTATCGGTGCCGCCACGGCCCAGCTCGACACCTCCATCGAACGGGGGAGCCAGTCGCACGTCGTCGAGTTCATGGACGGCGTCGTCTGCGAGCGGGATCCAGCCACGCACAAGGTGCTCGACGACCATTGCCACACGTTCGCGGAGCCCGATTTCGGGGACTAACGGAGCCCGACGCGACATCCGAGACAGGCGTCTCGTGAGCGCGGTCATCCGGAGATGAAGGGATTGAACACACATGGCGCAGGCTGCCGCGTTCCAGAAGCCCACGCTGCGCGATCCGCGTTGGCTCCCGCTGCTGGTCACGACCATCGGTTCGTTCATGTCGCTGTTCGACTCGACGATCGTGAACATCGCGCTGCCCAGCGTGCTGCGAGACTTCCACCAGGATCTGGGCAATGGCCAGTTGGTGCTGACGTCCTACCTCATGGCACTGGCTGTGGTGATCCCGATCAGCGGCTGGCTCGGCGAACGCGTCGGCATGAAGCGGCTGTACATGATCACGCTGGTGCTGTTCACCATCGGCTCGGTGCTCTGCGGCCTCGCATGGAATCTGCAGAGCCTGATCGCATTCCGCATCCTGCAGGGGCTGGGCGGCGGCATGCTGCAGCCACTGGGCATGGCGATCGTGTTCACGATGATCACGCCGCTTGAGCGCGGGTACTTCTCGAGCGTCCTCGGGCTGCCACTGCTGGCCGCACCGCTGCTGGGACCGTCCGTCGGCGGTTACCTCGTGCAGTACGCGTCGTGGCGCATGATCTTCCTGATGAACCTGCCGATCGGGATCATCAATCTGGCGCTGGCGTGGCGGCTCCTGAAGGAGACGCCGATCCAGCATCACCTCAAGCTCGACAAGCGCGGCTTCATTCTGGCGAGCATCTGCTTCCCGTCGCTGCTCCTCGGCATGAGCCAGGGCGCTGAGGTTGGCTGGGCGTCGGCGGAGGTCGTGGGACTCCTGACCGTCGGCGTGGTGACCCTCTACCTCTTCGTCCGCACCGAGTGGTTCCACGACGACCCGATGCTGCAACTGCGGCTCTTCAAGACGCCGATGTTCGCGCTCGCCATCGGCATCCAGGTGGTCACGCAGTTCTCGCTCTTCGGCTTGCAGTACATCCTGCCGCTGTTCCTGCAGACGGCGCGGGGCTGGGGTGCCTCGAAGACTGGCCTCGTGCTGCTGCCGATGGGCGTGGTGAGCTTCATCACGCTCAACTTCGCCGGGCAGTTCTACAACCGCATCGGGCCGCGACCGCTCGCGATCGGCGGTATGACCGCGCTGGCGATCACGACGTTCCTCTGCACCTTCCTCGACCAGAACACGGGCGTCATCGCCGTGTTGCTGCTCGTGTCCTGCCGGGGCCTCGCGCTCGGGCTCTATTCACAGACGGTGCAGGTGGTGGCGTTCAACACGGTGCCGGACGGCCAGATGCCGCGCGCGACCAGCCTGATGAACATGTTCATGCGTGTGAACAGCTCCTTCATCACGGCGATCCTCACGACCATCCTGATCACGAGCCTCTGGCTGCACCACGCACCGGCAGGCTCCGCGATCGCGGACGGCACCGCACCGGTACCGCTGATGCTCACCGCCTTCCGCGAGGCGTTCCTCGCGATGACGGTGGTCACCATCTGCGGCATCGCGATGGCGTTCTTCCTGCGGGACCGCGTCCTCGAGGCACATCGAGCGGGAGGCGCCAACGCCCCGGCAGCGGAGGAACTTGCGATGGAGGCCGGGGAGTAGCGCTGGCGTCGAACGACGCTCAGGGCGTCGCGGGGGTCGAGCCAATCACCACGCCGCGCGAGATCGGCCCCGCGCCGACGCCCAGCGCCACGAAGCGGTAGTACATCGTCTGCGTCGGCCAGATGGTGAACCGCGCGGCTCCCGTACTGTCCGTCATGCCGGCGGCGACGGTGTGCCAACGGACACGGTCCGACGAACTCTGCAGCACGATCGGTGACGAGGCCGCGGCGCTGGTCGATGACTGCACGACCACGGACCGGCCGCGCGCGGTCGTGAAGGCGATGACCGGGGCGGGTTCCGGGCGTGACGGCTCCGCCGTACCGACGCCGGCCTCACGGTAGAACGCGAGCATCCGTTCGTTGGCGCGGACGCCGACCTCGTACCGTCCGTCGGAGAGCGCCACCCCGGTCGCCATGCCGATCGCGCGGTATCCCGCGCCGTTCGGCTCGAAGATGGGCGCGCCGCTCATGCCAGGTGCGATACCCCACTCGTAAACGACTGTTGTGCGGTCGAACGTCACGAGCGGCCGCTTGGTACCCATTCGCCAGAGCGTGCCCCAGCGCACAGTCGCGCCGTACCCGGCGGTCTCGAACGCGGCTCCGCTGAGATGAACGTCGGTCGCAAGCCCGAGGTCGAATTGCCCCGCGGCGCTGCCCAGCCCGTCCGAGCTCAGCGTGATCGCGCCGTAGTCGTACGAAGGGTTCCCTGTGGCCAGATACTCCGGCGACACGCTGAACGTCGTCGCAATCTGGCGGGCGAACGGCGCCACCACGCCGTCGACGCCCGGCATCACCCCCACGGCCGTCGCCCATTCGTCCGCATCGGCGTCGTAGAGGCAGTGCGCGGCCGTGGCCACCGTCCGTGTCGCCACCAGGAACCCCGTGCACGTGCCTCGGCTCTTCGGGAAGGTCACGTCGAGGAGCACGATCATCCGGTACGGGGCCGCGATGTCCTCGGTGGCCGCTTCCCCGACAGGCATTGGCGCGAGGCTCAGGCCGAGCAGCAGCGCGAGGGGCAGCGCGGACGCGAGGCGCTGCAGGCGGCGGTGGGGCTGGGACGGCATCATCACCTCGGCCCGGTGCCGCCGGGCGCCGAAGCGCGTCCGACGGGCATCCAGCAGCGGAAATCTACCACGCGCGCCCCGCGGCCATTGCGTGACGGTGACGAACGTCAGACGTCACGCCGCTTGCGGGGCTCCTGCCGAGCCTGCGACGATGCGCGCTCACCCGCACAGGAGGCTCTCATGGCTACGCTCGCTGACCTGCTCTCGGATCTCGCCGGCGGCCGCGTCGAGGTACTCGACCTCACCGCGCCGCTCTCGGACCGCACGCCGACCATCCAGCTGCCGCCGCCGTTCGCCAACACGAACGGCTTCGCGCTGGAGCGCATCAGCAACTACGACGAGGCCGGGCCGGCCTGGTACTGGAACAACATCGTCGCGGGTGAACACGTGGGCACGCACTTCGACGCGCCGGTGCACTGGGTCACCGGCAAGGACGGACTGGACGTGTCCCGCGTGCCGGCCGGTCAGCTGGTGGGTCCGGTGGTCGTCATCGACAAGAGCGCCGAATGCGCCGCGAACCCGGACTACCTCCTGGAGATCGCGGACGTGGAGGCGTGGACGCGCGAACACGGTCCGCTGCCGACCGGCGGGTGGGTCATCTTCCGCACGGGCTGGGACGCGCGCGCCGACGATCAGGCGGCGTTCCTGAACGCGAACGAGACCGGCCCGCACACGCCGGGCATGTCGGTGGAGTGCGCGCGCTGGATGGCGCAGCAGCCGATCCTCGGGGTAGGCGTCGAAACCGTCGGCACGGACGCGGGTGCCGCGCACTCCTTCGACCCGCCGTTCCCGTGCCACTCCTTCCTGCTCGGCGCGGGCAAGTACGGGCTGACGCAGCTCGCGAACGTCGCGAAGTTGCCGACGACGGGCGCGATCCTGATCGCGGCGCCGCTGCCGATCGTCGGCGGCTCCGGCAGCCCGGCCCGCGTGCTCGCCCTCGTGCAGCGATAGTCGCGGCGAGGCGCAGCCATGCCTGACGAGGTGAACGTCGCCGAGGCCGTCGGCGCAGCGCTGGCCGCGCTCGGCGTGCGCCAGGTGTTCGGCGTCATCGGCAGCGGCAACTTCGCCGTCACCAACGCGCTCGTCGCGCGCGGCGCGGCCTTCCTGCACGCACGGCACGAGGGCGGCGCCATCTCGATGGCGGACGCGTACGCCCGCGTCACAGGTGACGTGGGCGTGTGCAGCGTCCACCAGGGCCCGGGCCTGACCAACACCATGACCGGCCTGACCGAGGCCGCGAAGAGTCGCACGCCGCTGCTCGTGCTGGCGGCCGATACCGCCGCGTCCGCGCTACGCTCGAACTTCCGCATCGAGCAGGACCTGCTGGTGCGCTCGGTCGGCGCCGTGCCGGAGCGGCTGCACAGCGCTGCCACCGCAGTCGAGGACGTGACGCGCGCGTACCGCCGCGCGCTGGCCGAACGGCGCGCCGTCGTGCTGATGATGCCCCTCGACATCCAGGCCGCGATGACATCGCGGGGCGACGTGCCCGCAGCCCCGCCCCGTGTGCGCCCGCCGCGTCCCGCCGACGCTGCGATCGCGGAGGCCGCGGACGCCCTCGCGGGCGCACAGCGTCCGCTGATCCTTGCCGGGCGGGGAGCCGTGATCGCCGACGCGCGTGAGCCGCTGGAACGCCTGGGCGACGCCCTCGGCGCGCTTCTCGCGACCTCGGCCAATGGGAACGGGATCTTCGCAGGCAATGCGTGGTCACTGGGTATTTCCGGCGGCTTCGCGTCTCCCGGCGCAGCGGAGCTGATCGCGGAGGCCGACGTCATCGTCTGCGTGGGGGCGAGCCTCAACATGTGGACGTCGCGGCACGGGCGCCTCGTCGGCCCGACCGCCACGGTCATCCACATCGACGACGACGCGGATGCGATCGGTGCGCACCACCGCGCCGACGTCGCCGTGATCGGCGATGCCGCCGAGGCTGCGCGAGCGCTCCTCGCGGAGCTCGAGCGCCGCGAGCACGTCGCCTCTGGCTGGCGCAACGACGACACGGCAGCGCAGATGCGCGCGGGCGCCTGGCGCGCCGCGCCCTACGCCGACGCGAGCACGACGACGCAGATCGACCCGCGCACGCTGTCGCTCGCCATGGCGGAACGCCTGCCGGCCGAGCGCACGCTCGCGATCGATTCGGGGCACTTCATGGGTTACCCGGCGATGTACCTCGACGTCCCCGATGCCGCGGGGTTCGTGTTCACACAGGCGTACCAGTCGATCGGGCTCGGGCTGGGCAGCGCGATCGGCGCTGCGGTGGCACGCCCGGATCGCCTCACGGTCGCGGCCCTCGGTGACGGCGGCGCGCTCATGTCACTGCCGGAGTTCGAGACGGTCGCGCGCGCGGGCCTGCGGATGCTGATCGTCGTGTACAACGACTCGGCATACGGTGCGGAGGTGCATCACTTCGGGCCGCAGGGCCTGCCGACGGACCTGGTCCGCTTCCCGGAGGTCGACTTCGCCGCCCTCGGACGCGCCGCCGGGCTCGAGGGCGCCACGGTGCGCACCGCGGCAGACCTCGACGTCATCGCCCCGTGGCTCGCGGCCGGAGGCTCTCCGGCGCTCGTCCTGGACGCGAAGGTCGTCCCGACCGTCGTGGCGGAATGGCTCGAAGAGGCCTTCCGCGGGCACTAGCCGAACGATGCGCGCGATCCCGTGACGTATTCTCGATCCATGACGAACGCAGAGCCTCGATTCCCGGACGCGCCGCGCGATCCGATCGCCGAGCTGCGGAAGCGTGCGCGCATCCTCGAGCAGCTGCTCGACGACCGAGGCCGCGTGGCGCGCTGGCCGGTCCGGCGCGCACAGCAGCTCATCGTGCTGGACTACATTGCCGCGCAGATCGAGGCCGGCGTCGTGATGACCGAGCGCGAGGTGGGTACGCGGCTCGACGCGTTGCACGCGTTCGACGACGCCGCGCTCATTCGCCGTGAGCTGGTCGACCTGGGCGCGCTCCAGCGCAAGCGCGACGGGTCCGCGTACTGGAAGGCCGATGACGCCGGCGACGCCGAGCGGTGGGCGGCGATCGAGGGATCGGGCGGCCGGCGGCAGACGTAGCGCCGTCCGTGTCCCGGGAGCAGACGCAGAAGAGCCCGCCGGTTGGCGGGCTCTTCCGTTCATACCTCAACGGCGGCGGGTTAGATGCCCTTGCCGTCCGCGAACCAGTACTCCGACAACATGTACATGTTGGCGGCCGTACCGAACGGGTTGGTCGTGGTCCACGGCTTGAAGATCTGCGGGCCACGCAGACCCTTCCACACGAGGTCCAGTCCCTCGATGCCCGGGCCCACGGGGATGACGATCATCTGCTCGGTCGAGTAGCGCTGCATGTCGTGCAGGGCGGCGATGCGGTCCTCGGTCTTGGTGAGCGGGATGGCCTTGCGGATCATCTCGTCGAGTTCCGGAAACTTCGTGCCGATCTGCGACGACGCGCCATTCCCCGCGAGGAACGAGCGGTAGTAGTTCAGCGGGTCGATGTTCGCGCCACCGGGCGGGAACTGCACCGCAGCCTTGCCGTTGCGTGCCTCGTAGTTGGCCTTCGCGCGGTAGTACTTCGGGATGTACTCCGTGGCGTAGTCCACGGAGACTGCGTTCATCTTGATGCCCGCGTCCTTGACCATCGACTGCATGGTCTCGACACGCGTCGGCCAGTCCTGACCGTAGTACACACCGGCGTACACGCAGTCGAACTCCAGCGGCTTCGCGGCCGTGAAGCCGGCAGCCTCGAGGAGCTTCTTCGACTCCGCCACGTTGTGCTGCACCCACTTCGACGAGGGGCCGAACTTGGCGGTGTCCTTCGGGTCCAGCCAGTACGGGCCGTACCCGCCGGCGATCGGGGCGTTCCAGCGGACGTTCAGCTTCACGCCGAGCGACTGGAACGCCTTCACGCCGTAGACGACCTCGGCAAGGGCGTCGCGGTCGATCGCCATCGACACGGCCTGGCGGACGCGGACGTCGTTCCAGGGCTGGCTGGGCACCCACGACATGCCGAGCAGCGGGCTGCGCACGTCGGGGTTACCGACGGCGATCTCGGTGTCCTTGAACTCCTTGGCGAAGGACGGGATGTTCGGGAGCGAGACGGACGCCCACTGCAGGTTCTTCGAGCGGAACTGCGTCTCCTGCTGGGCGGTGTCCTTGATGAAGGGGATGTTGACCCCGTCGTTCCACGGCCGGCCGCCGTTCGAGCCGTGCCAGTTCGGGTTCCGCTTCCAGCTGATCCCGATGGACGGCTTGTAGGAGTCCAGCAGGTACGGGCCGCTGCCGCGCTGCTCCTTCTGGAAGTCGATCTTCCCGTTGTATCCCTCGACCGGCATGATCCACGGGTCGGTCGCGAGGAGGCCGAGGAGCGAGCCGTCGGCGAACGCGAGCTTGAACTGCACCGTGGACGCGTCGAGCGCGGTCACGGACGCCACCGGCGCGTCCTTGTTGGCCGAGTTCGCGAGCGTCGCGCGGTTGTAGTGGTCCTTCTCGAACCGCTTCCAGTTCTGGACCACGTCCTCGGCGTTCACCTGGCGCCCGTTGAGCGGGGCGGCCTGGTCGAACTTCGCCGCAGGATTGAGCTTGATGTTCAGCGTCAGCGGATCCGGCTGCTCCCACGAGACGGCAAGGTCGCCCAGCACCTTGCCGGTCGACGGCTTGCCGTTACCCGGCTCCAGCGTGAAGAGCCGGCTGTAGGCGTTCACCGCAGCCCACGTGCCACCGCTCGAGAACGCGAGGCGGTAGGGGTCGAGGCTGTCCGGGTCGCTCGGCATCGGGTAGCGGAGAATGCCGCCGGACTTCGGCTTGTCATCGGCCGGGGCAGCTGTCGCGATCGCACCCGCGGACTTGTTGTCGGCAGCGGTCTTCCCGCCGCTGGCCGAGCAGCCGATGAGCGATGCGGCCGCGAGACCGGCGACGCCGGCACCCCCGGCGAGCAGGGCGCGTCGGCGTGTCATCGACGCGTACAGAGGATTCCTTCTCGATGGCTCCACGAGTGTGCTCCTTCAGTGCCGCCGCAGTCCCAGACGGGACTCCCTCGGGCGTAACCCCTGACCTGAGGCCGCGAGGATAACACCTGTGCTCAGTACGACAGAAGCAGCGGCGGAGGATGTATTACGCGGGAGCGCCTACCAGAGATCGAGCAAGGCGCGAACAGCTGCCCCGGGGGCCTTCGGCACGGCGGGATGGAGTGCGGCTGCCACGCGGATATGAAGAACGGGCCCGCCATCAGGCGGGCCCGTTCGTGGAGGATCGCTGCGGGCGGCCTATGCGATCGGGCCTTCCAGCCAGTAGTTCGCGTACTCGGTGGCAGCGGGGAGGCCGCCGGGCCAGCCCTGCACCTCGCCCGGACCGTGCAACTGCTTCCAGACGATGTCGACCGTCTCCGTGATGGGCCCCGCGGGGATCACCACCATGTTGTCGACGATGTAGCGCTGGACGTCCTGCAGCGCCTTTTTCGACGCCTCGAAGTCCGTGACCTGCCGCTGCTTCAGGAGCATCTGCTCCAGCTCCGGCCAGGCCGTCGACACGGCGTTGTTCGTGCCCTTCGACGTGAAGTAGGAGCCCAGCCAATCGAGCGCGGAGCTGCTGGATCCGCCGCCCGGTGGGAACTGCGCGCCGTTCTTCTGGTTGATACCGGCGAACGTCGCGCCGCCACGCCAGTACCCGGCGATGTACTTCGTGTAGTCGATCGCGGCGTGTTTCACCTTGATCCCGGCGTCGCTCATCATCGACTGGAACGTGTCCACGCGCGTCGGCCAGTCGCGACCGTAGTAGACGCCCGGGTACACCATGTCGAACTCGAACGGCTTCTGGGCATTGAAGCCGGCGGCGTCGAGGAGCTTCTTCGCCTCCGCGACGTTGTGCTGCATGTACGCAGCCGCCGGGCCGAAGTCCTTGCCACGCGGGTCGAGCCAGTAGTCGCCCCAGCCGGCGCTCAATGGCGTGTTCCAGTACGAGTTCAACTTCACGCCGATGTCGGTGAAGCGCTTGGGATCGAAGATCACGTTGACGAACGCCTCGCGGTCGAGCGCCATCGACAGCGCGCGACGGATGCGCACGTCCTTCCACGGCTGATCCGGCGCCCACGATAGGCCGATCAGCGGACCGCCCGAGGCGGGCGTCGCGGTGACGATCTTCGTGTCCTTCAACTCCTTGGCGAACTGGGGGATATTCTCCGGCCCGACGGCGAGGATGCCGGCAAGGTTCTTCGAGCGGAACTGCACCTCGGACTGCGCGCGGTCCGGGATGATCGCGATGTTCACCTGGTCGAGGTACGGCATCACGCCGCCGCCGCCGTGCCAGGCCGGGTTCTTCTTGAAGACGTAGCCAACTCCGCGCTGGTAGCTCTCCAGCCAGAACGGTCCGCTCCCGCGCGTCTCCTTGGCGAGGTCCACCTTGCCCTGGATGCCCTCGACCGGCTGCACCCAGATCGTGGTGCTCGCGCCGGCGAGTGCAGGCATCGCCTGCGCGTCCGGGAACGCCATCTTGATGCGCACGGTCGAGGCATCGATGGCCTCGAAGTCGAGCACCGAGGCGTCCTTGTTCGCGGCGTTCGAGAGCGTGGTGCGCGAGTCCGCTTCCTTCGCGAACCGCTTCCACGACTGCACCACGTCGTCCGCGTTGACCTGGCGTCCGTTCGTCGGCTGGCGGCCATCGAACTTCGCGGCGGGATCGAGCTTCATGACAATGGTCTGCGGGTCGGGCTGCTCCCACGACTTCACGAGGTCTCCGACGATCTTGCCGGAGGCGCGCTGGCCGTCCTTGCCGTTCTCGAACTTGAACAGGCGGCTGTACGTGTAATAGACCGGCAGGCTCCACCCCGTTGGGGCCGACCCCTTGTAGCGGTCCAGCGTCTCCACGTCGGCCTGAACCGAGTACTTGAGGATGCCGCCAGCCTTCGGCTGCATGGCCTGGGGCGATGCCGCGGCGGAACCGGCAGTTTTCGGCGCCGCCGCGGGCGCGGCCGGCGTTCCGCTGGATGAGCAACCAATCAGTGCCGCGGCCATCAGGCCCGCGCCTCCAGTGGCGGCTGTCCCTAGCAGCCGTCGGCGGGAGATCGAATGTCGACCGAGTGCGGTCATCTGCAGTCCCCTCTGTGCACGAAATCGCTCGCTGGAGCACGCCGACCCCGACGGCACGCCCCGTGGCACGATAATACGTCTGTAATCCACGTCTGTGATAAGGCAGCTCGTGCAACCGGGTGGGCGAGGAGGGAGATCCACGGGCGCACCCCGATGGGCTCCCGACGCGAAACGGGCCAGCATGAGGCCATGCCGACCGAACCCACCCGTCGCACGCTCACCCACGGAGGCCTCACCCACGGAGGCATTGCAGCGATGCTGGCGGTCGTCGCGTTCGCGCTGATCGCGCCGGGAGCGCGCGCGACGTCCTCGCTGCCATACCGAGCGTTCGGTTCGAACCTCGATGCCGGGCAGGTCGTCCAGGCTTACGACGGATCGGCAGCGGTGGGGCGGACGACCGCCGATTCGCGCGGCAACTGGATCCTCGACATCCCGGCAACCGCGGCGGCCGAGGGAGACACGATCACGTTCACGCTGGACGGCGAAAAAACTGCGGCGACTGTGACCTTCCAGCCCGGGCACTTCTCGCGCCCGCCGGGCATGGCGCTTCGGCCCGGTCGGTCAGTCGTGCACCCGGCGCCCACGCCCCGGACACCGGTGGCGCCGCGCCGCGCGCCGCACCGCTAGACCCCTTCGTACGCCCGACGCAGCCCCTCGATGTCGAGCTTCACCATCTGAAGCATCGCCTGCATCACGCGCCCAGATTTCTCGGGGTCGGGATCGCTCAGGTACTGGTTGAGCACGGTCGGGATGATCTGCCACGACAGGCCGAAACGATCGGTCAGCCATCCGCACTGACTCGGTTCGCCGCCGCCTGCGAGCAGCTTGTCCCAGAGCTCATCCACCTCGTCCTGCGTCGCGCAGTCCACAAAGATCGAGAACGCGGGAGTCAGTTTGTAATAGGGACCGCCGTCCAGCGCATAGAACGACTGTCCTTCGATCGTGAAGGCGCCGAACACGGGCCCGCCATCCCCGACGCGGGAGATCCGGTCGATGCTCGAGTGCTTGAACGTCGAAACGTAGAACTGCATCGCCTCTTCGGCGTGGCCGTCGAACCAGAGAAACGGCGTGATCTTCTGCGTCATCGGGAACCTCCATCCGCTCGGCGGGCGCTGTGGGGCACCGCCGGTACCTCGTCCATATCAGCACGTCGAACGGCGCATCGAGAAATCGACATCCCCATCAGGCAAGCGCTGCCGCCACCCGTTCGCGGAGCGCGGGCAGACATGTTTCATCGAACCACGGATTGCGGCGCTGCCAGATCCCGTTGCGCGGCGATGGGTGGGGGAGCGGGAACCGGTCAGGAAGGTACGCCGCGTAGTCTCGCACCGTCTCCGTCAGCGTCAGTCGAGCCAGAGAACCCAGGATGGCCCGCTGGGCATACGCGCCGACGAGAAGCGTGAGACGCACCTGCCGGAGCAACGGCAGCAGGCGCGGGTGCCAGAGCGGCGCGCACTCGGGTCGGGGTGGCAGATCCCCTGAAGCGCCGCGCCCGGGGTAGCAAAACCCCATCGGTACGACCGCGACGCGAGGGCCGTAGAACACCTCCGCGCTCACGCCCAGCCAATCGCGCAGGCGCGCACCGCTCGCGTCGTCCCAGTCGACACCGGAGGCGTGGACCTTCGTGCCCGGCGCCTGTCCGATGATCAGCACGCGCGCGTCCTTGTCCGCGCGCAGCACCGGCCGCGGACCAAGCGGCAGCGTCGCCTCGCACACACGGCAGGCGCGAGCCTCATCCAGCGTCGTGTCGAGGCGCGTACGGGGGATCTCGGACCTCTTTCGTGGGTGCGCGGGACGCCTCATGCTACCGCGCGCACTACGCCGGACACGAAACAGCCCGCCTTGCGGCGGGCTGTCCGTAGTGAACCTCGGTCGAGGCTACGCGTTCCCGAGCCACATGTACGCGAACGTCGTGGTCGCGTACCAGTCGCTCTGGACCGGCAGGTAGTTATGGGCGTCCTTCGACCAACCCTCGTACGTGGGGCCCTCGAGGTACGCGATCTTGTACTGCACCTTCTCGAGGAGCTGGCGCGAGAGCTCCTTCGCAGCGTCCTGGCGCTGCTTGAGGTCCACGGTGGCGACGACCTTGTTGACCGCCGCGTCGATGTTCGGGTCAGCGATGCCGCTGCCGTTCTTCGCGCCGCCCGTGCGGTAGTCGAGG
Source organism: uncultured Chloroflexota bacterium (assembly GCA_903917615.1). GTDB lineage: Bacteria > Chloroflexota > Dehalococcoidia > UBA2979 > UBA2979 > SHYQ01. The sequence continues at coordinate 6,628 of CAIXBH010000263.1, read as the reverse complement.
AGGTACAGCTCCGGCTGGGGCTGTCCGTCCGCGCCGATGCACAGACCGTCGTACGAGTGCTCGTCCTGCTGCTTGCGCAGCGTCGGGAAGTCCGCACCGATCATCTTCAGCTTGGCGATCCCGTTCTTCGTCCAGTTCTCCTGGATGTACTGGACGTGGTCGTTGTACGACTGCGGGTTGCTGGTGCTGTAGAGGAGGGACGTCTCCACGCCGTTGGGCATCCCGGCCGCGCTCAGCAGCTGCTTCGCCTGCTGCATGTTGTACCGCATGAAGAAGCGGTCGCTCTTCATCTCGTCCTGGCTGAGTGTCCAGCCCGTGAACTTGGCCGACACCGGGCTGCGCCAGATGCCGTTTCCGTTCTCGAGGATCTTGTTCAGGATCTCCTTGTCGATGGAGAGCGACAGCGCCTGACGGACGCGCTCGTCCTTGAACTTCGGGTCCTTGTAGTTCATGAACAGCGTCGAGTTGTTGCTGGTGAGCGTCGGCTCGACGACGTACTTCGAGTCCTTGTTGAACTGGTCGATCCGCGAGTTCGGGATCGTCATGATCTGCGTCTGGCCAGACTGGAACGCGGCGACGCGCGTCTCCTCGTTGGCGATCTGCAGCACGTTCAGGTTGTCGATGTACGGCACGCCCTTGACGAAGTAGTCAGGGTTCTTCTTGAACGCGACGACCGAGTCACGGTCCCACTTCTGGAAGATGAACGGGCCGGTGCCGATGATCTGGTCCTTGATCTTGCCGCCGTCGACAAGCTCCTTTGGCGTGATCCAGCAGTAGTGCCCTGCCAGATCCGGGAAGAGCATCGGGTCAAAGCTCTTCAGGTTGATGACGACCGTGCTGGCGTCCGGCGTCTCGATGCTCTTGATGGAGCTGAGGTTGCCCTTGAAGAGGCTCTGCGTCTCCGTCGAGGCACGCGTGATCGCGTACTTGATGTCCTCGACCGTGAGCGCGCGCCCGTTCACGGGGGCGATGTTGTGGAACTTGACCCCCTGGCGGATCTTGAAGGTCATCTTCAGCGGGTCCGTGGTCTCCCACGAGGTGGCGAGGTCCGGACGGTACTGCTGGTCGTTCCGGTCCTTCACGGCGCGGCTGATGTGCATCAGGGCGCTGTAGCCGTTCGACACCGTCTGGTGCGGGAGCGACACGGCGGTCTGCAGCGGGTCAAGGAAGGCGAGGGTCGGAGAGGAGGACGCCCAGGAGAGGGTGCCGCCGTACTTCGGCGTGGTGTCCGGCTCGCGGTTGACCCAGTTGTCGCCGCTGATGCTCGCGGCGGTGGGGCCCTTCGGCGCAGCGCTCGCGCCGCTCGAGGATGCCGCCGGGGTGGACGTGCCCCCGCTGCTGCTGCAGCCGAGCAGCGCCGCGCCGGCAAGTCCGCTCGCCGCGAGTGCCCCGCCGCGCAGAGCGGCGCGGCGACCCAGGCGCGCGCCAACCATGCCAGACCAGTAACTGTGTTCGCTCATATGAGTGAGTTCCCTCTCTCTCCGGGTGGCTCCCCGTACCTGAAACCTACCACGAACGGCATTCTCAGCCGAGACGGGCGCCCGCGCGGGCACGGGGGCGGCTTTGGAGAGCCGGGGCGATGTGCTATCAATAGGCATCCCCGCGCGCGGGGGGATCGGGTGCCGGCGTCCGCCGGCCGGTTTGTGTTGCTCCGAGTGGACGGTCAATGGCGACGCAGGAATGGCACGACCCCGTCAGGGCGCTCGACCACTACGCGCAGGCCACACGTCGTCGCGCCGGAGCTGTCGACCCCTCGACGGCCCTGACCCTCTCGATCGCCGCCACGCAGCAGGCCGACACTGCAGCGTTCGCCACCCAGTTCGGCGAGCGCATCGACGCCCTCGAGAGTTACCTCGCCACGAAGCGGACCAACCTCAAGCGGGTCCTACAGCAGGGCGATGCCGGCACCGACTCGCTCATCGGGATCTCCGCAGCGGACGAAGCCCAGCTCGACGAAGATGCCGATGACATCGCCGCGATCCGCCGCGAGTTCCAGCACTACGCGGAGCTCCAGGCGGCGCTCGCGCGGCGCGTCCTTCTGCCGCTGGCGACGGCCCGCGCCCCCATCGCCGAAGACGCTGGCACGCGCGACGGCATCACCGACATGGTGCGGCGGATCTCGCATCGCTTCGAATCGTCACCGCGATCCACGTGGGCGATGCGTGGCGCCGTCGCGGCGGCGCTGATCGCCACCGCGGCGATCGCGGGGTGGAGTCACGCGGCGGACGTCACGGCGGCTGCGGCCGCCTCCGACGTCCGCGTCACGGCCGGCGGGAACGGCCCGGCGGCTGGCGTGACTGCGCCGGGGTCGACGACCCCGTGGTCGCCGCCCGCATCGGCGCTCGCTGACCGACGGATGGTCGCGCTCTACGGCCACCCGAACCAGCCAACGATGGGCGCGCTCGGCAAGTACAGCGCGGACGATGCCGCAGCCGAGGTGGCACGGCTGGCGAAGGCCGCCGGCCAGCCCGGCGCCCCGGCGCCGCTCGGCGCGCTCGAGCTGATCGTCTCCGTGGCGCAGGCCTCACCCACGTCCGACGGCACCTACCTCGAGCGCATGTCCGACCGCGCGATCCAGGAGTACGTGGACGTCGCGCGCGCCCGTGGCCTCCAACTCATCCTCGACGTCCAGATCGGGTGGGGGGACCCCCTCGCCGAGACGAAGCGGTACGAGCGCTTCCTCGTGAACCCGTTCGTGCACCTCGCGCTCGACCCAGAGTTCTCGACGAAGCGCGCCGGGCTCGCACCGGGCGCGGTCATTGGCACCCTGGACGCGCCCGCCGTGAACGCGGAGCAGTACCTCGGCAACCTCGTGCGCGGACACCAGCTGCCGAAGAAGCTCCTCGTGATCCACCAGTTCACACCCGGCATGCTCGCGAACACGGACGCCTACCAGGATGACGCCGCGATCGAGCGCGTGATCGACATGGATGGTTTCGGCTCGCCGGACTCGAAGCTGGACGCATACAACCAGTTCGCGCTCGCCTCGTACGGGCGCCGCCCGGCGATCAAGCTCTTCTACGAGTGGGACACGCCGATGCTGAGCAACGACCAGTTGGACGCGCTCCCGCGGCCGCCGGAGCTGGTCATCTACCAGTAGGGCCGCGCGTTATCCGGCGACCGCCTACAGCGCGCGCATCCTCGGCGCCATGAACCCGGTGATGACCGCTACCACGAGCAGCCCGCACGCCATGAGCCCGAGCGCCCATTGCACGCCGATGACCGTGGACAGCAGGCTCGCCACCATCGTGCCGAGCGGCACGGTGCCCCGACTGAGGAACAGCGTGCTCAGCACGCGACCGCGGTACTCGTCCTCGGCGTGCAGCTGCAGGAGCGTGTTGTTCGAGGCGAGATAGATCTGCTGCGCGATGCCGATGCCGACCATCGCGACGAGCGACAGGACGAACCAGGACGAAGCCGCGAACACCATGATGCAGCCACCGAACGCGAGGAGGCCCATCATCATGAGGCGCCCCTTGCGCGCATTCAGACCGAGGGACGCGACGTACAGCGCGCCACTCAGCGCACCCAGCCCGGTCGCGGCCGTGAGCATCCCGTAGCCGCTCCCGTCCAGATTCAGGACGTTCCGTGCGACCAACGCTGACATCGCCTGGTAGGGCATGCCGAAGATCATCGGTACCGCTGCCAGCAGCACCAGTGGGCGCAGCACCGTGGAGCGGTTGATGTACGCGAAGCCGCTCCGCATGTCCGCGAAGATGTTTGCGCGGCGGCGGCGGCCCGGGTTGGGCGGGATGTCCATGATCATCAGGCCCACCAGCACCGCAACGAACGTCAGCCCGTTGAAGTAGAACGCCCCCGCCACGCCAAACGGCGTCGCGAGGAACGCGGCGGCGATCGTCGGGCCGACCACGCGGGTGAGGTTCAGTGTCGCGGAGTTCAGCGCTACCGCGTTCATCAGCGACTCGGCGGGCACGAGTTCGGAGATGAGCGACTGGCGCGCCGGTGCGTTGAACGAGTTCATCACACCGCGTCCGACGGCGATGACGAGGACCATCCAGAACTGCGTGACGCCCGTCGCGACCAGCGTCGCCAGGATGAACGCCATGATCATCGCGGCGGTCTGCGTCGTGAGCATGAGGCGTCGACGCTCCATGCGGTCCGCCATGGCGCCACCGAACGGGGTCACGATCAGGATCGGGATCGCGCGGCACGCGTTCAAGATTGCGACGGGCACGGCCGCGTCGAGGCCGTGATACAGCACGCTCGCGACGAGCCAGTTCAGCGCGACCTGATCCATCCAGTCACCTGAGCTCGACACCATCGTGCCCCACCACAGCATGCGGAAGTTCCGGTACTGCAGGGATCCGAGCGTCCGCATTCCCCACGCCCGCGCCGGCGTCCTCCACGACGTGCTCTCGATGGCGACCGGCATCGCGTCCACCGCGAGGCGGATCTCACGAATGCCCGTGAGCGCAACGAATCCGACCACGACGAGAAGCAGCACCACCACGACGGAAACATCGAGCACGGGAAGATTGGCGACGATCAGCACCCCGGCGAGGAGGAACAACGCCGCGGCGGACGAGACCAGCCGACGATGCAGGGTCATTGCGGTGCCATCCCTGGGCCGCCATCCACCTGGATGTCGACGCCCCAGAGGCAACCTACCGCAACTCGGGGGCAGGCGCATCTCACGTAAACGTGAGCATAGGTCCTCTACAGGTAGTTCCAGCCAACCACCGCGCGGTCCACGCGAGAGGCGCTATGCCTTGTTCAGGACGTCGGGGTTCTGGACGTAGATTGGCTTCCCCTCGGCAAAGGCGAGGACGTGCGCGATCGTCGCGCCGTAGAAGGCCTCGTATCGGTCATTCGTGACATAACCGAGATGTGGGGTGCAGAGCGCATTCGGCATCGCGAGCAGGGGGTCGTCACCGAGTACGGGCTCGACGTCGTACACATCGACCGCGGCGAAGCCGGGACGGCCGCGCTTGAGCGCCTCGACCAGCGCGCCCTTCGCGATGATGGGCGAGCGGCTCGTGTTCACGAGGAGGGCCGTCGGCTTCATACGCGCGAGGTCCTCGGCCGTGATGAGGCCGCGCGTCTCGCCGTTGAGGGGCAGGTGAATGCTCAGGACATCGGCGGCCTCGAAGAACGCCTCGCGACTGGGGGCGACCTCGTAGCCGAGCTCGCGCGCGTGGGCGAGCGAGCCCTCACGGCCCCAGCAGAGGACGTTCATTTCGAACGCCTTGCCGGCGGCCGCGACCACGCTGCCGATGTGCCCCAGGGCGTAGATGCCGAGCGTGCGCCCCTTGAGGCCGGTGCCCAGCGTCGTCTGCCACTTGCCCTGCTTGAGCTGCTCGACCTCGAACGGGAGGTGCCGCAGCGCAGCGAGAATGAGCGCCCAGGTCAGCTCCGCCGTGTCGTTCGGAGAGCCAGCGCCGCCGCCCGCAGACACGACGATGCCGTGCTCCGTGCAGGCTGCGAGGTCGATGTGCGCGGTGCCGCCGGTCTGACTGACGAGCTTGAGGTTCGGCAGCTGCTCGATCAGGTCGCGACCGAGCGCGGTGCGCTGCTGCGTCAGCATCAGCACGTCGAAGTCCTTCAACTTCGCCGCGAGGTGCGCGACGTCGCGGTCGGGCTCGATGAAGGTGACGACCTCGTGGTCCTTGAGCTTGTCGAAGTTGCTCAGCGACTTGAACACGCCCTGGTAGTCATCGAGGACCGCAATCTTCATCTCTCGCTCCTTCATTCACAGCAGGTCGGTCAGCACGCCAGATCGGCGCGGCAATCGGCAATCGGCAATCGGCAATCGGCAATCGGCAATCGGCAATCGTGTTGCTACCTCGCCGCGACCGGCACGAGGGCGTCCCAGCGCGCCGCACAGTTCGCGACGCAGACTTCGACGTCGGCATCGAGGATGTAGCGCTTCGCGGCAAGATCCGCCGCGGCCACGCGGACGCGCGCGAGGTAGTCGTCGCGATCGCGGTAGCGCTCCTCGATCGCGGGCCGCGGGTCGCCCGTCGAGGCGCGCTCGGCGGCGCTCACCGGGAACGGCACCGTGGAGCCGGTGAGCGGCATGATCTGGCCGACGCCGCCCGTGTCCGGGTGACGCGGGTTCCAGCCCATCAGCGTCGCGAGGGGTACCGCCACGTCGGGCAGTCGGATGCCAGTGACCTCATTGCCGTCAGCGTCGACCGCCGATACGAGCGTCGGGAACGGCGCATCCGCGCCCGGCGGGAACGTCGTGGCGACGCGGTCGGCCTCGGGGCCGAAGTCGAGGCGCGGCATCGTCGTGAGGTGGGTGACGTCGGGGACGGTCGCCGTGGGCAGCGTGCGGAACGTCGCGAGCACTCGCTCGCGGGGGACGGCGGTGCCGTCCGCGACGTGCGGCACGAGGCTCGGCGGTGGCTCGACCCTGTCGCACACCCAGCGCTCGAGGTTCACGAGCGCGGCACGGAAGATCGGCCCGTAGTGCGTGATGTTGAAGCGGTGCGCGCCTCGTGCCGCCGGGTCGATGGGGGAGCGGTCGGCGAGCGGCAGGCTACCGCCGCCGTGCTGCGCGCCGGCGATGAAATACGCCCGTGTCTCCGGCTGGTCCGGGAGGTCGCGCGTGCCCGCCGGATCGACGTGCAGCAGGGCGGCGTCGCCGCGCCAGTACTCGGTGCCG
>CAIXBH010000262.1 GCA_903917615.1 uncultured Chloroflexota bacterium | reverse complement strand
CGGGTGATGTCGATCGAGGTCGTCCCGCCCAGCCGCACGGCGTACGAGGGCAACCGCTCGTCGAGGACGACCTTCATCGCCTGGCGCTTCACGAAGTCCGGGTCCCAGGCCTTCTTCGCCTCGAGCGGCGCCTGCTGACCGAGGGCGGAGAAGGTGATCTGCGTACCGCGGTTCTCGATCTGCTCGCCCCAGGTCTCGGCGGGCTCGTGGCCGCCGGCGCGCAGCGTCTGCTGGAGCGCGCGTGTGATCTCCTCGACCTCCGGGGGCGTCAGGACCTCCGCGTAGCGAAGGCCCCACGTGCCGTTGTACTCGTAGAACTTGGTGCCGCAGGTGGGGAGCAGCGAGAGCGAGCGCCGGTCGGCACCCCCGCCGAGCGAGGTGAGCAGCTGGTTCTCGAATTGCGGCCAGTCGCCGCCCGAGATCACGGCGACACGCGCGACCTCCAGCAGTCCGCGCAGCAGTTGCGCCATCTCCTCGTCGAGCGACGACTTGCTCTCGGCGAGCGTGCCGTCAAGGTCGAACACGATGAGCTTCTTCATGAATGCGCCTCTTTCTGCCGAATCATCGTATGCATGGGCAGGGGCGCGGCGGTAGAGGAATCGCGCTACTGCCCGGCCACGGGCGTGCTGTGTTGCGATTCGTGTGCCGGTCTCGCCTCGACCGTGCGTTCGAGCCACGTGCGGACGAGCGCGACGACGGCGTCCACATCGGTGACGGTCAAGGAGCCCTGGAAGCCGAGCGACACATCGCTGGTCTGCCTGATCTGCGCGCGGAGAGTGACCTCGGACGCCGGTTCGATCCACACGCGGATCACCATCAGCGCGGTGGTGTCGAGCGGAGCGTCGAGGGCGTAGTGCACCATTCGAGGATCATGCACGCCTGCTCGTCACCGTGCCGTGACGATTCGCACTCGCAACGGCGACGAACGACTCGCGGTACAGATTCAGCCGCGCGACGAGCTCATCCGTCCGCTCGATATCGTCTCCACGTCCTCGGCGGCCACGTGTCACGTTGCGGTGATGAGCACGCGCCTAACGTGCGAGGCAACGCGAAGACCGATCGAGGTCACCGCGCGCCCGCGTCCGACGGCAGTGCCGCACTCGTTCCTCGAGCGGATCGAGATGGCACAGCTGTCTGAACTCCACAACAGCGCCGCAGGCGCTGTTGTGGTGTCGTCCCGTCGAGGTGGGTGCGCTGCCGCGCTACGCGCGCCGCAGGTGCGCGACGAGCGCCGCCAGTGCCGGCGTCGGCTCCAGTCCTAGCTCCCGTGCGAGCAATGCCCGGTAGTCCTCGAACGCGTCGAGCGCCTCGGACTGGTTGCCCTCGGCGAGGTGCACGCGGATTAACGCCGCGTGTGCGCTTTCGCGCAGCGGGTCTGCGTTGATCGCTGCGAGCGCGGCGCCTGCGGCGTCGCCGAAGCGGCCGGTGGCCTGGAGCTTGTCCGCGAGCGCTTCCAGTGCATGCAGCCGGAGTTGACGCCAGCTCTCCGCTTCGATCACGACCCAGTCCTCGTACCAGTCGGGGAGCAGATCTGAGGAGAGCGCCTCGATCGCGGCTGCGGTCATGTCCGCGTCGGAGGGGTCGGTATCCACGATCAGCAGACGATGCGCCAGCGCACGCGAATCGTCGAGGTCGAGGCGCACGCCGACGGCGACATCGAGTTCCAGCACGTCCACGCGCATCGCGTCGCGCG
>CAIXBH010000261.1 GCA_903917615.1 uncultured Chloroflexota bacterium | reverse complement strand
GCCCGAGTCCGGGTGCTCACGAGGAACGTACCTTCGATGGCCACGGCGCCGACGAAGAGGACCGCATTGCGTCGGCGAAGGAGCAACCAATTGAGCGGCAACGCGGCGACCATCAGCGCCGCGGCAGTCACGCGAGACGCGAAGAGCCCAGCAGGCCTCGCTGCGTCACCCCAACTGATGGTACCCGTTCGACGATCACCGTCGCCCCGACTGATGCCAGCGCAGGTACTCAGCGACGATGGCGACGCGCGAGACCTGGGCAGCCCGAGTTCGTGACTGGAAGCGCAGTGGTCTGACGTCGGTGGTTTACGCCGAGCGCCAGGGGCTCAGAGCCAGCACCTTGAAGTGGTGGAGCTGTCGGCTCGGCCAGCTCGCGGCGGCGGCAATGAAGCCGCCGGTGGTCGAGGTCACGCTGGCCCAAGGCGCGGTGGCTGCCAGTGCGCTCGAGGTGGTGCTCGCGAGCGGCGCACGCGTGGTGGTGCCGGTCGGCTTCGACGAGACGACCTTGGCTCGCCTGTTGACGGTGCTGGAGGGGCGCTGAGGTGCTGCCCTCGTCGGTGAGGATTCTGGTCTGCACCGAGCGGCAGGACATGCGGCGGAGCTTCGACACCCTGGCCGCGGTGGTGCGGGACGTGATGCACGAGGAGCCGCAGTCGGGCTCGCTCTACGTCTTCGTCGGGAAGCGGCCGACGCGGGTGAAGGTCCTCTGGTGGGACAAGACGGGGTACTGCCTGCTGACGAAGCGCCTGCACCGCGCACTCTTCGTGGTGCCCGAGGCCACCGACAAGGAGACGTCGGTGCGCATCGACGCCGCGGCGCTCGCGCAGTTGCTGTTGGGCGTGACGCGCGACGAGAAGAAGCGCGTGCCGCGCTTGCACTGACGCAAGGAATGGCTAACTAAAACGGCGTGCCCGAAGTCTCCGCCGACAGCGACTTGAAGCAGCGCGTGACGGAGCTCGAGCGAGAGCGCGACGAGTACAAGAAGCTCTACGTCTCGATGCTGGAGCAAATGCGCCGCCTCGAGGCAGGCCTCGTCGGGCAGAAGCGAGAGCGCCACATCGCGTCGTCGGAGCAGCTGACGCTGGACGTCGTGTCGATGCTGGTGACGGCACCCGAAGCCTCGCCCGCGCCTTCGACGACGGTGGAGACGCACGAGCGGGCCAAGCCGACGGGCCGCAAGCCGCTGCCAGAGAAGCTGCCGCGTGTCGTCATCGAGGTGCTGCCGCTGGACGTGCAGCGCGAGGGCACCGAGGCCTTCGACCGCATTGGCGAAGACGTGTGCGAGACGGTCGAGAAGCGGCCGGCGTCGGTGGTGGTGGTGCGCACCGTGCGCGGCAAGTACGTCTCGAAGGAGAAGGTCGACGCGCTGAAGGTGGGCGAGTCGACACCCGTGCTGCAGGCGCCCGCCGTCGAGCTACCGATTCCGCGGGGCATCGCGGGCCCGGGGCTGCTGGCCGACACCATCGTGAAGCGGTGGGTCGAGCACCAGCCGCTGCACCGCATGGAGCGCACGTACGGCCGCGAGGGCTACGACGTGGCGCGCAGCACCATTTGTGGCTGGCACGAAGCCGTGGCGCTGCTGACCGCGCCCGTCGTCGTCGCGATGTGGAACGACGCGCGCGCCAACTCGCCGTACCTCTGCACCGACGCGACGGGCGTGCTGGTGCAGGACGTCGAGAAGTGCCGCCGCGCCCACTTCTTCGTGGTGGTGGCACCCGAGAAGCATGTCCTCTTTGGCTACACGGTGAAGCACGACAGCGCGGCCGTCGAGCGACTGCTCGAGGGCTTCAGCGGCAAGCTGGTCGCCGACGCGCACGCTGTCTACAACCACCTCTACGAGTCGGGCGACGTCATCGAGTGCGGCTGCTGGGCGCACACGAGGCGGTACCTGTACAAGGCGCTCGGCTCCGACGCGGTGCGGGCGAACCACGGGCTCGAGCTCATCGGGAAACTCTTTGCGCTCGAGCGCGCGTGGGCCACCGTGCCACCCGAGGACAGGCTGGCTCGTCGCCGTGCCGAGGCGAAGCCCATCGTCGACGACTTCTTTGCCTGGTGCGACGCCGAGGCGCTGAAGGTCCTCGACGAGACGCCCATCTCGAAGGCCATCCAGTACGCGCGCAACCAGCGCGAGGCCCTGCACCAATTCCTCTCCGACGGGCGCGTGCCCATCGACAACAACATCTCGGAGCGCGCGCTTCGACGGCAGGCGGTCGGCCGGAAGAATTGGCTCTTCGTCGGCAGCGACGACGGCGGCGGCACCAACGCGACCCTCGTCTCCCTGCTGGCCAGCTGCGAGATGCACGGCATCGAGCCGTACGCCTACCTGCGCGACCTGCTCTGCGTGCTGCCAGCTTGGTCGCAGACGAGAGTGCTGGAACTCGCGCCAGCGAACTGGCGAGCCACGTCGTCGCGCCCCGAAGTCATCGCCGCGCTCGAGGCGAACGTGCACCGCCAGGTCACGCTCGGCACGCGCCTGCCGACCAACGAACTGCCGAAGCGAAGCTGACCCGGCCGTCGCTCACGCCGCCTGAGTCAAGCGCTCAGCCGACGGTGATCGTCGAACGGATACAACTGATGGGCAGCCACTGCTCCGCGAGGCCGAACAGCGCGCCGGCGAAGACGGCGAGCACCGGAAGCATCAACACCCGACGAGCCGCGACTTGCGCGCTGGCAAGGCCAACGACAACCCCGATGAGCGCGCACGCCTCGAGGAAGCCATTCGAACTCGCTGCTCGCCATGGACTCGTCAGGTGAAGGGCGAGGAGGTCGGCCAGCAGCAATAGCCAGGGGAGTGAAACGCGGCCGCCGGAGCGCCAACCGGCGAAGAGACAGACGACCGACAGGCCGTGGAGGGCGATGCTGCGCGGCAGCAAGTTGTTGCTGGCCAACCCCGGCGCCATGGCCACCATCGCGGCGACGATGAAAGCCCCGATGAGCTGCGACAGCACCCTCCGCGACACCTTGACAGCCTACGCCGAAGTCTGACCTCATCGCGCGCAATGCGTCGAATACTGGGATGGGTGGCGGTGGTGGCGCTTTGCGGTTGCCCCGGCTCGAAGACTGCTGACGATGGGGGCGGCTCAGGTGGCGGTGCGGCCACTGGTGGCGGCTCCAACTCGGGCGGTGGCTCCAACTCAGGCGGCGGGGCCGGAGGTGGCGGGCAGAGCTCAGGTGGTGGCGGCGGCGCCCTTGACGATGCGGGAACCGGTGGCGGCACGGGCGGAACCGGCGGCGGTGCTTCAGGTGACGCCGGCCCGATGTTCGACGCGGGGTTCGCGCGCCCTGACCCCGCGCTCT
>CAIXBH010000260.1 GCA_903917615.1 uncultured Chloroflexota bacterium | reverse complement strand
CAGGTCGGCCTCGGCCAGCTCGAAGCCGTCGAGCGTGCGCACCATCACCGACAGGCGCTCCTCGGCGTCGGGCGTCGGGTCGTCGGCGAGCAGGAAGCACGTCGAGGCGTGCTCGCCCCGGCCCACGCGCCCGCGGAACTGGTGCAGCTGCGCGAGGCCGAAGCGGTCCGCGCCCTCGATCACCATCACCGTCGCGTTCGGCACGTCGATGCCGACCTCCACCACCGCCGTGCTCACGAGGATGTCGGTCTCGTGCGCGGCGAACGCGCGCATCACCTCGTCCTTCGCGCGCGCGCCCATGCGGCCGTGCAGCAGCGCGATGCGCCCGGCGGCGCCGAGGTCGGGGAACTCCTCCTTGGTGAGGCGCTCGAACTCCTCCGTCGCGGCGCGTGACTCGACCGTGTCCGAGCCCTCGACGAGCGGGCAGATGACGAACGCCTGCCGGCCGGCCTCGACCTCCGCGCGCATGTGCGCAAAGGCCTCGCGGCGCTGGATGGGCGAGAGCCATTTCGTGACGATGGGCGTCCGCCCGGGAGGCAGCTCGTCGATGATCGACAGGTCGAGGTCGCCGTACAGCGTCAGCGCGAGCGAACGCGGGATCGGCGTCGCGCTCATGACGAGGAGGTGGGGGCTGATGCCGGAGTCCCCGGAAGCCGCGGAATCGCCGGAATTCCCCCCACCCTCACGGTCTTCTCTGGAGAGTGAGGCCGGGATACCCGGCCGGGCCCACTCAAGGGGGGAGGGGACAGAATCCGGAATCTGACTCCCTCCCCCCTTGAGGGGGAGGGTTGGGGTGGGGGGGCTCTGACTCCCTCCCCCCTCGAGGGGGAGGGTTGGGGAGAGGGGGTTCTGCTTCACGCTGCCCCGGGTGGCTCCGGGAGAGGCGTTTTGCGCTGGCGCCGCGCCAGCAATCCCCTTCCTGCGCAGCGCCCCGCGCTGCATCACACCGAAGCGATGCTGCTCATCGACGACCGCGAGGCCGAGGCGTGCGTACTCGACGCCCTCCTGGATCAGCGCGTGCGTGCCGACCGCGATCTGCGCGCCGCCGAAGCGCAGCGCCTCGACCGCGTCGCGCCGCTCCTTCGCGTGCGTGGAGCCGGTGAGCAGCACGATCTTCACCGGCAGCGGCAGCCCGGGGATCGAGACCATGCCGTTGAGCGGCGGCTCCGCCTCACCGCTGAGCACGCGGCACAGCGTGCGGTAGTGCTGCTCGGCGAGCACCTCGGTCGGCGCCATCATCACCGCCTGGTAGCCCGCCGACACCATCGAGAGCATCGCGGCGGCGGCGACCACCGTCTTGCCCGAGCCGACGTCGCCCTCGAGCAGTCGCGACATCGGCACCGACCGCGCGAGGTCGCGCCGCACGTCGTCGAGCACGCGTTGCTGCGCGGCTGTGAGCGTGAACGGCAGCGACGTGAGGAACGCATCGGCCGCGGCGTGGTCGACGACGACGGGCGCGTTCCCCTGCGCCTGCCACTCGCGCTTCCTCGACTGCACGCCGATCTGGATCGCGAGCAGCTCGTCGAACGCGAGCCGGTGTAGCGCCAGCCGGCGCTGCTCGTCGGTGTCCGGGTAGTGGATCTGCAGCGTCGCCTCGCGCAGCGACATCAGGTGGTGGCGCTGGCGGATCTCCAGCGGCACGGGGTCCTCGATGCGATCGCCGAACGCCTCGAGCAGGCTCGCGATGGTGGTGCGCAGCGTGCGCTGCGGGAGCCCCTGCGTGAGCGAGTACACCGGCACCATGCGCCCCGTGTTCACCGCCGCCGCAGGGCCATCGAGCCGCTCGTACTCGGGGTTCTGGAACGCGAGGTGCCCGCGGAAGACCGTCACTTTGCCGGCGAACGCCGCCTGTGCGCCCTCGGGCAGCGTGCGCGCGATGAACGGCTGGTTGAACCACGTCGCGGTGATGCGCGCGCCCATGTCGTCCATCAGCACGACCTCGGTCGCCTTCATGCGCCCGCCGCGCCCCATGCGCACCTCGCGCGAGCGGTCCACGGTCCCGCGCACGGTCTGTTCGAGGCCGGGACGCAGCGCGGCGATCGGCACCGTGTTGCTGAAGTCGTTGTGCCGGTAGGGGTAGTACCGCAGCGCGTCGCCGACCGTGCGGATGCCGAGGTGCTCGAGCCGCTGCAGCGTGGCCCCTCGGAGCCCCGTCCCTGCCTTCTCGATCGGCAGGTCGAGCCCCGCGGCACCCGGCGGTGCGAGTTTCGCTGCGCGCGCAGGCCCGGTCAGGCGCTCGCCTCCGCCCTCGGGTTCTAACCCCCTCCCCCCACCGCGGGGGAGGGTTGGGGTGGGGGGGCTCTTCTTCGCGCGCGGTGTCTGTGCGGCCGCCTTCGCCGCGGGCGCCTTCATCGCGCGCCGCGTTGCCGCCGGCCCGATCACCGCGGGCGGCGGCGCCAGCACGGCCTCAAGGCGGGTCTCGCGGTCGATCGTCAGGAGCGCCCGGCGGAGCCACGTCGCGCGCTCCTCGACGCCGAGTCCCGCGTAGCCGTCCTCGGGCAGCGCGCCGATCATCCGGTGGAGGGGCCCGCCGTCGCCCTCGCCCTCGACCTCGCGGCGGAGCAGCGCGTCGAGGCCACCCTGCACGAGCGCGTCGCCGGCGCCGGCGTCGCGCTCACGTTCGAGGATGACGCGCAGCCTCGACAGGTCGCCCGCGGCCGGCCCGCCCTCGGAGGTCATGTTCGGAGGCCCGCGCGGGACGCGCCCAACGCCATGACAGCGCGCCTCATGTTCGTAAGAACGCGGGGGAGTGGTCGTCCGGTGCGGTCACGACACCGACGGCGAGCACGCCCGGCCCGGCATGCACGCCGATGACCGGCGTCACGCGCCCCATCGTGATCGTCGCGTGGTCGTCGATCGCCGCGAGACGGTCGCGCACGTACTGCGCCTCGTCGGGCGTCGTCCCATGCATGACGAAGGCGTGCTCGATGGGGCGGAGGTCGGCGCAGCGTCCGAGCAGGTCCTCGATCGCGCGCTGGCGCGTGCGCACGCGGCCGAGCGCCACCACCTCGCCATCCTCGAGCCCGAGGATCGGCTTCACCTTCAGGAGCGTGCCGATGAACTCCTGCCCGCGGGAGAGGCGGCCGCCGCGGCGCAGGTACTCGAGCGTGTCGAGCGTCACGAAGATATGCGTGCGACGGAACATGTCGACGGCGCGCGCCTGCACCTCGTCGAGGCTCGCGCCCGCGAGAGCGGCCTTGGCGGCCTCCATCACTCCCACGCCGAGGCCGAGCGACACCGTCCGCGAGTCGACGTGCTCGATGCGCGCGCCCTCGAGCCCGACGGCGGCCTGGCGCGCGGACTCGATGGTGCCGCTGAGCTTGCTGGAGACGTGGATCGACAGGATCTCCGTCGCGCCGCCGGCGATGAGCTTCTCGTAGGCCGCGCGGAATAGACCGGAGGCCGGCTGCGTCGTCGTCGGCGAGACCGCCTCGCGCGCGAGCCGCCGGAAGAACTGGTCCGACTGGATGTCCACCCCGTCGAGGAGTTCCTCGTCGCCGAAGAGGATCGAGAGCGGCACCACGGTGATGCCGAGGGCCGCGACCGCCTCCGGGGGCAGGTCGCTCGTGGAGTCCGTGACGATCTTCAGCACCATGGCGGGATGATACCCGAGCCCTCGGTTGCGCTCTGTCCCCCCTTTGACGGGGGAGGGTGGGGGTGTTCCGGGTGCGCTCCGCTACTCGATGCCGGCGAGGAAGGGGTAGTGCGGCTGCCCGCCCTCCACCGTCTGCACGTCGAGGTGCGGCCACCGCTCCACGACCAGCGCGACCGCTCGCGCGCCCTCGACCGCGTCCACGCCCGCCCCGAGGTAGAGGGTCGCCAGCTCCGCTTCCGCCGCCCCGGCGTGTGCGAAGCCCGTCAGCAGCGCCTCGTCGAGCGTCGCGCAGGCCGCGACGAGTACGTCGTCGACGAGGGCGATCGCATCGCCCTCGCGCACCGCGACGCCGTCGACGGTGGCGGTACGCACCGAGCGCGAGACCTCGACGCAGCGCACGGCCGCGGCCGCCTCGCGCATCTCCTCGGCGATGGCCATGGCGTCGCCCTCGCCCTGGTAGGCGACGGCGGCGGCGAGCCCCGCGGCCACGGAGCGCGTCGGGATGACGGTGATGAAGCCGGGGGCCTGTCCGGCGGCGGCCTCGGCAGCCATCAGGACGTCCTTGTCGTTCGGCAGGAGCACGACGTGATCGCGACCCGCGCCGCGTGCGGCCTCGAGGAGCTCGCCCGCGCTCGCCTTCCCCGTCTCGCCGCCGTCGAGGACGCGCGTCGCCCCGAGGTCGCGGAAGAGCCCCGCGATTCCAGCTCCGCGGGCGACGGCGACGAGGCCGATGGCGGGGAGTGGCGCGTCGGCGTCGGGCTCGTGCGCCTTCGCGGCCAGCCACGCCTCGTGCTGCGCCTGCATGTTGTCGACCTTCACGGACGCCAGTGCGCCGCTCGCTGCGCCGATCGAGAGCGCCGGGCCGGGATCCACGAGGTGCACGTGGACATGCAGCGCCTCGTGGTCGCCGACGACGAGGATCGACTCGCCGCCCGCCGCGACGAGCGCCTGCTCGATCGACGCGCGGTCGAGGTCGTGCCCCGCGGCCGCCACCACGACGAACTCCGTGCAGTACCCGTGGCCCTCGTGCTCCACGGCGTCGACGTTGACCGGCGTGCCCGCGACTGCGGGGGCCTCCGGCAGCGCCTCGCCCGTCAGGCCGCGTCGCCATCCCTCGAGCAGCACGGCGACGCCGAGGCCACCCGCGTCCACGACCCCGGCATCACGCAGGCGCGCCAGGAGTTCCGGGGTGCGCATCACGCTCGCCTGGGCCTCCTCGACCGCCGCGCGCAGCGTGCTGACCGCATCGCTCGAGCCGACAGCGCGGGCGGCGGCAGCGGCGTCCTTCATGACGGTGAGCATGGTGCCCTCGACGGGCTTCGTGACGGCCGCGTACGCGGTCTCCGACGCCGAGGTGAGGGCCGCCGCAATCTGGCGGCCGTCGAGCGCCTGCGCCTGGTCGCAGGCCCGTGCGAGCCCCGCGAGCATCTGCGAAAGGATGACGCCGCTGTTGCCTCGGGCCCCCAGCAGGGCGCCGCGGGCCATCGCGGCGAGGTACGGCCCGACCGCCCCGCCCCCGGGCGTCGAGGCGTTTCGCGCGTCGGCGGCCGCCCGCAGCGCGGCGCGCCAGGTCAGGAGCATGTTGGTGCCGGTGTCGCCGTCCGGGACGGGGTAGACGTTCACGGCGTTCACGGCGTCGCGGTTGGCCGCCAGCCAGCGCTCGGCCACCTCGAGCGCCTCGTGGAGGCGTCCCGCGGTCAGCCAGCCGCCAGATGCGCCGTCTGAATCTGCAGGGGAGCCCGGTGGGGTCGTCATCCGGGGGAGCGTAGCGTCTTCGGGGCGCCGCCGGGATGCGCCGGACGCCGCATAGACGGTATCGGGAGCGCGCTGCTAACCTTCTCGGACGGTCCCGGCGGGCCGACTTCTTATATCGACGAGTGCATCGGGAACCACCATGGCCTCAGGCAAGTGCGACGTGTGCGACAAGCGGACCGTGTTCGGCCGCACCATCCAGTTCCAGCACGGTGGTCAGTGGGAGCGCCGCGCGCCGAAGAAGAACCGCCCGTTCATGCCGAACGTCCACTCCAAGCGGATGTTCGTCGGCGGCAAGTGGGTCCGGATGAACGTCTGCACTCGCTGCCTGCGGACCGAGTCGAAGCACGTCCAGGCCAAGGGCGCGCCGGCCGGCATCGTCGCCAAGGCGTAACCCACCTCGACCGGTCGAGGACTGACACGCCCCGCGCAAGCGGGGCGTTTTCGTGTCCTGGCTCTGTCCCCTCCCGCTTGAGGGGCGAAGGTGAAGGTGGGGGTGTTCTGCGTCTTCGACGATCGGCCGTCGCTAGGCGAGCGAAGCCCGCAGCGCGGCGATCGCCTCCTGCGGTGTCTGCGTCGGGTTGAACACCGCCGACCCGGCCACGAGGAGCGTCGCGCCCGCCTCGACGCACGTGCGGGCGTTGTGCGCCTTCACGCCGCCGTCGACCTCGATCACGATGCCCGGCGCGGCCGCGCGGATCGCGCGCACTTTCGCGAGGTGGTCGAGGTTCGCCTCTTGCCCGCCCCAGCCCGGGCGGATGAGCATCACCACGACCTCGTCGATGACGTCGAGGAGCGGGAAGAGCGCCTCCGCCGGCGTCTCCGGGTTGATCGCGATGCCGACCTCGCAGCCAAGCGCGCGCGCCTGCGCGATGTGGTTCCTCGCGATCTCGACATCCGAGGCGACCGCCTCGAAGTGGAGGATGAGGCGGCCTGCGCCTGCCTTCGCCATGTCCGCGAATTGCTCGCCGGGATGCGCCACCATCAGGTGCGCCTCGATGGGCTTCGAGGTCACCGCGCGCACGGCGGCGATGACCTCCTTGCCGAACGAAAGCGGCGGCACGAAGTGCCCGTCCATGATGTCGAGGTGCCAGACGTCCGCGCCGCCGGCATCGGCCGCGCGGATCTGCTCCGCGAGCCGTCCGAAGTCCGCAGTCAGGATCGAAGGCGCGATCTGGATTCCAACCCCCTCCCCCCTCGCGGGGGAGGGTTGGGGTGGGGGGGCTCCGGAACTCACTGCTTTTCGGCCTCGAGCCGCGTACGCGCAGCGTCGCGCGCCTGTGCGACCGCGCGGGGCGCCGTGCCGCCCGGGATATCGCGGGCGGCGAGCGACGACGCGAGGTCGATGCTGAGCACGTCGGCCTCGAAGGCCGGGTGTGCGGCGCGGTAGTCCTCGAGCGTGAGGTCCTCGAACGTGCGCCCCTCGCGCTCGCACTTCGCGACGAGCGAACCGATGGCCTCGTGCGCGTCGCGGAAGGGCACGCCCTTCTTCGCGAGGTAGTCTGCGAAGTCCGTGGCGAGCGCGAAGTTCGCGACGGCAGCGCTCGCGCCGCGCGCGCGGTCGAAGGTCAGCGTCGGCAACATCGCCGACACGACCTGCAGGCAGATGAGGAGCGTATCGACGCTGTCGAACAGCGACTCCTTGTCCTCCTGGTTGTCCTTGTTGTAGGCGAGCGGCTGGCCCTTGAGCAGCGTGAGCCCCTGCACGAGGTTCCCGATCGCGCGGGCGCTCTTGCCGCGCACCAGCTCGGCGACGTCTGGGTTCTTCTTCTGCGGCATGATGCTCGACCCGGTCGAGAACGCGTCGTCGAGGCGGGCGAAGGCGAACTCCGCGCTCGTCCAGAGCACGATCTCCTCGGCCATCCTCGACAGGTGCACCATCGTGAGCGCGGCGGCGGAGTGGTAGTCGACCACGAAGTCGCGGTCGGACACGGCATCGAGCGAATTCTCGCTGATCGCGTCGAACCCGAGCGCACCAGCGACCGCGCGGCGGTCGATCGGGTACGTCACGCCCGCGAGCGCACCGGAGCCGAGTGGTAGGACGTTGGCACGCGCGCGCGCCTGCGCGAAGCGCTGCGTGTCGCGCGTCAGCATCGCCTCGTAGGCGAGCAGGTGGTGCGCCAGCAGGATCGGCTGCGCGCGCTGGAGGTGCGTGTAGCCCGGGATGACGGTCTCCGCCTCGCGCTGCGCGAGGTCGATGAGTACGCTGCGCAGCTCGCGGAGCCAGTTCATCGTCTCGTCGCACGCGGCGCGCACGAAGAGGCGGGTATCGGTCGCGACCTGGTCGTTCCTCGACCGTGCGGTGTGGAGCCGCCGTCCGGCGTCGCCGACGCGCTCGATGAGCGCGGCCTCGATGTTGAGGTGGATGTCCTCGCGGTCGAGGCGGAATTCGAACTGGCCGTGCTCGATCTCCGTGAGGATCTCCGTGAGGCCGCCGGTGATCAGCGACAGGTCCTCCGCCGGGATGATTCCCTGCGCGGCGAGCATGGCGGCGTGCGCCAGCGACCCAGCGATGTCCTCGCGGTAGAGCCGTCGGTCGAAGTCGATGGACGCGTTGAAGCGCTCGACGAGGTCGTTCGTCTCGCCGCTGAAGCGCCCGCCCCAGAGCTTGGAGGAGCCGTCGTTTGAAGTGGTCATGATGACGTTGGAATTGTACGTGTCCTTGGCGGGAGTTGACGTTGGATCTTGTTTGACCAGTCCGCCGCAGCGTCCTTCTCGTGGAAGCTGATCCAGTCGCTGGTTGCACCGTGATCAATTACCACTTCGGCACCCAGGCCTAGATCCCGAACGTGGACACCAGTGACCTCCGCCAAGGGAATCGACAACATTTGCTCATTGCTCATTGCTCATTGCTCATTGCTCATTGCTCATTGCTCATTGCTCGCTGCGAACCGGCGGACGAAGTAGTTGATTGGGTCGAAGGCCAACAGCAATTTCGTTGGGCGCTCGACGAGACGTACGAGCCTCTCCGTGGTGAGAATCCATTCGACCGTTCCTCCGAGCGGGCGCCACCGGTGAAGAATCGACTCGCCACTCTGCAGGCTCGCCTCTATCTCGATGTCTGGCTTCTGTTGTCTAGCTGACCACCTGAACCAGAGGTAGAACCCCGCGTAGCTGGCAAGTGCTCCGATAAGCAGCCTCACGCGATTACTCCTCGGTGCGGCGAAGCGTAAGGGCGCGGTCGCTAGTAGCCGCGCTCACCGCGCCAGCGACGGATCCAGGCGGCGTGCTGCGCCTTGTGCGAGCTCTTGATGGGCGCCTCGCCATAGAACTGCGGGTCGAGGCCGCGCGGCGTCGCGTTCGCGATCGCGTCCATCAGGTGCTTCGTCGAGTTCTCGATCTCCCACTTCGCCTGCGAGGGCGACATGTTCAATCGGAGGTCATGGCCCAGCTTGCTGTAGGCGGCGTCCTGTTCGGTCGTCATCAGCCAGGCCGTGTCCTGCCCCGCGGAGATGCGTTCCACCTCGGCCGCGCGGACGTCGTCCCAGAGCGCGAGGTGCCCGAGGTGGTCGACGATCGACCAGCCGTCGAGCGTGCGCTCGGTCATCTGCGCGTCGGTGAGCCCGTCGATCGCGCCGAGAATCTCGGCGGCCATGTCGCGGTAGTGCTGGAGCAGGGCGTCGCGGTCCTCGGGCATGGTCGTTACTCCTCGGGCGCCGCAAGGCGCAGCAGGTCAGGGGTGTCGATGAGCATCTGGCGCTGGGCCTGGATCTGCGCGGGCAGGCCGTGCAGCTTGATGAAGCCCTGCGCGTGTGACTGGTCGAAGAGGTCGCCGGCCTTGTTGTACGTCGCCAGCGCCGCCTCGTAGAGGCTGGCCTCGGCGCGGCGGCCGACGGTCATCACTGTGCCGTGCCACAGGCGCATCTTCACGTCACCGGTGACGTGACGCTGCGTGGAGGCCACGTACTGCGCGATGTCGCGGTGGTGCGCCGTGAACCAGAGGCCGTTGTAGATCAGGTCGGCATATTCCTGCGCGATGATGTTCTTCAGCCGCACCTGCTGCTTGGTGAGCGTCAGCTCCTCCAGCACGCGGTGCGCCTCGAGCAGGATCACGGCAGCGGGGGACTCGTAGATCTCGCGCGACTTGATGCCGACGAGGCGGTTCTCGACCATGTCGATGCGACCGATGCCGTGCTGGCCGCCGAGGTCAGAGAGCCGCGACACGAGCTCGACGGGCCCGAGCGCCTCGCCGTCGAGCGCGACCGGGACGCCCTTCTCGAAGCGGATCTCGACGACGGTCGGCTGGGCCGGCGTCTGGTCGAGCGGCTTCGTCCAGTCGTACACGTCCTCGGGCGGCTGCTGCCACGGGTCCTCGAGGATGCCGGCCTCGACGGAGCGACCCCACAGGTTCTCATCCGTCGAGTACGGCGATGCGACCGTCTGGCGCACCGAGATCCCGTTCTTGGCGGCGTACGCGAGCGCCTCGTCGCGGGCGATGGAGTGCTCGCGCGTGGTGCCGACGATCTTCAGGTCGGGCGCGAGGGTGCCGACGCCGACGTCGAGGCGCACCTGGTCGTTGCCCTTGCCGGTGCAGCCGTGGGCGACCGCGGTCGCGCCGATCTCTCGCGCCTTGTCGACGAGCAGCTTTGCGATCAGCGGGCGGCCGAGCGCCGTCGCGAGCGGGTAGCGCCCCTCGTACGTGACGTTCGCGCCGAGCGCGGGGAAGACGAAGTACTTGAGGAAGTCGGACTTGGCGTCGACGACGTCCATGCCGGCCGCGCCGGCCTCCTCCGCGCGCCGCCGCGCGCCCTCGACGTCGCCGAGGTTACCGAGGTCGACCGTGAGGCAGTGCACCTCGTAGCCGCGCTCGACGCGGAGCCAGTGGGCCGCGACGGAGGTGTCGAGGCCGCCGGAGTAGGCGAGGACGATCTTTTCGGCCATGGGGCTCACTCTTCGCTAACGGGGCGCTGGGCCAGGAGAAGCCGATCATAGCGGGCGGCGCGGTAGGGTGAAGGTGAACGTCGTCCCGTGCTCGCCGTCCGACTCGCAGCGGATCGTGCCGCCGTGCAGGTCGATGATCGACCTTGCGATGGCCAGCCCGAGGCCCGTGCCGCCGGTTGTCCGGCGCCCCGCACTCGTCCGATAGAACTTC
Organism: uncultured Chloroflexota bacterium; assembly: GCA_903917615.1. Lineage (GTDB taxonomy): Bacteria > Chloroflexota > Dehalococcoidia > UBA2979 > UBA2979 > SHYQ01. The sequence goes on along the minus strand of CAIXBH010000260.1, from coordinate 826 downwards.
TCGAAGAGCTGCGCCTGCTCCGCGGGGGGGATGCCGATCCCGGTGTCGCTCACCGAGACCGTGGCGAACGGCCGGGTGTCCTCCACGCGGACCTCGACGCGCCCTCCCGGGGGCGTGTACTTGATGGCGTTCGAGAGCAGGTTGGACAGCACCTGGCCCACGCGGGCGGCGTCTGCCCACACCAGCACGCCCGGATCCGCATGCACCTGCATCGTGTGCTTCCGCAGGTTTGCCGCGCCGCGCTGGTTCTCGACGGCCGTCCGCACCACCTCGTCGAGGTCGATGGCGGCCGGCGTGATCTGCACGCGGCCGGAATCGAGCGCCGACATGTCGAGGAGGTCCGTGATCAGCGTCATCAAGCGCTCGGAGTTCTGCTGGAGCACCTCGACGATGCGGGTCTGCGTCGCGTTGAGCGCCCCGGCGTCCGGCTCGTGCAGCAGGTCGATCGTGGTGCGGATCAGCGTCAGCGGCGTGCGGAGCTCGTGGCCGACCATGGACACGAAGTCGCGCTTCACGCGGTCGGCCTCGGCTTCCGCGGAGAGGTCGCGGATGAGGATCAGCATGCCAGCGCGGGTGGGGTCGGGGTCCGGGAACGGCCCGGCCGTGATCGCGAGCTGGCGACCGTCGACCTCCGCGAGGAGCGGTGAGCCGGCGGCCCCCGCCCGGTCCTGCGCGCGCTCGCGCAGGCCATCGATCGCGGCTTCGGACACCGGGAGCCAGGTCGCCGCGTGCTGTCCGACGATGTCGGCACGCGACGTCGCGAGGAGGCGCGCCGCGGCGGGGAGGCGCGCCGCGGCGGGGTTGCAGATGCGGCTGATGTTGTTGT
>CAIXBH010000259.1 GCA_903917615.1 uncultured Chloroflexota bacterium | reverse complement strand
CGGCCGGCGCCGGCCCGGCGAGCGCCCCACGGCGACGACGCCGGACGGCGAGCCGAAGCCCGCACCCACGGTGCGGCGACGCCGCGCCACCACGGACGAAGACGCTCCGGCGGCCGCGCCTGCGCGCCGCACCCGTGCCGCAGCGCCCCGCGCCGAGGCCGCACCCGCTGCCTCTGAGGACGCGCCGACCGAGGCCGCGCCTGCGCGCGCTCCGCGCACGCGTCGCGCACCGGCTGCGCCGCGTGCCGGCCGCACGAGTCGCACCGAGAACGAGGCCTCGAAGGGCATGATCGAGGGCGCGGACGCCCCAATGCCCGAGGCGAACGACACGCCGCCGGAGGCGATCGTGATGGCGCCGATCACGGAGCTGCCGGCGGTTGCCCCGTCCGCGCCGCTGCCCCCCGGCGACCTCGCCGCCCTGACCACCGAGGTCACGCGCCTGCGCGGCTTCGTCGAGCAGCAGCGCACCGTCCTCGCGGAGTTGCGCGCCGGCATCCTGACGCTCGGCCAGCAGGTCGACCGCAGCGGTTACCGCCCGCGCCTTGGCATCTTCGTCGACGTCCCGAACCTGATGTACGGCGTCGATGGCAGCAAGCAAGTCCACATGGGCCGCCTGCTCGACATGCTGCGCGAGGGGCGACAGCTCGTCCGCGCCACCGCGTACTCTCCGGTCTCCGATGACCCGCGTGAGTCCATCGAGCAGCAGAAGTTCGTGGCGCCCTTCGTGCCCTACGACTACCGCATCGTCACGAAGTCGCTCAAGCGCTTCGCGGACGGCTCGATCAAGGGCAACTTCGACGTCGAGATGGCGATCGACATGGTGAGCATGGCGAGCCGCGTCGACGTGATCGCGATCGTCTCCGGCGACGCCGACTTCTCGCGCGCTGTCGAGGCCGTGCAGGCGCAGGGCGTCCGCGTAGAGGTCGTCGCCTTCGCCGGCAGCACATCACTCGAGATGCGCGCCCTCGCGGACCACTACCTCGAACTGAGCACGGTCGCGAACCGCATCCTCGTCTAGCTCTCACCCCCTCCCCCTTTACGGGGGAGGGTTGGGGTGGGGGTGATCTCCGGCGGACCGCTCGTGTAGGTGATTCAGCGAGCGAACTTGGCCGCATCTGACCCCCTCCCCCTCGATGGGGGAGGGTCGGGGTGGAGGCGGCTATGGCGGACGGCCGAGGCGAGCCCTAGTTCTCGCGATTCGGGGGCCGCTGATCCCGCGGATCGCGTGGCGGCCGCTCCTCGAAGATGCCGGGCGGTGGACGCCGTCGCGGCGCCGGGCCGCCGACGAGCGGCGTGTTGGTGAAGATCGCTGCGAGGAACGCCCCGAGCGACAGCCCACCACCGATGCCGAGGAAGATGCCGATGACCGCCGGATGCGTGTCGAGCCGGAGGCCGACGATCGTGCCCGCCAACGTGCCGCCCCACACCAGCAGGTAGTGCGGCTGCAGATACCTCATCCGTAGAGGTCCTTCAGTTCGAACATCGGCCCATCGTGGCACACGAGCTTCACGCCGCCCTGTCGAGGGAACACCGCGCACGAGTAGCAGATGCCCAGCCCGCAGGCCATGCGGGCCTCCATGAGGCCCTGCACGGGCTTCCGGAGCCCCGAGTCGCGCGCCACGTTCCACAGCGCCTCGAACATCGGCTCCGGCCCGCAGGCGAACGCCTGGTCGCACCAGGAGAGCAGGCGCTCGAACGGAGCGGTGACGCGCCCGCGTTCGCCGAGCGCGCCATCCTCGGTCGCGACCACGAGCTCCACCGAGGGGTGCAGCAACTCGGCCGGGAAGATCTGCGCGGGCGTCCGTCCGCCCAGGATCAGCGTGACCTCGCGCCCCTGTGCGGCGAGGTCGTCGGCGAGCCATACAAGCGGCGCGGCGCCGATGCCGCCCCCGACGAGCAGGTGCCGCTGCGCCCGGGCATCCGGCTCGAAGCCGTGTCCGAGCGGGCCGACCATCTCGACGCCGTCACTCGGGCGTCGTTCCGCGAGCCAGCGCGTGCCGCGACCGACGACGTCGAAGAGCAGCGCGAACTCGGGTCCGTGCTCGCCCTCGCGCAGCCGATGGATGGAGATCGCCCGACCAAGGAGCGGGTCTTCGCCCTCGCCGATGTACACCATGAGGAATTGCCCCGGCGTCGCGCCCGCAACGTCGGTCGCGTCGAACCAGAGCAGGTGCGTGTCGCCGTAGAGGCGCACGCTCTCGGTGATCTCCGCGACGAAGCGCTTCACCGCGACACCGCCGCACCCAGCAGGATCTCGCCTACCGCGTCCAGCGACGCCGCGACGTGCGTCGCCCCTTCGGCGCGCAGTTGCTCGGCGCTTCGCGCGCCCAGCACGCCGATGACGAACGCGATCCCCGCGTCACGCCCGCAGCGCATGTCGAACTCGGTGTCGCCGACGAACGCCGCGCGAGACGCTTCGATGCCCAGCGCGCGCAGCCCGAAGCGCGCTGCGGCGGGGTCAGGCTTCTCGCCGGCGCCTTCGGTGTCGCGCCCGGCGAGCGCGCGGACGCGCGTCCGCCAGCCCATCACGTCGAGCATCTGCAGTCCGCTGTACTCGCGCTTGTTCGTGACGATTGCGTACGGGATGCCCGCCGCGTCGAGGTCATCGAGGAGTTCCCGCGCACCAGCGCACGGTTCCGTGCGCTGGATGTATTGCTCGTCGTAGCGACGGCGGTACTCGACGCCGATGAGCCGCGCGTCCTCTGGCGATGCGCCAAGTTGGAGGGCCATGGTCTCGATCGGGGGACCGATGATCGGGTACACCTCGGCGATCGTCTTCTCGATGCCGTAAGCGGCGAGCGCCTCCTGCATCGCCAGGGCGATCGTCGGCAGTGACTCCACCAGCGTGCCGTCGAGGTCGAAGATCACACCGTCGACCGCGCGGGCGGAGGTCACGCCTTCGCCCCGTCGCGGTACTCGACGAGCGGCAGCACGTCGTACGCCGTCGGATGCGCAAGCGAGTGCACGGCAGCCGCGGCGGTGTCGAGCGAGGTGAAGCACGGTACGCGCTTCTCCGTGGCGGCACGTCGGATGTAGAACCCGTCGCGCCGGACATCCGTGCGTCCGCCCTCGATCGTGTTGATCACGGCGCCCACGGTGCCGTCGTTCACGACGTCGACGACGTTCGGATGTCCCTCGTTCAGTCGCTTGGTCACCATCTCCACCGGGATGCCGAGGCCCTGGATGAGCGCCGCGGTGCCCTCTGTGGCGTAGAGGCGGCAGCCCGCCCCGTGCAGCTCGCGGATGAGCGGCAGCGCCTCGGCCTTGCTCGCGTTGGAGAGCGAGAGGAGGAACGGCGTGCCCGGCTGGATGCTCAGGTCGCTCGCGATCATCGCCTTGCGCACCGCCGCGTCGAAGGTGTGGTCGATCCCCATCACCTCGCCCGTCGACTTCATCTCCGGGCCGAGGAACGTGTCCACGTCGATGAGCTTCGCCATCGAGAACACGGGCGCCTTCACGGCGACGAGGTTGCGCTGCGGCCACAGCCCCCCGGCGTAGCCCTGCTCCTTCAGCGTGTGGCCGAGCATGATGCCCACCGCGATCGGCACCATCGGCACGCCGGTGACCTTCGAGAGGAACGGCACGGTCCGCGACGAGCGCGGGTTCACCTCGATGACGAAGACGCCCGGGCCGCCCGGCTGCGCGGCCGGCGCGCCGACGAACTGCACGTTCATCAGCCCGCGCACGCGCAGCGCGAGCGCCATCCGCGTCGTGTAGTCGATGATCGCATCGCGCTGCTCGTCCGTGAGCCGCTGCGGCGGGTACACCGCCATCGAGTCGCCCGAGTGCACCCCGGCCCGCTCGATGTGCTCCATGATCCCGGGGATCAGCACGTCGACCCCGTCGCAGATCGCGTCGACCTCGATCTCCGAGCCATCGAGGTACTTGTCGATCAGCACCGCGCCGGTGTTCTCCGCGAGCGCCTCGCCGAAGTAGCGCACCAGCTCGTTCGCGTCCTGCACCACCTCCATCGCGCGCCCACCGAGGACGTATGAGGGGCGGACGAGGACCGGGTAGCCGATCGCGTCGGCCGTTGAGAGCGCGTCGTCGAGCGTGCGCACCGCTGCGCCCACGGGACGCGGGATGTCGAGTTCCGAGAGGATCGTCTCGAACCGGCCGCGGTCCTCGGCGAGATCGATCGCCTCGGCCGAGGAGCCCGCGATCGGCATCGCGGCGTTCGCGAGCGGTCGCGCCATGTTCACGGCGGTCTGACCGCCGAACTGGACGATCGCCGGAGGTGCCTCGCCGCCGCCGGCTTCGTTTTCCAGCAGGTCGCGGATGGACTCCTCGTCGAGCGGCTCGAAGTACAGCCGGTCGGAGGTGTCGAAGTCCGTCGAGACGGTCTCCGGGTTTGAGTTCGCGAGGATCGCGGTCACGCCGGCGTCCTGCAGCGCGCGCGCGGCCCGCACGGAGCAGTAGTCGAACTCGATCCCCTGGCCGATGCGGATCGGACCGGAGCCGACGACGAGCATCCGCTCGCCGGCGGAGGGCAGCGCCTCGTTCTCCTCACCGTAGGTCGAGTAGAAGTACGGCGTTACGGCGTCGAACTCCGCCGCGCAGGTGTCGACCATCTTGTACGCCGGCCGCAGCCCCCACTCCTCGCGCAGCGAGCGCACCTGCTCCGGCAGCCGATCGGCGAGCGTCGCGATGTCGCGGTCCGAGAAGCCGAGGCGCTTCGCCTCGAGCAGCAGCGTGGGGGTGAGGTCCTGGCCGAGCAGGCGTCGCTCCATCGCGATGATCCGCTCGAAGCGTTCGAGGAACCACGGGTCGATGCCGCTCTCGTGGGAGATGTCCGCGACCGTCCTCCCGTGCCGCAGCGACGCGATGACCGCCCAGATGCGCTCATCGGTCGCGTTCAGCGGCGGGACGTCGCCCCAGTCGGGGTGCTCCCAGAGGATCGAGCGCGACCCGAACTCCAGCGAGCGGATCGCCTTCTGCAGCGCACCCTCGAACGTCCGGTCGATCGCCATGACCTCGCCGGTCGCCTTCATCTGCGTGCCGAGGTGGCGGTCGCCCGCGCCGAACTTGTCGAAGGGCCACCGCGGGATCTTCACCACGGTGTAGTCCAGCGCCGGCTCGAACGCCGCCGTCGTGCGCTCGGTGACCGAGTTCTGGATCTCGTGCAGCGACTTGCCGACGGCGATCTTCGCGGCCACCCGCGCGATCGGGTACCCGGTCGCCTTGGAGGCCAGCGCCGAGGACCGCGAGACACGCGGGTTCACCTCGATGACGTGGTACGGGAGTCTCGTCGCCGTGTCCGAGTCCGGCCACGGCACCACGTCCGGTCGAGGTGCGAGTGCGAACTGCACGTTGCAGCCGCCCTCGATCCCCAGCGCGCGAATGATCTTCAGCGCGCTGTTGCGCAGCAACTGGTACTCGCGGTCGGAGAGCGTCTGCGACGGCGCGACGACGATCGAGTCGCCCGTGTGGACGCCCATCGGATCGAAGTTCTCCATGTTGCAGATCGTGATGCACGTGTCGTTCGCGTCGCGCATCACCTCGTACTCGAGTTCCTTCCAGCCGAGCAGCGACTGCTCGACGAGGACCTGCGAGATCGGCGAGGCCGCGAGGCCGGACTTCGCGATGTGCTCGAATTCCTCGGCCGTGAAGGCGATGCCGCCTTCGGTGCCGCCCAGGGTGTACGCGGGGCGGATGACCGCGGGCAGACCGATCTCCGCGAGCGCGCGCTGCGCGTCCTCCCACGTCTCGACGATCGCGCTCGGTGGCGTCGGCTCGCCGATTTCGGTGAGCAGGTCGCGGAAGGCCTGGCGGTCCTCGGCGAGGCGGATGGTGTTCACGCTCGATCCGAGCAGGCGCACGTTGTACTTCTCGAGCACGCCGGCCTCGGACAGGGCGACCGCGAGATTGAGCCCCGTCTGGCCGCCGAGCGTCGGCAGCAGCGCGTCCGGCCGCTCGCGCGCAATGATCCGTTCGACGACCTCGACGGTCAGCGGCTCGATGTACGTGACGTCCGCGACGCCCTCGTCCGTCATGATCGTCGCCGGGTTCGAGTTCACGAGGATCGAGCGGATCCCCTCCTCGCGCATGGCCTTGCACGCCTGCGTGCCGGCGTAGTCGAACTCGGCAGCCTGGCCGATGACGATCGGCCCGCTGCCGATGATCAGCACGGACTTCGGCGGCGCGAGCTTCGGTGGGCGCGCGGAGGCAGGGGTGGAGGTCGAGTCGTTCAGGAACGGGCCTTTCCGGCAGGCGATGCGGGCGAGCGCACCGCGTCGATGAAGCGGTCGAAGAGGAACTCGGTGTCGGTCGGCCCTGGTGAGGCCTCCGAGTGGTACTGGATCGTGAACACCGGCTCCGTGCGGTGCTCCAGCCCCTCCACAGTGCCGTCGTTGAGGTGCAGCTGGCTCACGCGCGCGGCGGCGGCGAGGTGAGCCCCGTCGACCGCGAAGCCGTGGTTCTGCGCCGAGATGTAGACGCGTCCGGTCGCTTCGTCGCGCACGGGGTGGTTCGCGCCGCGGTGGCCGAACTTGAGCTTGTACGTCGTTGCACCGAAGACGCGCCCCAGCACCTGGTGTCCGAGGCAGATCCCCATGAGCGGGGTGCGACCGACGAGCCCGCGCGCGGTCGCGACGACGTGGTCGAGCAGCATCGGGTCGCCCGGCCCCGGCGACATCAGCACGCCGTCCGGCCGCAGCTCGAGGATCGTCTCCGCGTCTGTGGTGTGGGGGACCGCCGTCACCGTGCAGCCGCGCGCGCGCAGCAGCCGCATGATGTTGCGCTTCACGCCGAGGTCGAGCACCACGATGTGCGGCGCGGGCCCGTCGAGCGTCGCGAGCGGTACCGCCGCGTCCGCGAAGTCGTAGACGCCGCGCGTCGAGACCTCCGCGACGTAGTCGAGGCTCGCGTAGTCCGGCTCGCGGTGCAGCCGCTCGAGCGCCGCCGCCGGCGTCTCGTCGCGCGTGATCGTGCCCATCACCACGCCACTCGAGCGCAGGTGGCGGGTGAGCGCGCGCGTGTCGATGTCCGCGATGCCGGGGATGCCGTGGCGCGCGAGGAAGGTGTGCAGCGTGGCGTTCGACTGCCAGTGGCTGGGCAGGTCGGTCATCTCGCGCACGACGAAGCCGCGGACCTGCAGCTCGTTGCTTTCGTTCATGAGGTCGTTGGTGCCGTAGTTGCCCTGCAGGGGGTACGTCATCGTGAGGATCTGACCCCGGTACGACGGGTCGGTCAGCGCCTCCTGGTACCCGGTCATCGAGGTGTTGAACACCACTTCGCCGGTGGCGTGGCCGGGCGCGCCCACGCCCGTCCCCTCGAAGACACGGCCATCCGCGAGCACGAGGCGTGCGCGCGGTCGGGGCATGCGGCTACCGGAACCCATCGTCACAGGGCGACCACCCGATCCGTTTCGTGCACAACGCGTCCGCCGAAGATCGTGGCTACGACCCGTCCGCGCAACTGGCGGCCGCCCAGCGGCGTGTTGTGCCCCTTCGAGGCGAATTCCCGCGGCTCCACGGTCCACTCCGCGTTCGGGTCGAGGAGCGCCACGTCGCCCAGCGCACCCGGCGCCAGCGTCCCGAGCCCCTCGAGCCCCGTCCGCCGGTCGAGGCCCCAGGCGCGCACCGGGCCGGACGTGAGCCGGTCGATGAGCACCGGCAGCGTCAGCGTCCCGTCGTGCACGAGCTTCATGCTCAGCGCGAAGGAAGTCTCGAGCATCGTCAGGCCCGGCGAGGCCAGTTCGAACTCGATCTCCTTGTCCATCGAGGCGTGCGGTGCGTGGTCCGTCGCGATGCAGTCGATGATCCCGTCACGCAGCGCGATGCCCAGTGCCGCGAGGTCGGTCTCTTCGCGCAGCGGGGGGTTCACCTTCGCGTTCGTGATGTAGTCCACCGTGCGGAAGTCGGTGTGGAACGCGACCTCCTCGTGCGTGAGCGTGAGGTGGTGCGGCGTCACCTCGGCTGTGACGTGGATGCCCCGCTCGCGCGCCGCGGCGATGAGCGCCACCGAGCCGGCCGTCGAGACGTGGCAGATGTGCAGGTGCGCGCCGGTCAACTCGGCCAGCGCGATGTCGCGCGCGACCATGATCTCCTCGGCGCTCGCGGGACGCCCGCGCAGCCCGAGGCGTGTCGCGACCCAGCCCTCGTGCATGACACCGTCGCGCACCAGCGCGGGGTCCTCGCAGTGCTGCGCGATCGGCAGGCCGAACTGCGTCGAGTACTCGAGCGCGTGCCGCATGAGGTTCGGGTCGGCGACCGCGTCGCCGTCGTCGGAGAGCGCGACCACACCGGAGCGGAACAGCTCGCCGGCGGGCGACAGCTCCTTGCCGGCGCGGCCGAGCGTGATCGTGCCGATCGGCAGGACGCGCACCAGCGCGGAGTGTTCCGCCTCGCGCAGCACGGACTCGATCGACGCGCGACTGTCGAGGGGCGGCGAAGTGTTTGGCATGGCGCAGACGGTGGTGTAGCCGCCCCGCGCTGCGGCGAGCGTGCCGGTCGCGATCGTCTCCTTGTACTCGAAGCCCGGCTCGCGCAGGTGCGTGTGCAGGTCGACGAACCCAGGGGTCACGACGAGGCCGGTCGCGTCGATGCGCTCCGCCTCGACGACCATGTCGCCCTCGTTCGGCCCGATGCGCGCGATCCGGCCGTCGACGATGACGACGTCCGCGATCCCGTCGCGTCCGAGCGCCGGGTCGATCACCCGGCCGTTGTGAATGGCGAGGGTCGTCACGCGCGCACCTCCGACGAGGGCTCTCCGGGGGCCTCGGTGCGCCCGGAAAGCAGGTAGAGCAGCGCCATCCGCACGGCGACGCCGTTGGTGACCTGCTCCTCGATGGTTGAGTTGTCCCCGGAGGCCACGTCCGTGGCGATCTCGGTGCCCTCGTTCTTGGGGCCGGGGTGCATGAGCAGGTAGCCCGGGTGCGCCTTCGCCAGGCGCTCCTCCGTCACCTGGTAGAGCCGCGCGTACTCGTGCAGCGAGGGCAGCAGCCCGCCCTGCTGACGCTCGCTCTGGAGGCGCAGCGCCATCACGACGTCCGCCCCCTCGATCGCATGGTCGATGTTCGTCTCGATGGTCACCGCGGGCAGCGCGGACTCCGCGTGCGCCGGCCGGTCGCTCGCCCGCAGGCCGCGAGGCAGCAGCGTCGGCGGACCGCAGAGGACCACCTCGGCGCCCATCGCTGCGAGCCCCCACATGTCGCTGCGCGCGACGCGCGAGTGCGAGATGTCGCCGACCATCACGACGCGCTTGCCGTGCAGGTCGCCGAAGTGGCTGCGCATCGTGTAGAGGTCCAGCAGCGCCTGTGTCGGGTGCGCGTGCGCGCCGTCGCCGGCGTTGATGATCGAGGCATCCGTGTGCGCCGCGGCGAGGTAGGGCGCGCCGCCCATCGAATGTCGCATCACGATCGCGTCCGTGCGCATCGCTCGCAGCGTCCTCACGGTGTCGATGAGCGATTCGCCCTTCACCACGGACGAGGTGTTCGCGGTGAGCGAGAGCACATCCGCGCCGAGCACTTTCCCGGCGAGCTCGAACGAGGCCCGCGTGCGGGTGGAAGGCTCGAAGAAGAGGTTCACCACGGTGTACCCGCGCAGTGCGGGCACGCGCGCGATGCGCCGGTCGAGGATCTCTCGCATGCGGTCTGCGAGGTTCAGCACGGTCTCGATCTCGGCGACCGAGAAGTCGTCCAGGTCGAGCACGTCGTGGTGCTCCCACGCGGGCTGCCGCGACGTGGTCGTCGGCGGGTGCGGCGGTCGAGTCTCGGTGGTCATGCTTCGAGCCTCCCGGGGACAACCACGACGGCATCGCGGCCATCCACCTCCTGCAGCAGCACACGGACGTCGTCCGTCTGGGCGGTCGGGATGTTCTTCCCGACCATGTCGGCGCGGATCGGCAGCTCGCGGTGGCCGCGGTCCACGAGGACCGCAAGGCGCACGGCCTTCGGCCGGCCGTAGTCGTTGAGGGTGTCCATCGCCGCGCGCACCGTGCGACCGGTGAACAGCACATCGTCCACGAGGACGACGACGCGCCCGTCGATGTCGGGGAGCTGGGTCGGCTTCAGCGCGGCGGGCAGACCGCGGCGGTGGAGGTCGTCGCGGTGGAGGGTCACGTCCAGGGAGCCGGTGGGCGGACGCGCCCCCTCGAACTGCTCGATCTCGTCCGCGAGCCGCTGCACGAGTGCCGCGCCGCCGCCCTCGATGGCGACCAGCACGAGGCCCTCGACGCCTGCGTTCGACTCGACGATCTCGTGAGCGAGGCGGCGCACCGTGCGGCGCACACCGTCAGCGTCCAGGACGGGCGCGGTGGTCATGCGGCACCTGCGGTTCCGCGCCGGACCGCGGGGCACAAAAAACCCTCCCGCTGAAACGGGAGGGTGACGGAGGAAATGCGCTGCCGGGGCGTGTGCAGACTCTGCCCGTGGAAGACGGTCTTCATCACTGCGTCCCTTTCCGGCCTCGCGGGACCGGCTTAAAGAAAACGCTGGGGCGTTTCAGGGAAGGATAGGCACGTCCGCCGGTCGGGGCAACCCCGTCCGGCTGCGAATGCTAGGTTTGCGGGCCCTGACGCTGCTCGCGGAGGAAGCGCTCGAGTTCATCCACCATCTCGGCGGCGTCGGGGAGCTCCTCAAGGGGCTCCTCCATCGTGATCTCGGTCTCCTCGTCGTCGTCCTCGTCGCCCTCGTCCTCTTCCTGATCGGCGACGCGGCGCGCGTAGGCCGCGACCTCCGGGTTGCCGTCGATGTCCGCCGCCACCTGCGCCTCGAAGCGCGCAGCGAAGACCTCGAGGTCGTGCAGGGTCAGGTCGAACCCGAAGCCCTGATTGAGGCGCGTCAGGATCGCCAGCGTCCCCTTCGGGTTGGGCGTCCGCTGCACGTAGAACGGCATGTTCGCCCAGAGCGACGCGGTCGGGATGCCGGCCTCGCGCAGCGCGAGCCCGAGCGTCCCGACGATGCCCGTCGGCCCCTGGTAGGTCGAGCGTAGCCCCGGCGCGACACCGAGCGCGCTCGCCAGCTCGTCGTTCGTCGATGACGCGTTGAGGCGCACCGGCTTCGCGTGGCTCACCTCGGCGAGCAGCGCGCCCAGCGTGAGGACGCCGGACACGTTGAACGTGTGGCAGACCTCCAGGACGGCGTCCACGTACGAGTGCCAGGCCAGGTGCGGCTCGGTCCCCGCGAGGATGATGACGTCGCGCTCGTGCCCGTCGAGCCGCTTCGCGGAGAAGACGTTCGAGGGCCAGTCGAGCACGCGCTCGCCGCGCTCCATGCGCACGCGCGGCCGGGCCTGCGTGAAGTCGAAGTAGTTCTCCGGGTCGATGTTCGCGATGACCTCGGCGCGCCAGCGGCGGTGCATGAAGCGCACAGCCGCGCTCGCCGCCTCGCCAGCGTCGTTCCAGCCTGTGAAGGCCGTGATGAGCAGCGGCCGGCGCAGCTCGGGGTGGCGGGAGATCACGAGGTCACTCATCGGGGATCAGGATAGCGGGTCAGTCACGCGGACGCGCAAGGCGGCCGGGGCCGGCGTCATGGGCGCCGCGCCCCGTCGAGGGCACCCATCTGGGCGGTGACGAGCGCCAGGTACGGCGTCGCCACGCCAAGCGCGCGCGCCCGTCGCAGCGGCTCGCCGAACATCGCGTCGACCTCCGTCGGCCGCCCCTCGACGAAGTCGATCATCGTGCTGGGCCGGTAGGCGGCCATCGCCTCCGTCGCGGCGAACATCGCCGCCACCTCCCGCGGTCCGTCGAGGAGGGGCTGCCCGTGGGCGCCGAGGTCCGCGTTGCCAGCCGCCACCACTTCGAGCATCAGCGTCTCAGCCGCGGCGCGGAGCGCCGGGTCGCCCATGATGCGATCCGTGGTGATGCCGCCGGCGGTGACCGCGAGGGCGTTGAACGGGATGTTCCAGAGGAGCTTCCACCACCGCGCGCGGAGCAGCGACGACGCCGCCTCGACGGACACGCGCGCGCCAGCCCACAGCGCGAGCCCATCCGCCAGCGCAGCGGGATCGTCGAGGAGGTGCGCGAGCGTGACCGCGCCATAGTCGATGTGGTGGATGACACCTGCTGCGTCGCGGTTGATGCAGGTGAACGCGAGCCCGCCGAAGATCCGCTCCGCGCCGAACCACGTCGCGAACTGCTCTTCGAGCCCCAGCCCGTTCATCAGCAGCACGATCCGCGTGCCCTCGCCGACGCACGGCGCGATGAGGTCGCGCGCGGCCTCGAGGGCGGTCGCCTTGAGCGCGCAGAGCACCCAGTCGACCGCGCCGATCTCGGCGCTGCTGCGATGCACCAGCGGCGCCTCGAGGTGGAAGTCGCCGTCCTTGCTCTCGACCGTGAGCCCGCCCGTGCGCACGGCATCGAAGTCGCGCCGCAGCAGGAAATGCACCTCGTGCCCCGCCTGCGCGAGGCGCGCGCCGTAGTAGCTCCCGACCGCGCCCGCTCCGATGACAGCCACACTCGCCATGCCGTCATCTTCCCTGATCGCAGAACGGGCTGCCGAGAACCCTCGACAGCCCGTCCGTTGTTCTGATCCCTTTCCCGGTGGGGATGAGGGTCGAGAGAGTCAGCTCCCAGTGCCACTCCCGATCCCCTCTCCGTCGGCACGGGAAGGGAAGGTGAGGGGTGGGGGAGCCAGCCCCCGAAGTGCCGCTTCCGATCCCCTCCCCCTTGAGGGGGGAGGGTGAGGGTGGGGGTGGGGGTGGGGAGAGCCACACCCGAAGTGCCATTTCCGATCCCCTCCCCCTTTGACGGGGGAGGGTGAGGGTGGGGGTGGGGAGAGCCACCCCGTGAAGCACACCGGCGAGAGTTACCGGATCTCCGCCAGCACCTCCGAAGTGTGCTGACCGAGCGTCGGCGCCGGCCGGCGGATGCTCGCCGGCGTCTCGGTGAACTCCCAGGGCGGCTCCATCATGCGGATGTTGCCGACGCCGGGCTGGTCAATGGTCGTGATCATCTTCACGGCCTCGACCTGATCGCTGTTCACCATCTGCTCGTAGTCGAACTTCGGGAACGCCCAGCCACCGAGGCGGCGGATGCACTCAATGACCTTCTCGCGCGGGTGCGGCGCGAAGGCCTTGTCCCAGATGTCCGTCAGCAGGTAGCCGTAGCGCGTGCCGAGGCCACCCCGGTCCTGTGCGAAGAGCTCCGCGCGCTCCGGGATCGTCCGCACCCAGTCCATGTCGAGTTCCTGGTACATCTGGTCGCGCTCCTGCTCGGTCATGCGCGCGAGCGAGAAGTAGATGCGGCCGTCCGCGCAGGTGTAACCCAGCTCCGGCGGCTTCACGTAGGAGTCGAGGTGGAAGCCCCACCACTCGTCCGGGTTCGACAGCGCAACCCAGAGCGTCGACCGCATCTGGATGAGCGCGCCGAAGAGCGACACGTCGATGCGCTGACCCTGGCCGGTCTTCTCGCGGTGCAGCAGCGCCGCATTGATCGCCTGGATGGCGTAGATGCCGGCGTACATGCCGCCGACGTCCGTGCCGAGGCGCACGGGCGCCTCCCCGAGGACGCCGAGCGAGAGGTTCGCCTCGGACGCCATCTGCGCCGCCAGCTCACCGTACGGCGGCTGGTTCGCCCACGGCCCCTTCGGGCCCCACTGCGAGAAGACGACGTAGATCGCGCGCGGGTTCGCCGCGTGCACCTGGTCGTAGCGCAGGCCGGCGCGCGCGTCCCAGCCCGCGTCCACGATGATCACGTCCGCCGCCGCGGCGAGCTTCGCGATCGCTTCCTTCGATGCCGCCTCGCGCGGGTCGAGCGTGACCGAGCGCTTGTTGCGGTTCAGCGCGATGAACGTCGCGCCGTGGTCGCCGCGCGTGATCGAGCCCCAGTCGCGGGCGCGGTCGCCGTCGAGCGACTCGACCTTCGTCACATCCGCGCCCGCGTCGCCCAGCGCCATCGCGGCGTAGGGGCCGGCCACCGCCTCAGCGACTTCGAGGACCTTGAATCCGTCGAGTGGACCCGGCATTAGTTGCTCCCTCCGGCGGCCTCGAGCTCCATCTGGATCTCAACATCGTTCATGCCCGGGAACGGCGTCCCGAACCACGTGG
>CAIXBH010000258.1 GCA_903917615.1 uncultured Chloroflexota bacterium | reverse complement strand
CCTCGATCGGATCGCGCAGCAGCAGCAGCAACTGGCCGCGCTGCTCACCGAGCAGCAGGACCTGGAGCTGACGCTACGCGACCACCGCGAGCGGCTCGCCAACAACCGCACGCTGCGCGCGGAGGCGCAGGCCGCGGTCGGCCCCGCCCACGCCGCAACCGCGGATCTCGCGACCGAGGAGCGTGATCTCGCCACGGCACGCGGCGACGCGCAGCGCGCGCTGCTCTCGACCGAGCGGGAGATGCTCGAGAGCGAGCATCGGCTCCGAGCCGCCGCCGAGCGCGTGCAGGCGCTGCTGACCGAGGTCGCCGAGAACGAGATGGTCATCGATGACGACGGCACCGTGCGACCGCTCAACCCGGTCACGCGCACATCGACGGTCATCAGCGGCGAGCTCGAAGAGGACGAAGAGGGACTCGAGGCGCTGTCGCTGCCCGCGCCCGTGCGCGGCGGCGCGGAGATCAACCTGCCGGAGATGCGCCAGCGCATCACCGAGCTGCGCGGTCAGATCCGCTCTCTCGGCCCCGTGAACGTCGAGGCCCTCGAGGACCTTTCCGCGGAGCAGGAGCGCCACGACTTCCTCGTCGGCCAGGTGGCCGACCTCGAAGCCGCCGAGGGTGAGTTGCGCGAGGCGATTCGCGACCTGAAGCGCCTCATCCGCACGAAGTTCGTGGAGACGTTCACGCTCGTGAACGAGCGCTTCGGCGAGTACTTCAAGCGCTTCTTCGGCGGCGGCCAGGCGGAGCTCCGTCTGACCGAGACGGATGCCGACGAGGGCGAAGAGTCCGAAGCCGGCGTTGAGATCTTCGCGCAGCCACCCGGCAAGCGGATCACGAACCTCACCATCCTCTCGGGTGGCGAGCGGTCGATGACCTCGGTCGCCCTGCTGTTCGCGCTGCTCTCGGTGAACCCCGCGCCGGTGGTGGTCCTCGACGAGGTCGACGCGGCGCTGGACGAGGCGAACGTCGGCCGCTTCGTGGACACGCTCCTCGAGCTGCGCGAGCGGTCCCAGTTCGTCGTCATCTCGCACAACCGCCGCACGATCGAGCCCGCGGACGCCATCTACGGCGTGTCGATGGGTGACGACTCGGCATCGCGCGTGCTCTCGCTGAAGCTCGCGCAGATGTCCCAGGCGTCATAGGACACAACATCGCGGGCATCCGCGTCCGGTACCATCGTCGGGGGCCCGCGACGCGGGCGAGGAGGCGGCGTGAGGCTCTTTGGCGGACGCAGCAAGGAAGCCGACCAGGCCACCGACGAGGCCCTGTCGCGCACGAAGCGCTCGATCTTCGGTCGTGTCGCCGGGCTGTTCGGCGGCACCGACGTCACCGAGGAGCTCTGGGACTCCCTCGAGGAGGTCCTGATCGGCGCGGACGCCGGTGTGCAGACCACCCTCGAGGTGCTCGACCGCGTCCGCGCGCGGAAGCCACGCCGTGCCGACGATCTCCGCGCGATGCTCGCGGAAGAGCTCACGGCGATCCTCGTCGCCGCGGACGCCCCACGCGGCAGACTGTGGGGACTGCCCGAGGGCACAGCGCAGCCCGACCGTCCGTGGATCATCCTCATCGTCGGCGTGAACGGCAGCGGCAAGACCACCGCGATCGGACGCCTTGCCTTCGCCTACATGGAGGACGGCAAGCGCGTGATGGCGGCCGCCGGCGACACCTTCCGCGCTGCCGCGATTGAGCAACTGCAGGAGTGGGGGCGCCGTCTCGCCTTCGATGTGGTCGCGCAGGGCCCGGGGGCGGATCCGGCCGCGGTGGCCTTCGACGCGATCGGCGCGGCGCAGGCCCGCGGCCATGACGTCGTGCTCATCGACACGGCCGGCCGCCTGCAGAACAAGCAGAACCTCATGGACGAGCTCACGAAGGTGCGCCGCGTGATCGAGCGCCACGTCGAGCGCGGCCCCGATGAGGTCCTGCTTGTGCTCGACGCCTCGACGGGACAGAACGGGCTCTCCCAGGCGAAGGCCTTCGCCGATTCCGCGCAGGTCACCAGCGTCATGCTCACGAAGCTCGACGGCACCGCGAAGGGCGGCATCGTCTTCGCCATCGCGCGCGAGTTCGGCCTGCCGGTCCGCTTCGTCGGCACGGGTCAGCGCGAAGGCGACCTCGCACCGTTCGACCCGCGTGGCTTCGTCGCCTCGCTGCTGGGCGACCCCGCCGCCGCCGGGGCCTAGCCGCAAGGCGTCGCGATGATCGACGCACTGTTCCTGGCCGGTCGCTGGTACATCGCCCTGGCGTTCGTCGGCGCGGCGGGATTGCTGCCCGGTGCCTACCTATTCGACCGGCTGTCCTCCCGCGGCGTGTCGTATGCGCGCCCGCTGGCGCTGGCGGTGGTCGCGCTGGGCGCGTGGCTGATCGGCTGGTCTGGACGAGGCGCCTACGGGACCGCCGCGATTGCCGCGGTGCTTGCGGGACTCTTCGCGTGGAGCGCCGCACTCGCGTGGCTGCGCCGTGACCTCCTGACATCGGTGCTCGTCCGGTGGCGCACGCTGGCGGCGGGCGAGGGGCTGCACCTCGTGGTGTTCGCGCTGGTCGCGTGGGCACGATCGGCCACCCCGGCGGCGGCCGCCACCGAGAAGCCGATGGACCTGATGCTCATAGAGGCGGTGCACCGCGCGCAGCAGCTGCCGCCGCCGGACCCGTGGCTCTCCGGACACACGGTCTCCTACTACCACCTCGGCCATCTCGCGGCCGACGCGATCGGACGGCTGGCTTGCCTGCCCCCGGAGATCGCGTTCAACCTCGTCACGGCCAGCGCCGGGGCGATGGCCGCCGTCGCCGTGGCCGCGCTCGCCACCGACGTCATCGGCCTCGGCACCATTCGGCGGGGTCGCGCGACGTGGGTCGCCGCGGGCGTCGCCGGCTTCGTGCTGCTGCTGGCGGCGCCGGTTGCCGGGATTGCGAACATCCTCGGCGCGAATGGGATTGCACCCGTGGTCTGGGGGATGCTCGGCGTGGACGGCGTGCCGGTCGCCGTCGGCGCCACCACCGGGGTGCCGGACGCGTTCTGGTGGTGGTGGACCAACACGCGCATCCTGCCTGGCACCATCAGCGAGTTCCCGGCCTTCACTCTGCTCCTCGGCGATCCGCATGCGCACCTCCTCGCCCTGCCGATCGACCTCGTCGCGATCGCACTCGCCCTGACGGTCTTCGAGGGGAGCCGGCCGCTGACGTGGCGCCGCTGGACACGCGATCCGCAACGTCTCGCGCTCACGGCGGCCGTGTTCGCCGCGATCTGCCTGACCAACGCGTGGGACGTGCTGATCTTCGGGGGAATCTGGGCCGGCGCCGCTCTGGTCGCGTTCCGCCGCGCCGGGTGGGCATGGACGCTGGGGGTGACGGGCGTGGCACGGTGGGCGATCCCGCCGATCACGATCGCGCTTGCCTGCGCGGCGCCGTTCCTCATGGGCATCGACGCGCCGCACCTCGGCGCCGCCGCCGTCGTGGGCGAGCACTCCGACCCCCTGCGCTGGCTCCTCGTGTGGCTCCCGCCGGCGGTGCCCGCGCTCCTGGCGCTGCTGCTGCTCCGGCCGCACCTCGAGCGCGATGCCGTCGTCGCGGCGGTGCTCGTCGCCGCACTGCCGGTCGAGGCGTGGGCGGTCGCTCTCGCGCTGGGAGGGCACGCGAGCGAGTTCTTCGCGCGTGGCAGCGGATGGCTGGTGCTGGCCGCCATCGTCGCCGGGTTCGGCGCGCTCGCCGCTGCTGGGGCGGCCGCGGACGGCCCGACCGGGGGGCGGCGCGACCCCGCGCTGGGCGCGGCCTGCGCGCTCGTGTGCGCCGTGCTGGTGATCCTCGGCCTGACTGAGCTGGTGCGCGTCGCGGACGCCTTCCCGGGGCGCATGAACACGGTGTTCAAGTTCTGGTTCGACGCCTGGGCGATCCTGGCCGTCGGGGCGGGCGCACTGGCCGGCCTCGCGGCCGACCGCATCGAGGTCGCCCCGGCCGGACTCGGCCAGCGCGCAGCACTTGGCACGGCCGGCGCGCTGCTGCTCGCCTCTGCGCTCTACGTCCCGGCGATGGCTGTCAGCCGGGCACGCGAGGGGGCGACACGCGGCCTGGACGCCCTCGCGTACCTCCGGGATCAGGACGCTGGACTGTTCGCCAGCATCGAGTGGTCGCGCCAGCACCTCGATCCGCGCGAGGATGTCATGGTGCAAGCGATCGTTGAGAGTTACCACGCGGGCGACATGCTCGCCGCCGCCTCGGGCGTCCCCACGCTCCTGGGCTGGCCGAACCACGAGCGCCAGTGGCGGGCGAGCATCCCCGAGGCCGAGCGCCGCGCCGCGGTCGATGCGATCTACGCGGCCGGAGCGACCGAGACCGGGCGCAATGCCGCACGCCGATCCGGCGTGACCTGCGTGTACATCGGGCGCGAGGAGCGCGCGCAGTACGGGGCGGACCTCGCGACCCGCTTCGCGGGATGGCCGGTCGCCTTTGCCGGTGGCGGCGCGACCGTGGTGCGCGTCCCGTGATCGCGCGCACGCGGGCCTACCTCGCGGCGATGGATCGCGTGACGTGGATCATCCTCGCGATCACGGCGATCGCACTGCTCACGCGGACCTGGGACCTCGGCGCGCGCGCGTTCCACCACGACGAGTCGCAACACGCGGCGTTCTCGTACTACTTCGCCAGCGGGAACGGCTACCGGCACGACCCGCTGCTGCACGGGCCGATGCAGTTCCACCTGATCGCATTCGCGTTCAAGTTGTTCGGCGACTCCGACTTCGTCGCGCGCCTGCCGCATGCGCTGATCGGCACCGCGCTCGTCGCGACGCCTCTGCTCGTGCGACGCTGGCTCGGCGGCCTCGGCACGATCACGGCCGCGCTGCTCATCACGATCTCGCCGTCGATCCTCTACTTCTCCCGCTTCGCCCGCGAAGACGTGATCGTCGCGCTGCCGACGGTGCTCGCCTTCCTCGCCGTCTGGCGTTACCGCGAGGAGCCGCGCCTCCGCTGGCTCGTCCTGCTGTCCGCAAGCCTCGCGCTCTCATTCACCACGAAGGAGAGCGCCTACCTCACCGCGGCGGTGCTGCTGCTCTACCTCGACATCGCGGTGGCGCACCGGCTGTTCTGGTCGCGCCCGTCGAGCAAGGGCGCCTCGATCGATGCGCAGCTCGTCGCCGGGCTCTGGCTGCTGCCGACCGCGTGGATCTTCGCGGCGCTGTGGGGCCCGCTCGCGCGGACGCGCAGCCGACTCGGGCTCGAGCAACGACCGCCCGAGGCGGACCTGCTCCTCGTCACGGGCACGCTCGTCGCGCCTGAGCTCGCGGCATTCGCACGCGGCCCGCTGCACGCGCTCCTGACGAACCCGGATCAGCAACTCGTGGGCGCCACCGCCGTAATCGCGATCATCCTCGTCCTCGCCGCGAGCGTTGGGCGTGAGTGGCGCTGGGACTGGTGGATCACCTGCGCCGCGGTGTTCTACGGCATCGCCCTGCCGCTCTTCGCGACGATGGGCACGAATCTGCCGGGCGTCGCCGGGCTCTTCTGGAACTCCCTCGACTACTGGCTCGGCCAGCAGGGCGTGAAGCGCGGGAACGGCGACGTGCCGCTCTACTACTTCATGATGGTGCCGCTCTACGAGCACCTCGTGCTGATCCCTGGCCTGATCGGCGGCTGGTGGCTGACCGTCCACCGCCGCGACCCGTTCGCCGCACTGCTCTCCTGGTGGTTCCTCGGCACGTTCGCCGCGCTCTCCTTCGCCGGCGAGAAGATGCCGTGGCTCACGATGCACATCGCGCTGCCGCTCGTGTTCCTCACCGCGTACAGCGTGGCGCGCCTCGTGCCGCCGCTGATCGCTCGCCTTCGCGCGCGCGAGGCGCCGCGCTGGCAGTGGACGGGCGGCGCAGCAGCAGCCGCCTACGCCGCGCTCGCCGTCCTGAGCACGCTGTACACGGACTACGGCCTGAACGTGGCGCACCCTGATACGCCGGTGGAGCCGCTGATCTACGTGCAGACCACGCCGGCCGTACCGCGCGCGGCGGCGGATATCCACGCGGCCGTCGGTCGGGGGGTCGCACACGTCCTCATCGATGACACGCAGGGGCAGGGCATCACGTGGCCGTGGGCGTGGTACCTGCGGCACGAGCCGCTCGCGTACGCCGCGCCCGGCGATCTCGCGGGCGGCAAGTTCGAGTTGAACACCATCGTGATCACCCAGGCGGGCAACGTGCCGCCGGACTCGCCGGTGCTGCGGCAGTTCGCCCCACCCGTGACCTACCACCATCGCTGGTGGTTCCCCGAGGAGGGCTACCGCGCCGCCACCACAGGCTCGATCCTCCGGGGGATGGCGAACGGCAGCCTCGAGGCCAAGTGGCTGCAGTTCGAGATCCGCCACATCGACCCGCGGGACGTCATCTCGCTGGACGGTCAGATCCTCTACCCGCGCGCCGACAAGTGAGGCCCGCCGGGGCGTGACGGAGACTGGATCGGCGGCGTTCGCCGCACCGAATCTTGAAGGACTCGCGATGCGGCAGTGGCGGCTCGTGCTCGGGACAGCGATCAGCGTCGCGTGCCTCGTGCTGCTTCTCGCACGCGTGGACCTTGCCGCCGTGGGCGCGTCGGTGCGCGCGGCGAACGCATCGTGGCTCCTCGTGGCAACGCCGCTCTTCGCCGCGTCGATCTGGGCACGTGCGATGCGCTGGCGCGCGATCGTCGCGCCCATCGCGCGACTCTCACGAAGTGACGCGGCCGCGCTCGTGGTGATCGGCTACGCCGCGAACAACCTACTGCCGGCCCGCACAGGCGAGGTCGTCCGCGCGGTCCTGCTCCAACGCGGCCACGGCGCGTCGGCCATGGCCGGCCTCGGCACCATCGTGGTCGAGCGCGTCTTCGACGGCCTCGTGCTCGCGCTGATGCTCGCCGGGACGCTTGCCGTCGCGGGGGGAACCGGCCTGCTGCGCACGCTCGCCGCCGTCGCCGGTGCGGGCTTCGCCGGCATCGCGCTGATGCTGCTGCTTCTCGCGATCGCGCCGAGGTTCGCCTGGGCGATCATCGAAGCCTCGCTGGGACTCCTTCCGCGGTCACTGGCCGCGCGGGTCCGTGCGCTCGTCGAGCGCTTCCTCGACGGGCTCGCGACGCTGCGCGACCCGCGCACGTCGATCTTCGTGATCGGCGCGTCCGTGCTCGGGTGGCTGCTCGAGGCCGCGGCGTGCTGGGCCATCGGCGAGGCGTTCGCGCTGCCGCTCGCGCCGCTGCTCTACCTCGGCATCTGCGGTGCGGCGAACCTGGCGATCGCCGCACCGAGCACGTCGGGCGGCATCGGACCCTACGAACTGCTCGCGAGCGCCGCCGCGGTGGCCTTCGGCGCCAGCACGGCGGCCGCGACGGCGTTTGCGATCGCACTGCACGCGTTCGTGCTGGTCCCGGTCACGATCGTCGGGGTGCTGCTGCTGTGGCAGCGGCACCTCGGCCTCGGTACGCTCACGACCTCCCGCGTGCCGAACGCGACGAACGAGGTGCGCGCATGAAGGTCATCGTCATCGGTGCGGGCGTCGGCGGACTCGCCGCCGCGTACGACCTCGCAAAGCGCGGGCACGAGGTCGTCGTCGTCGAGGCGGGGCCGATTGCGGGCGGACAGGTGCGCACGTTCAATCCCGCACCCCCGGGCGTCGAGAGCCGCCTCGAGGCGTTCTACCACCACCTCTTCCGCTCGGACACGGACATCGTCGCGCTGATCGACGAGCTCGGGCTGGGCACGGACCTCGAGTGGATCGACTCCAACGTCGGCCTCGCCGCCGGCGGCAAGAACTACCCGTTCGTCGGCGCGGTCGACCTGCTGCGCTTCAGCCGCGTCTCGCTGCTCACGCGGATGCGCCTCGGCCTCACGGCGCTTTACCTGCGCCGCTACACCGACTGGCCGAAGCTCGAGGGCAAGCGCGCGGCCGAGTGGATCCGCCGCTGGGTGGGCACGCAGGGCTATGACGCCGTATGGGGGCCGCTGCTCCGCGCGAAGTTCGGCGAGCACGCCGAAGACGTCGCGCTGGTCTGGTTCTGGGGCAAAATCCACCTGCGGTTCGCCTCACGCGAGAGCGCGGGCGGCGGCCCGCTAGGCTTCATCAGAGGCCTGCTCGCGAAGGAGCAGCTTGGCTATCTGCGCGGCTCCTTCGGGCGCCTCATCGACCGTCTCGTCGCGGCGATCGAGGTGCGCGGCGGCTCGATCATGCTCGGCGCGCCCGTCGACCGCGTTCTGCTCGACGATGCCGGCCACGCGGCGGGCGTGCGCCTGGGCGGCAGCCACGCCGGCGAGGAGATCCGCGGCGACGCCGTCCTCGCGACGGTGCCCTCGGGCCTGTTCGCGCGCATGGCGCCCGACGTCGCGGAGCGCGACGCGCGCTACGGCGAGATGCTCGAGGCGGTGCAGTACCAGTGGGCGACGGTGCTGGTGCTCGCCCTCGACCGGCCGCTGTCGTCGAT
>CAIXBH010000257.1 GCA_903917615.1 uncultured Chloroflexota bacterium | reverse complement strand
GCCCCCGCACTCGTCGAGCAGCTGCCCGGCATGCCACCCCCGACGCAGCTCAACGTCACGATCCACGAGGGGCGCAACCGCCAGGTGCGCCGCATGTTCGAGGCAGTCGGCCACCACGTCTCGCGGCTGCGCCGCACGCAGTTCGGCCCGGTCGCCCTCGGCGACCTCGCGCCCGGTGCGTCGAGGCAGGTGACGCCCGCCGAGCTGGCGGAGCTGATGGCGCTGGTGGGTCTCGCCGAGCGGAGCGAGGTCTAGCGCGAGCAACCCCTGCTCCCTATGATCCCCGAAACGGGAGCGGAGGACTGACCATCACGGAAGACGCGCTCCCGCGCTGTATCGCCATTGATGGCCCCACCGCTTCCGGCAAGAGCGTGGTCGGTCGGGCGTTGGCGGATCTCCTTCAGCTTGGCTTCTTCGACACCGGGCTCATGTATCGCGCGTGCACGCTCGCTGTGCTCGATGCGCACCTCGACCCTGCCGATGAGCCGGGGGTCGTCGCACTGATCCACGACATCGATCTGGACGTGCGCTGGCCGGAACCGAACGACCCGCGAATCATCCTCGCCGGCGTCGATGTCACCGCGAAGCTGCGCACCGCCGTGATCGAGCAGACCGTCTCGCTGATCTCCCGTATCGACGACGTGCGTCACGAGTTGGTGCGACGCCAGCGCGAGATCGCGACGCGCGAACCGGTGGTGATGGCCGGACGCGACATCGGCACCCACGTGCTGAAGGAAGCGCGCACGAAGGTGTTCCTCGACGCGTCGACCGAGATCCGCGCGCGTCGTCGCCTCGGCGAAGAGCAGGTCGAGGGTCGTGACTCGACGTTCGAGAGCGTGCTGGCGGCCACGCGGCTGCGCGACGAGCTCGACAACACGGGCCACCGCGCCGTCCACCGCGAACAGGCCGCCGAGGGCGCCCTGATCATCGATACCGACGCGATCGGCATCGACGAGGTCGTCGCGCAGTGCGCGGAGCTGTACCGTCAGGTGAATTCCGCCGCCTAAATCTAAGCTCGTAGCGACAGGCTCGCCGCATGCGCGCGCGCATCTCCAGCATGATCTACGCGTTCTGCACCTGGCTCACGCGCGTCGTCGTGGGCTCGCTCTCGCGCTTCGAGATCGTCGGGCGCGAGCTGGTCCCGACGGACGGGCCGTTGATCCTCGCCGCGAACCACGTGCACCTCCTCGACCCCCCGCTCGTGGCCGCGTGCATCTCGCGCCGCGTACACCCCATGGCGAAGCGCGAGCTGTTCGAGGTGCCGCTGATCGGCTGGTTCTTCCATGTGTACGGCGCGTTCCCGGTGCGCCGGTTCTCGGCGGACATGGGCGCGCTGCGCGTCGCGCGCAACTTCCTGCGCAGCAATGAGGCCGTGCTGATGTTCCCCGAGGGCACACGCGGCGTCCGCGCCGGCACGGCGACAGAGCTGCGGCCGGCGCTGCCGGGCTCGGCGGTGGTCGCGCAGATGACGCGCGCTGCCGTTGTGCCGATCGCGATCACCGGCAGCAACGTGGAGATTCCCCGCGTGTTCTGGCAGTGGATGTTCGGGCCGCGCCCAACGATCCGCGTCGAATTCGGGCAGCCGTTCCAGATCGTCGAGCCCTCGAAGGGCGGCGGCACCGCCGAGGCGGAGACCGACCGTCTGATGCGCGCGATCGCCGCGATGCTGCCCGAGGAGTATCGCGGCGTCTACGGTGCCTCGACCGCCGGGACGATCGTCGTCCGCCGCGAGGCGCACGAGCGGTCGCCGCGCGAGACGCGGCCGGGCGACGAGGACGTTCCACAGGCGTAATCGCGGCGTCTGCCGTGCCTCGTGCGGTACACTGAGACACGGCGGGCGATCAGGAGCATCTTCATGTGCGGCATCGTCGGCTACACCGGGCAGCGCCCCGCCGGGCCGATCGTCCTCGAGGGCCTGCGCCGCCTCGAGTACCGCGGATACGACTCCGCCGGCATCGCCCTCTTCGCCGATCACCAGCAGCTGTTCGTCGCCCGCGCGACCGGGAAGCTCGATGCGCTGCTCCAGCGCGTCGAG
>CAIXBH010000256.1 GCA_903917615.1 uncultured Chloroflexota bacterium | reverse complement strand
CGGATTCAGACCCCCTCCCCCTTGTGGGGGGTGGGTTGGGGTGGGGGTGTTCTGGACTCTGCCGCCTGGATCCTTCACTGCGGCGCGGACGTCGAAGCCGTACGCGGTGCCGACGCTGTCGCGCAGGCTGGGCACGTCGCCGTTGCGTAGGCGCACGAGCATCTGCACCGAGTCGATGAGGGGATCGCCTTCGGGCGGAATGCCGAGGATGTGCAGGCCCTCGCGGATCGGCGCCATGCCGAGCTCGTGCATGTAGGCGTGGATGTCCTCGACCACATCGGCGAAGTCGGCGCCGCTCAGGTGCGTGAGTGACAACGGGTCGTCCATCAGCGCGACGCCGGACTCCTCGGCGTGCTCGCGTAGCAGCGCCTCGATCTCTCCCTCGAGGTTCGCGCCGGCGAGCAGCACGCGGATCTGCTCCTGGAGCAGCGGCAGGCGCCCCGGGTCGGTCTTCTCGAGGAGGTAGTACTCGTCGACGAGCCGCTCGAGCTGCTCCAGGTCGCCGTATGTCTCGGCGGTCGTCATCGGCGGTGGCAGGTGGTCGACGATGACCGCATGCGCGCGCCGCTTCGCAGAGGCGCCCTCCCCGGGGTCGTCCACGATGAACGGGTAGATCAGCGGCAGGTCGCCGAGGAACAGATCCGGGTAGCACTCCGCCGAGAGGCCGACGCCCTTGCCGGGCAGCCATTCGAGTGAGCCGTGCTTGCCCATGTGCACCACGGCGTCCGCGCCGAAGCCGCCGTTTGCCTCGGATTCCGCGAGCCAGCGATACATCGCGTGGTACGGGTACGTCGGCGCGAGGTCGGGTTTGTGCATGATCGCGGTCTTGTCCATGCCGTAGCCGCGCGGCGGCTGCACGGCGACGAACACGTTGCCGAAGCGCAGCCCGGCGAGCGCGAGCGTGCCGCCGTCGTCGACGTAGTAGACGCCGGGCGGCTCGCCCCACTGCGCGCGCATCTCGTCCGCGCGGCGGCGCGGTAGCTCGCCGAACCATGCGCGGTATCTCGAGGCGGGCACGCGCGCGAGCGCGCCTTCGAGCTGCGCGTCCGTGAGCAGGTCGCGGTCGTAGTGCCCGCGCTCGACGAGGTCGGCCATCAGCGTGTCGCTGTCGGGGGGCAGGTCGTCGCCGACCCCATCCTCAGAAATCGTGTAGCCCGCCGCGCGCATCTCGTGCAGGAGGTGGAGCAACGACGCAGGGGAGTCGAGGCCGACCGCGTTCGCGATGCGCGCAGCCTTCGCGTTGTGGTTCGTGAGTACGACCGCGACGCGCTTCTCCGCGTTCGTCTTCCGGCGCAGCGTCGCGAGGCGTAGCGCCTGTCCCATGATGCGCTCGGCGCGGTCGCGCAGGGCGATGTGGCGCACAACGGGCGTTCCGGCGACGGCGATGCCGTCCTGCTCCTCTTTGAAGGAAAGCGGCACCGTGATGATGCGACCATCGAGCTCCGGAATGGCGACGTTCATCGCGACGTCGAGCGCGCTCAGGCCGCCCTCGGACGCGAGCCATTCCGCGCTGGAGACGCTCGCGTTCACGGCCTGCAACTGCGGGACGTCGAGGGCGCGCAGCGCCTCGACTGCCCACTCCTCGTCTCCGCGGTCCTCTGGCGTCGAGGAGCCCATCGCGAACGACATCGTGTTGATGACCGCATCGACCGTTGCCTTGCCAGCCTCGTCGACGAAGTAGCGCAATGCATCGGGGAGCCCACCGCCGTCGCCATCCTTCAGCGAGTAGGCGAACACCGGCAGCACGTTCACGCCGATCGCGTCACCCACCTCGACCAGCGTGTCGATGAACGCCGTGTCGCCCGTGAGCCAGTACGAGCGATAGAAGGTCACGCCGATCGTCGGGCGTGCGGGATCAGCCTGCGCCTGCCATGCATCGAGGGTGCCATCGGGCACGCGCGGGTGGTAGACGCCGGAACGCGGCTGCTCCGCCGGCGCGGCGTAGCCGATGCCCGTCGCGAGCAGGTGATCGCTGAGGAAGTGGAGGCACTGCCGGTAGTTCTCGAGCCCGCCGAGCTGGAAATACGCCTTCGCCTCGTGCGAGACCGGCACCCCCGCCGTGGAGTAAGCCGTCAGCTCTGGGTCGAGGTCATCCGTGCCCGGCATCGCGACGATCAGTACGTGCTCGCGTTCCGCGATCTGCACGAGATCCGTGAAGGCGGGCAGGCTGCGCACGCCGCCGTGCAGCTTCACGAGAAGCACCGCTGCGCCGGGGATCACATCCTCGAAGAACGCCAGCGCCTCGGGCTCCGCGTGCAGACTGCCGACGTTGTAGACGCGTACCGGCGGCAACTGCGGATCGAGCGTCGACGCGATCGAAGCGACCGCGAGGACGTCGGTGTCTGCGTGCGTGAGGAAGACGATCCCGCGTCCGGCACCGGTCGTCATGCGCGTGCGGCCGTTGGTGTCGCGATGGTTCGGCCGCGCGCGACGAGTGCCCCGAAGATGAGACCGATGCCGCTCCAGAGGACGAACTGCGTGCCGATCGAGGCGATCCGGAAGCGCCAGAGCAGCGTCGCGGGGAAGGCATCGGGGACCTCGTCGATGTTCGGCAGCGCGACGAAGGCGATGACGAGGACGAGGACAAGCGCAGCGCCGGCTACAAGCGCCGCATCCCATGACGACAACCGGTCGAGCAGCGCCCGCCAGAGGATTGCCGCCCCCACCGTCGCGGCGACGGAGATCAGCACCATCGCGAAGTAGATCTGTGTCCGGAGTCCGATGGTCGCCGCGACCCCGATCGCAGGCGGATTCGCGGGGTACTTCAGCGAGGGCACGAGGTAGATCGCGGCGAACGCAGCGAGCGCGAGCAATAGGGCCGTGCCGCGTGGTCCGAGCGTGCCGATACGGCCGAACGCCACCGCGAAGGCGATGG
>CAIXBH010000255.1 GCA_903917615.1 uncultured Chloroflexota bacterium | reverse complement strand
CGCCGGCCGGCACCGGGAACAGCGCCCAGCGTGCGCCCTCCGCCTCCACGATGCTGGAGCCGTCCGCCGCGCGCACGGGAGTGAGGACGGGCCACGAGTCCTCGGCGAGGAACTCGAGCATCGCGTGCTCGTAGGTGATCGCCTCGACCGATCGCTCGACATAACGTCGCAGCAGGTAGCCCGGCGCGGGGGCCACGCGCCACTCCGTGATCGACCGGTCCATCTGGGCGGGACGCTCGGCCGGTGTCACCGCCGCCTCCGCCAGGCCCCAGGCTGCAAGCGCCTCGCGCATCAAGACTCCTCGACGTGCGCGCCGGCGGCGCGTCTCGAGAGGGTACCGCGAGGGGACGGCGAGTTCAGCGGCGCGCCACCGCGACCAACGCGCAGGTACCGAGCGCGCTACTTGAGCGTGCGGAGGTAGTTCACCAGGTTCCACATCTGCTCATCGGTGAGCTGGCCGTGGAAGGCAGGCATTGCGCTGCCGGGGAATCCCGCGGAGATGAACCCGAAGATCTCGCCGTCCGTGTGGAGTGGGACATGACTCTGCAGGTTCGCGGGTGGCGGGATGAGCGCCTTCGCGGTGGGACCGTCACCAAGGCCCGTCGCGCCGTGACACACGACGCACTGCTGTGCGAAGAGGTCGCGGCCGATCCCGATCGATCTCTCGTCGGCCGCGATGGGATTCGCGGTCCCGCCGACGCCGAGGACCGGCGGTGGCTGCGACGTGTCGATGTGGCCCACGCCATAGACCACCAGGATCCCGGCAATGGCGAGCGCCGCGCCGCCCCAGTCAGCGAATTTCCCGGGCCGTGACTTCGACCACCACGCCGCTGAAACGCCGAGCAACAGGAGCGCCAGCAGCACGATCTCCCAGCCGAACGCGAGCAGCGCGGTCTGCCGCGCAGGCGTGATCGTGATCGGACCGCCCGCCGCTGCAGGCGGCGTCACCGCGAACCGCAGGACGGCGCGCGCATCGAAGCCATCCGGTCGACTGACGGTCGCCTCGACCTGCCAGTTCCCGCGGAGGCTTAGCACGGCGCCGTCCGCGACGTACCGTCCTGGCCCGCCGGGCTGCACGGTCAGGTCGAGCGCGCCGATGTCCGCGTCGGCGAACTGAAGGCGGATGCCGACGTGCGACGCGTTCGTGATCGGCGTGCCGTCCGGACGCGCGAGGTCGACGGTCACGCGGTTCGTGCCAACTCGCCCCGGCTCGACGGCGATCCGGAGCCGGGCGCCCTCGACGGTCTGCTCCACGCGCGGGCCCGGGAGCAGCACGACTTCGGCCTGCTTCGCCGGCTGGAGGCTCGCGAGGAACCCCGCCGCGAGGAGCGCCGCCAGCACGAGCGCGACCTCCATCGCGACCGTCCGCGTCAGGACGCGCGCCGCGAGGCCGCTGTGGCGCAGCCGAGGGCTCACCCAGCGGAGGTTCACGGCGCCGAGCGCGAGCAACGCGATGAAGATCGCGGCTTTCGCGAGGACCGCGATGCCGTACGGCGTGCGCAGCGCGGACACGCGCGCGACCTCGATCCACGCGCCGTAGGTGCCGGTGATGGCGATCGCACCGGCCGCGAGGAAGGCGACCGGCGAGAAGCGGGGGGTGATGGCCGCGAGGAGGCGGCGGCGGTCCTCGATCGGCCAGTGCCGCGCGCGAAGCGCGAGCACGAGGAACGCGACGAGCCCACCGGCCCAGATGCCGGCCGCGACGAGGTGCACCACCTCGTTCGCGATCGCCGGCGTCGCAAGCAGCCGGTCGGCGGCGGCGTGGCTGGAGAAGGCGATCGTGCCGAGCGCGCCCGTCAGCGCGGCGAACGCGACGACACGCGCCGCCCAGCCGCGCCTGCCGGACGACGGAGCGACGAGCGCGATCGTCCCGACGAGTTCCGCGAGCGCCACCCGCGCGAGCCACATGCGGCCCCACTGCGAGGTGAGCAGGACGCGCCACATCGACGCGGCCAGCGACAGTTCGCCGGCCGACTCGGAGCCCTGCACGGCGAGGTGTGCGATCGATGCGAGGCCGAACAGCGTGAGCGCGACGATGCGCAGTCGCGCGAGCACGGGCGCCGCGTCCGACAGGGACGCGCGCACGTCCTCGCCCGCACTCCCGCGAATCGCGGGCTCGAGGACCGCGAATTCGAAGAGCAACGTCCCGAACATCGCGAGCAGCCCGGCCAGGGCCGCCCACCGCGCGAACGGCTCGACCGGCGACACGAGGGCCGACGCGGCAGCGGAGGTGGCACTCGTGGGCGCGTCGGCGGGCTTGTTGCCGACGTAGAAGACAAAGGTCCCGCTCAGCGGGTGCCCGTCCACATCGGAGACGTTCTTCCAGTAGACCGTGTAGGTGCCGCTCGCCAACTGGGGGAGCGAGACGGTCATGTGCGTGTGGTCCGCCGGATCGACTGCGCTATCACCGCGATCGACGCGCTGCCCGGAGGTGTCGAGCACCGTCAGCGAGGAAAGACCGACCGCGAGCGGCTCCGAGTAGAACGCCTCGACCTTCGGCGGCGACTGCGGGGAGGCGCTATCCGGCTCGGGGACCGCGCGCATGAGGTTCGCGTGTGCCAGCGCTACGCCGGCGAAGGCGGGCAGCAGCGCGAGCAGGACGACGCCGCCCAGCACGAGCACGCCGAGGCGCACCCGAAGGGCCCGGGCAGATGCCCGAGCCCCGCGATTGACCGGTGTGATCGCGCTCAACGCTTCCGCAGCGACATGCCGCCGAGCGCCATGCCGATCGCGCCGAGCGCGACGCCGGCGATGGCCAGCGTGCGCGCACTGGCCGCCGCGTCCGTCGCCGCCTTCGCCGCCGCCGTTGCCGCGGCTGCGGCGTCCGATGCGCCCTTCGCTGCGCCCTGCACCTCGCGGACGCTCGCGAGCGGCTGCGGGAACTGGACGGGCGTGGTCGGCTCGATGCTCCCGAAGGTGCCGGGGCCGGACGTAAACGTCTGGTCGATGTTCGTCGACTCGACCTGGCCGGTGAAGCGGAACTTGTAGACGCCGCTCACCGTCGGCAACACGTCGGTCGTGTAATGCCCCGGGTCGTTGTTCGCCGAGATCGCCTTGATCGCGAATGACTTCGTCGTGTTGCTGTCGACGTGGGTGATATCGAGCTTCAGCGTCTTCTCCACGCCGAGGACCGGCTTGCCGTCCTTCGAGACACGAAGGTCGAGGCCGTTCTTGATGCCCTCGTACGCCGGCTCGCCGAGCCAGCCCACCACGAACTGGTATCCGCCGCCGACATCACGACGCTCGTGCGCCATGGCGACGCCGGGCACGACGACGAGCGCGAGCAGGAATGCGGCGGCCGCGATGGCGCCGCGCGATCGAAACAGGGTCACGGGTAACTCCTCCATGCTGTGCGGTTGATCGACCTGGTCCGCGCGAGCGGACGCGGTCAACCGCGCGGCGGAGGAGCGGGGACGTCCGCCGGGACGTCGAGCGGGGCGGCGAAGACGCGCGCCTCCAGCACGGAGGGGATCAGAGCGCCCGGCACGACGATCGGAGCGGGCGGCACGGTCAGCGCGCCGGCAACGGAGCCGGCGGAGCCATCGTCGCCGGGTGTGAACACGATGCCCGACGCCGCTGGACCTCGCTCCGCGCTTCCCGGCGCCCAGGCGTGGCTGTGGGGACGGACGCGCCCGTCGAGGAACACGTGGCCGTGATCCGGCTGCCAGCCCAGCAGGCCGGGATCGATCATGACGAGGAGGGTCGATTGCATGAGCGCTGCGGTAGCCACGAGCGCGAACATGACCGCGAGCAGCGGCGAAGAGAGCAGCCGGGACCGCGCGCTCGTCATGAGCAGAGTCTAGCGCCCGGTACAGATGACCGACGACACCCCAACGTCCCCTTGATGATGCCCGTTTGGCCCTCCCCCATGATCGTGCGGTAAGGTTCCCCGGGCGGATCGTCCGCCGCTGCTTGAGAGGACTGTCGCACATGGCTACCGACTGGCCGGCACTCGCCGCACGACTCGAGACCGCACTCGGCCTGCAGGTGCCGCCGATCGCCATCACTTTCGCCGCCTCGACGCCCGCCGGGGTCGCACCATTCGACGAGCCGATGCCGGCCGCCGCACCGGATGGCCGCACGGGCCGCGTGCCCGCCGGGTGCGTGTTCTGGATGAAGTCGACCGACCGCACCTTCTCGACGGTCGCCGAGGATCACGCGAACTGCTCCGTGGGGAGCATGACCCACGGCTTCAAGACGCTGCAGGACGTCGCCGCCAACGGCGACGTGGCGGCGCTCCTCGAATCCGGATGGGTCACGATGGACGTGGTGCCGCAGATCCCCGTCGTCACTGAGAAGCCCGAGGCGGTCGTCTACGGGCCGCTGTCCGAGACCCCCATGGACCCCGACGTGGTGATGCTGCGGGTGACCGGCCGCCAGCTCATGGTGCTCAGCGACGCGTACCCGGGCCTGCGCATCGAGGGCAAGCCGCAGTGCCACATCATCGCGATCGCGAAAGAGCAGGGGCAGATCGCGGCATCCGTCGGCTGCCAGCTCAGCCGCGTGCGTACTGGCATGGCGAACGGGGAGATGACCTGCGCGATCCCCGCCAGCATGCTCGGCGACGTCATCGCACGGATCGAGCAGACCGCCGTCGCGGACAACATGGTCGCGCGCTACGCGTCCGCCGACATGGCGCGCTTCGCGTAGCGATCCGCGCCGGACGCGGCGCACCGTCCACGCTGGATCATCGAGGACCGGCCGATGTGCCGGTCCTCGTCGCGTTCGGCGCGGCTACGCGCCGCCGGCGTCGTCTCTACGCGAGCTCGCTGCCCGCGCCTGTGCGCCCGGATCTATCCGCCCGGATGTTGTTCGCCGGGATGGTAGCACCCCACCACGGCTCCCCCGTCGCGTTTCACAGGCAGAACGGACGGGGAGCCGATCCGGATGCGTCCGGCTTGCGTGCCGGCGGCTACTGGACCGTGAACGCCGCGTACATGCCGGTCTCGTAGTGGCTGGGCACGTTGCAGAGCAGTACATAACGTCCGGGCGAGAGCGTTCCCGCCACGGTCGCTCGCTGCCCACCGTCGATCACCTCGACCCGCAGGATGACGCGCACCGCCGTCTCGTCGACCGCCTTCTGCTCCTTCTGCGGTAGCCGGTCCGGCGGGACATCCGTCTGCACGACCAGGAACTCGTGAGGAATCGCCCCGGCGTTGCGCACGGCAAATGCCACCGAGCCGGCGCGGGCAGCGCCGACCGCCGGCGTAACCGAGAACTCCTTGAGCACGACGTCGATGCCACCCGCAGCTGATGTCGCAGGTGGCGTAGCCGACGCCGCGGGGGTCGGCGTCGATGACGGGGAGGGAGACGGACCGGCGGTAGCGGTCGACGCCGCGCTCGGCGTCCGGCTGGCCACCCCTGTCGCGGCCGCCACCGCCGTCGTTGCCGCGGGGCCAGATGTCGCCGCCGTTCCGGTCGGCACCACCGTCGGCACGGCGGCCGACGTGCACGCAGCCAAGACCGATGCCAGCGCGAGTGCCACGACGACGCGTCCGAGCGCGGGCATCGCAGTGCTACTTCGCGGCATCGAGGCGGCGCTTTGCCTCGGCGTAGACGTCCGCGGGAAGCGGGCCCTGCCGCAGCACGTCGAGGTTCTCGTGCAGATGCTCGATCTGGCTCGTGCCGACGATGGCCGTGTCGATGTGTGGGTGCGTGAGTGTGTATCGCAACGTGAACTGCATCCGCGTTGCGCCGCCGAGCAGGTCGTCCAGGCGCGCGGTCTCCCAGATGCGCCGTCCCTCCTGCTCCGAGACCGGCGCGGTCATCGCGTTCCAGTTCTTCTCGTCGGACGTCATGCCGCGGGCGGCACCGCCGCGGATCACGGTACCCGCACCCGCAGCGCGCGCCCGGGAGATGTCCTCTTCATGGGCCCGTTGGAGGATCGAGTATGGGATCTGGAACTCGTCGAACACCCCGAGGTCGATCAGCGGGGCGAGGTCCGGGCCAAACGCCGAGGCGCCGATGAAGCGCACCTTCCCGCTCTCCTTCAGCTTCACGAGCGCGTCGAGCCCCCCGTGCTCCTCGAGGTTCGCCCGAGACGGAGCGCCATGGAACTGCACGAGGTCGAGGTAGTCGGTGCGCATCCGACGGAGGCTCTGCTCGACGCCGGCGACGATGTTCTCGGGCGTGTACTGGTGACCCTCGCCGCGCCCATTTCCCGGGCGGTCACCCACGAGGCAGCCGCACTTCGAGGCGAGGTAGTACTCGGAACGGCGATTCGAGACCCACCGCCCGATCATCTCCTCCGCGTTGCCGTAGTCCGGGGAGGTGTCGAGGAAGTTGATGCCGGCGTCGAGGACCGCGTTCAGCAGCTCGCCCGCGTAGGCGTCGGTGACGCGCCGGGCCTCCGGCCGCGCGTTCCGGAGCTCGACGCTGCCGTACCCGAGGCGCGTGACCACCATCCCAGTCCGCCCGATCTCGTGGGTGGGGAGGCCGGTATCGACCATCGCAGGCTCCTTCGTCAGCGCGGCGCCACCGCGGCGCCCGGCCGACACTAGCCCGCAGACCGCGCCGATTACAAACGCCGCGTCACGGTCGTTCGGTGGTGCGAGCACACCGACGCGCGTATCTTCGCCCCGTCGCTCGTCCGTCCCACCGGCGAGCACCAGGAAGGCCCATCCCGATGGCCGTGAACTCGTCCAGGCCGTCATTCATGAGCCGCTTCGCCGGCCAGCAAACATTCCTGGCGCTGCTCGCCCTGATCCTCGTGAATCAGCTCGGCTTCGGGCTGATCCAGCCGGTGCTGCCCCAGTACGCGCGCACGTTCGGTCTCGGACCGGCGTCGATCGGCGCGCTGGTCACGATTTACGGCGTCGCGCGCTTCTTCGCGAACGTGCCTGCGGGGATGCTCGCCCAGCGGAGCGGCCGACGGCCGGTCCTGATCATCGGGACGGCGATCACGTCGATCGCCTCCGCTCTCTTCGCGACCGCCACCACACCGACCGAGCTGTTCGCGTATCGCCTGCTCGCCGGGCTCGGGGCCGCAACCGTGCTCACCGGCGGCCAGGTCATGGTTGGCGACCTCGCCAATCCCGAGAACCGTGGCCGGATGATGAGCACCTACCAGGGCGTATTCCTCGCCGGCGTCACGATGGGGCCGCTGCCAGCAGGCATCCTCGCCGACCATTTCGGCATCCGCGCGCCGTTCATCGCCTACGCGATCTTCTCGGGCCTCGCATGCGTGTGCGCAATGATCCTCATTCGCGAGACGCGTGGCATCGCACCCGCCCAGAGCACCTCGGCGCAGGCGTCGCAGCACGCAGCGCCCGAGGGGGGAACTCTGAGCACGTTGATGACACCGGCATTCATCCTGATCGGGTTCGTCACGTTCTCGCAGTTCTTCGCGCGAACCGGTGCGATCTTCGTGCTCCTCCCACTGCTCGGCGCGGATCGCTTCCACCTCAGCGCGAGTGGGATCGGGCTGGCCCAGACCCTCATCAACGGCGGCAATTTCGCGACCGTGTACTTCTCCGGCGCGCTCGCCGACAAGTACGGGCGCAAGATCGTGATCGCGCCGGCGACCATCGTCACGGGCATCTCGCTCGCGATGTGGGCCTGGGCGCCGAGCGAGTGGTGGTACCTCGCCGCGGCCGTCGTCTGGGGGTTTGGCGCAGGCCTCTCGGGACCGGCCCCCGCCGCGTACATTTCGGACCTGTCGCCATCGACGATCCGCGCGCAGATCTTCGGCATCTGGCGGTCGGTCTCGGACGGCGGCTACATCATCGGGCCGGTCCTTCTTGGCTACCTCGCCGGCAAGGTCGGGTACAACGCGCCGCTGCTCGGCACGGCTGCGATCGTCACGATCTCGGGATTGCTCTTCTGGCTCTTCGCGCCCGAGTTCCACATCCCGGTGTCACGCCGCCTCGTCGAGACGGGGGCGGAAGCGCAACCGGCAAAGACGTAAGCCGGGGGCAGAGCAGACCACGCGAGGCCTCGACCGCAGTGCTAGATTGCCCCGCGTGAACGACCGCGCCGCCCGCGACGACGCCGAAGAGGGACCGGAAGACACCGGCCCGGCGCCGACCGTGCTGCTGGTGCGCGCGGTGTGCCTCAAGTGCGGCGAGGAGCCGCCCGGGATCAACGGTCCGAACGGGGAGGACTGGCGCTTCCCGGCACTGGTGCCCGCGAGATGGCTGCACGAGCTGGGCGCGCGGCGACCGCACTCATTCATCTGCGACGGCCAGATCCAGCTCGAGGCAGCGCCGTCCGGCGAGCAGCCACAGCCGTAGCCGAACCCCGGCTACTCCGGCATCGAGAGCACCGGCATCGGTTCGTCCTCAGCGCCCTCGCGACCCTGCGAGGGGGCGGCGCCGCCAAAGCTCCGCCGCAGTGGCACCTCGTGCATCGTCAGGGCGAGCAGGAACATCGCCGCCGCCATCACCGCAGTGCCGAGGAACACGCGATGCGTCGCATCGGCAACGCCCTGGCGCTGTGCCTGCACGGCCTGCGCCAGGACCGCGCGCCCATCGGGCTGGGCGAGAACGGCCTCACGCACCGGCGCGAAGCGGCCGGGGTTCAGCGCCAGCGTCGGATCCTTGAACGACTCCAGTGCCGCCGGAGGGAGCGCGATCCCTTCGGCAGCGACGGTCGCGGTGAATGACGTCGTGTAGCCCGTGGTGAAGAACAGACCGAGGATCGCGACACCGAGCACGCCCGCGATCTGCATGAAGAACTGTCGCGCGCTCGATGCCACGCCCATGTACTGCTGTTCGACAGCGTTCTGCACGAGCGTGGACATCATCGGGAGCACGAAACCCATCCCCAGCCCCAGTACCGCCATGATCACCGCGATGCGGATCGGGGGCGTGCCCACGTTCAGCGTCAACAATGCAACTGTCGCGCCCAGGATCATGGTGGCCCCGACGACGATCGACGGCTTGAACCGCCCACTGCGCGCGACAATCTGGCCGCCGACGATGCTCGTCACCAGGACGCCCACCGACTGTGGCGTCGACACGAGGCCGGACGTCGTCGCCGAGGTTCCGAGTGACGTCTGGACGAACGTGGGCAGGTACTGCATGGCCGCGAAGATGCCACCACCCACGCACATCACGATCAGGTTCGCCTGGACGAAGACGGGGTTACGGAACAGGAACATCGGAAGGATCGCCTGCGGGTGGCGCATCTCCTGACGGACGAAGAGCGCACCGAAGACGAGCGCGGCGCTGAATAGTCCCAGCGTCTCCGGGGCGGTCCAGCCGTACGCCGCGTGCGCCCACACGATCGCGAGCATGAACGACACCGTCGCGACCGCGAGCATCAGCGCGCCGACGAAGTCGACGTCTGCCAGCCGCCCGCCTCGACGCGCGGACGGCATCAGGAACCAGATCGCGATCGCCGCGACGATGCCGACCGGCAGATTGACGTAGAAGCACCAGCGCCAGCCGGGGCCGTCCGTCAGGAAGCCACCGATCGTCGGCCCGGTGAGCGAGGCGACCGTGAAGTTGCTGATGAAATACCCGACCACCTTGACGCGCTCGATCGGCGTGTAGAGATCGCCGAGCGTCGCGAACACGCAGGCAAAGAGGATGCCGCTGCCCACGCCCTGAACCGTCCGCGCCGCGATCAGGAAGAGCATCGACGGGGCCGCGCCGCAGGCCATCGATCCCGACACGAAGATGAGGATCCCGGCGAGCATGAACGACTTGCGTCCGAACATGTCCGAGAGCTTCCCGACCACCGACACCACGACGGTCGAGGCGAGCAGGTACGTCGTGAAGACCCAGGACTGGAGAGAGAAGCCCTGCAACTCCGACAGCACCTTCGGAAGGGCGGTCGCCATGATCGCCTGGTCAAGCGCGCCGATGAACATGCAGAGCATGAGCGCGTTGAGCAGGACGAACTTCTGACGGGACGTCATGGACTCGCCGATAGGGCGATAAGCGGTGGCGGAGGCGGTCACGCGAACCTCGGTTCCTGCGGTGGGGTGAACCAGTGTCGCACCGCGCGCCAGCAAGGACGATGGCCCAGGGGATGGCGAACCCGACCACGCGCCGCGACGAGGGCGCTAGAGTACGCGAGGCTCGAGCGTCGCCGTTCCGGCCTCGCTCGTCCGGATGACCAGCCGCGGCCGCACCTGACGGTCGCAAAACGAGGGGAAACGTCATGGCCGATTCGATCAGCAGGCAGTTCGCCCGATGGGCAGCCAATCTCCGGTACGAGGACCTGCCACCGGCGGTCGTCGACAAGGTGAAGGCGCTCATCCTGCTTCACCTGGTCGCCGCGACGATGGGCGCCGAGATGCCGCGCGCGAAGGAGCTCATCGAGCTCGTGAAGCGCGAGGAGGGGAAGCCGGACGGCGGGACCATCATCGGCGACGGCGCGAAGGCGACCCGGAACGGCGCGACCGTCGCGAACTGCGAGGTGCTGCACGTCTCCGGGCTCTACGACTCCTACCGGATGATCACGCACCCGGGCCCGGTGGTCGTGGCGGTCGCGCTCACGAATGCCGAGATCGAGCACAAGTCCCTCAAGGACGTCATCGTCGCGCTCGCCGCCGGCTACGAGTTCGAGTGCCGCCTGGCGAACAACTTCGTGCCCAGCACCTCGGCTCAGGGCTTCCGGCCGGCGCCGATCTTCTCCACGATGGGCGCGACGATGGTCGCAGCGAAGCTGATGGACCTCGACGAAGAGGGGATCGTCTCCGCGATCGCGATTGGCGCGAGCAGCGCCTCCGGCCTGAACGAGGCCGGCCGCGTCGGCGGCGGCGAGCAGGCCGTGCACGAGCCGAACGCCGCCAAGCAGGGCGTCTTCGCCGCCACCATGGCGCGTACCGGCCACATCAAGGGCTCCGAGACTGTGATCGAGGGTGACGCGGGCTTCCTCAACGCTTACGCGGGAAGCCGCGGCGGCAAGCTGAAGTACAACTTCCAGGGCCCGATGCAGGTCGACCTCGGCACGATCACCGCGGGCCTCGGACTGCAGTACGAGATGCTGACCGTGATGTTCCGCATGTACGCGACCGCCGGGTACAACCAGCCCGTGATCGACCTCATAAAGGAGATGCGCGAACAGCACCGCATCAACCCGGACGAGATCGAGACGGTCACGGTGTTCATGAATTACATCGAGACCCTGTACCCGAGCCCGGAGTTCCCGCGCTACCCGGACCCGTCGAAGGCGTACGCGGGCAGCACCCAGTATTTCGCGGCTCACGCCGCAGTACACGGCGGCTACCCGGTCGTTGGCGGCAAGCGGTACGGGCCGGAGAGCGGCGACCTCGACAAGGACGCGAAGGTCCTCGACTTCATGACGAACCACGTGCGCCTTGTCGGCGTGCACGACCAGCCGATGTTCTCGCCGGAGGTCACCATCCGGATGAAGGACGGCGCGACATTCATGGGCTCGTACCCGTACAAGCGCATGGAGTGGAACTTCGACCAGACCGTGGCGCGCCTGCAGGAATGCGTCCCGGGCGTGCCCGGGGGCCAGACACAACTCGACGCGCTCGTCGAACTCATGCGCACGGCGGAGAACCTGCCGTCGACGGTGCGGATCCTCGAGCTGACCGCCGCGAGGTAGCCTCGCAACCCGCGGTACGCGAAACGGGCCGACGGAGTCACTCCGCCGGCCCGTTCTCTTTGGTGCGTCGTGCGGTCGTCGTCAGGCGGCGATCGCCGTGCCACGCTCCCGCCGCGGCTCGCGTTCGCTGGGATGCAGCGGGGGCTGGGAGAAGAAGAACGCCACCGCGGCGACCACGCACGCCGCAGCGAAGAAGAGGAACGCCGGCACGTATCCCCCCGTGCGGTCGAAGACGAACGCCGTGAGGATCGGTGCGGAGCCGGCGACGAGCACATTTGCGATCTGCGAGTAACCCGTGAGGCGGCCGACGATCTCGCGGCCGAAGTAGTCCGGCAGGGCCTGCGCGTTCAGGAGCTGCGAGCCTGAGATCGCGATCCCGAGCCAGATCGTCGTGAGGTAGATGCCGACGATGCTGGTGGTCTGGAGACTGAAGATCGCGATCGACACCGCGTAGATCAACGCGAAGATCACCATCGTCTTGTAGAGCCCCACGCGCGGGAGGAAGAAGCCCCAGGTCGGTCGGCCGGCGAGCACGCCAAGGCCGTAGATGCCCACGACCTTCGCACCGTCCGCCGCGCTGAAGCCGTGCGACTGCACGAAGCCCGAAATGTTGATGAAGATCGACCCGGAGGGCATCGACACGAGCAGGAACCCGAGCGTGAGCAGCCAGAAGGCGCGCGTACGCATCGCCTCGCCCACGGTCCAGGGCGCCGTCGTCACGGCATCGGCAACGCGAGACTTCGTCACCGGGATCACCTGCCCCGGCAGGTCGCCGTCCGGGAGCAACCCGATGTCCTCCGGGCGGCGGCGAATCAGCGCCCACGACAGCGGCGCGACGGTGAGCGACATCAGTCCCAGGATGATCCACACCGTGCGCCAGCCGTAGAGCGCGTCGATCCGCTGCGCGAGGGGTGCGGCCACAATGCTTGCCGTGG
>CAIXBH010000254.1 GCA_903917615.1 uncultured Chloroflexota bacterium | reverse complement strand
CTTCGCCGCCGGCGACTGCCGTCTCCCGCTCGTCCCCCCGTCCGAGGCCGCCGCCGCGCGCATCCGCGCGGAGCTCGCCCGCCACACCATCGACGTGAAGGCGGCGGTCGGCGTCTAGTGCAGGACGCGTCTGTGACCACGTTCTCGCTCGAGACCTGCACGCTGCGCCCCTGGCGCGTCGAGGATGCCGCGTCGCTCGTGCGGCACGCGGACGACGTGCGCGTCGCGGCGCACCTGCGCGACGAGTTTCCGTCGCCGTACACCAGCGCCGACGCCGAGGCGTGGATCGCGCGCGCTAGCGCACAGGACCCCGTCTTCGACTTCGCGATCGAGGTGGACGGCGCGGCCGTCGGCGGCATCGGCCTGGTCCTCGGCGAGGACGAGCACGGCTACAACGGCGAGATCGGCTACTGGCTCGGCTACGATTACTGGGGTCGAGGCATCGCGACCGAGGCGGTCCTCGCCGTGACCTTCTACGGGATGCAGCAGTTCGACATGCAGCATCTCTTCGGGCTCGTGTTCGCCGACAACCCCGCCTCGGAGCGCGTGCTCGAGAAGAGCGGCTACATGCTGCAGGGCAAGCTCCCCGAGGGCTACCCGCACCGCGGCGAGGTGGTGACCGCGCTCGTCTACGAGTTCAACCCGTTCGTCAGCAACCCGTACGGCGAAGCCGAGCTCGCAGGCACGGCCTTCGAGGGCGCGGAGCTCAACGACGAAACGAACGAGGACGCGCCGCCGCGCTAGTTGCGCCGCAACGATCGATATCCGCGGGCCGCCCTACGCAGCACCTCGATCGTTACGCATCGCGTTCGGCGACCCACTCCGCCCACGCCGCGCGCGTCTCGGTGCGCGCCTTCTCGTAGCCGATGCGGTCGCCGTAGTATCCGCCGAGGAGCCCGGCGAACACGCGGCTGCCGATCAGCAGGTACGGCGCGTAGAAGATCGTCGCCAGCAGCAGCGAGTTCCGGAACAGCGGGATGCCGAGCACGATCGCGAGCCCGCTGATCACGGCGATCAGCACGCCGAGGTACGCGAACCCGTTCACCCACTTCGCCTCGATCGATCGCTGCCGCAACAACGTGTCGAGGATCGGTTGCGGTACGGCGCGCGCCGGCGCGCGGCCGGTGGCACCCGTCGTGTCGGCGACCTCGGAGCAGTGGGGGCAGCGTACGGTGTCGCGCGAGATCGGCGTGTAGCAGTTGCCGCAGAAGCGTCCGGTGTTCGGGGCGTTGCCCTTCGACACCGCGACGAGGTGGTCTTCAAGCGCCTGGCTGAATAGCGGACAGTCGTCGTCGGGACGGAAGCGCACGTCCCCGGGGTCGTCGAAGCTCACGCCGTCCTCCGTGCTCGTTTGTCCTGTGAGATGGGCCACTCGGCAACCAGCGACGCCGCGAGCTGTTCGAGCACCGCCGCCGTCTCGCCGTGGTACGCCGAGGCGCGCCCCGACGGCGAGGGCATCACCCATACCTCGGCACCCTCGAGCGGCGGCACGGGCTGGCGGCCCCACGCGCGCGGCCGCCACGCGCGTGGGTAGTTCGCGCCGAACGATCGCGTCGAGGTGAAGCAGACGGCGCGCGGGCTCGCCTCGCGCAGCCGCGCGCGGAACAAGGGGACGGCTTCCAGCAGCT
>CAIXBH010000253.1 GCA_903917615.1 uncultured Chloroflexota bacterium | reverse complement strand
CTTCATGAACACACCCGCGCCTGCTGGGAACGGTGGCTTCACGCGCGGCATCCCACGGCTGTCCTGGATCGAGGAGATCAGCCCGGTCTCCTCGCCGCAGACGTACGAGCCCGCGCCACGGATCACGCGCAGCTCGAGGTTCACATCGGTGCCAAGCACGCCGTCGCCGAGGAAGCCCGCGGCCTCTGCCTCGCGCACGGCTTGCTCCATGCGGGCGATCGCGAGCGGGTACTCGTCGCGGATGTAGATGAAGCCGCCCCGTGAGCCGGTGGCGTACGCGGCGATCAGCAGGCCCTCGACCAGCAGGTGCGGGTCGCCCTCCATGATCACACGGTTCACCCACGCGCCCGGGTCGCCCTCGTCGGCGTTGCAGATGACGTAGTGCTCGTCGCCCGGCGCGGTCGCGAGGAAGTTCCACTTCGTGCCGGCCGGGAAGTTGCCGCCGCCGCGGCCGCCCACGCCTGAGTCGACCAGCAGCTGGCGCACCTGCGCCGGCGACTGGTGCCGGTCGAGCATGCGCGCGGCGGCGTGGTACGAGCCGTTCGCGATCGCGTGCTGCATCGATTCCGGGTCGGTCAGCCCGATGTTCGCAAGCACGCGGCGCTCGCGCGGCTCCATCTTGAAGAACGCGTGGTCGCGGATGCTCGGGATGCCGGTCACGGAACCGGCGACGGTGCCGATCGCCAGCGCGTGCCGCGCCGGCAGCGCGCCCGTCGCGATGTCGACGATCGTCCCCGCCTCGGCCGGCGTGACCGGGCCGTAGATCACGGACGCGCCGTCCGGGAAGGTGATCGTGACCAGCGGCTGCAGCCACTGCATGCCGTAGCCG
The DNA here is from genome assembly GCA_903917615.1 of uncultured Chloroflexota bacterium. Classification (GTDB taxonomy): domain Bacteria; phylum Chloroflexota; class Dehalococcoidia; order UBA2979; family UBA2979; genus SHYQ01. The sequence continues at coordinate 1,902 of CAIXBH010000253.1, read as the reverse complement.
TGCACGCGGCCGAGGTCGACCGCGGCGTTCCGCTGGCTGACGAGGGCCTCGATCGCCGCCCGTGTCTTGCCCGCGCCGTGCGCGAGCGACGAGGTGTCGATCGCCACGTCGATGCGCGGGCGGATGGGCGTGCGCCACGCCGCGTACGCGGCCTCGGCGGGGACGCGCAGGGCGTCGTACAACTCGAGCGGGCTAGCCACGGACGGTCTCGCTCTCCAGCACCTCGGTCGCAGTGGCGCCGTCGCGCAGCGCGCGCGCGAGGCGGATTGCCCGCGCGGCGTTGAGGTGCCCGACGATCTCGTTCGTGTGCGTCGCGCGCTCCTCGATCCACACCTGCGGCGCCAGTTCGCAGGTGCCGTTGCACTGCCCGAGGCGGACGCCCACGCGGCCGTCCTCGGTCATGCCGTCCATCTCGCAGCCGAGCGTGGCGAGGATCGCGTCGCGGATGCCGCCGCCGTTACGGGCGCGGCACGCCGGGCCGGAGCACCAGCGGATGTCCACGCTCGCGGGCGGCTCGAGGCGGAACTCCTCGTAGTAGGTGATGACGCCGTAGACGTGAGCGGGGAAGAGGCCGAGCTGGTCCGCGAGCACCTCGATGGCGTCGCCCGAGATGTAGCCAAACTCGTGCTGGATCCTGTGGAGGGCGGCGAGCATGTCGCCGTGCCCGGGGCGGAACTCGCTCACGAGGGAGCGTATCTGGGCCTTCGCTTCGGTCTCCAGCGGCATCGGCTGTTCCTCGCTACCCTCGCGCTCCGGTCACTATAGGCGCGGGCCGAGGGCCGCTCAACACGACGGACTACCGGAATTGCTGCCGCCGATCTGAGCGGAACGAGCAGGGTCGATGAGATCACCCTCACCCCAACCCCCTTGGAGGGGGAGGGAGCTGGACACCGCCAATTCTTCTGTCGGTACAGGTTCTCCCGCTCCCCCTTAGGGGGGAAAGCGAAGGAAGGGTGATCTTGGCGGGCGTACGCCCCCGAACGTGCTCGCGGATGCCTCGTCCAGGCCGCTCGCGCTAGGTGAAATCCGCCTCGAGGAGGCGCGCCACGCGGACGCCCATGCGGATCGAGTAATTCTGACCGCGGTCCTCCGGGTACACCTGCGCGGTGTTGGCGAGGTAAAGCCCCGGCACCGGCGTGCGGTGTGGAGGGATCGTCTCGTGGTACTTCCAGTGCACGATCGGTTGGCCGGCGCGGTCTTTGAACCACCACGACTGCTGGATCCACGCGCGGTCGAAGTCCGGGTTGATCCGCCGCAGGTATGGTTCGTACCGATCGAGCACCTGCTCCTCGGTCTCGTCGATGATCGGGTCGCCCGGGTCGACGTAGTTCGAGAAGTAGACGATGTGCCGCCCGCCGTAGTCCGAGGATGGCATGAAGTTCGTCTGCTCGATCGCGGCGACGAACGGGCAGTCCGGGTCGGTCATCGTCAGCCAGTAGATCGGCGACAGCGGGCGGTCGAGGCGCAGCATCAGCACCGTCGCCCACTGGTACTGCACGGCGGTGAGCATGCTCGCGAACCACGGGTCGCGCTCCGCCAGCTCCGGCACCATTCGCGCGAACCACTCGGACGGCACGGTCGCCATCACGGCGTCGGCGCGCAGCTCGCGGCCGTCGCGCAGGCGGATGCCCGTCGCGCGGCCGTCCTCGATCAGCACGCGCTCCACCGGGGTGCCGACCTCGATCGTCCCGCCGCGCGCCTTGATCGCGGTGACGAGGGCGTCGATCAGCCGTCCGAAGGAGCCGCGCAGGTAGCCGAGCTGCTCCTTCGCGAAGAGCCCGCCCAGCCCTCCCCCGCTCTCACGCGAGGAGAAGCGGAGGTGCAGCTTGCCCCAGAACCAGACGAGCGAGATGTCCTCCGCGTGCTCGCGGAACTTCGCGCGCAGCAGCGGCCCCCACACCG
>CAIXBH010000252.1 GCA_903917615.1 uncultured Chloroflexota bacterium | reverse complement strand
CGTCACCGTGCCCGGCGGCGTCGATGCCTGGCAGGTCATGCTCGAGCGCTACGGCACGTGGGACCTCGCACGCGCGCTCCAGCCCGCCATTGCATACGCCGAGGAGGGCTTCCCGCTCGGGCGATTCTTCGCCTCGAACATCGCGCGCAACGCCGCCGCACTCTCGCCAAGCGCGCAGGCGCAGTACCTGCCGGGCGGACGCGCGCCGAGGGCCGGTGAGCGCTTGCGCCTCGCGAACCTCGCGGCGTCACTGCGCATCGTCGCCCGGGGCGGGCGCGACGCCTTCTATCGAGGCGAGTTGGCGCACCGGATCGCGGCTGCGATCGCGGATGCTGGTGGGCTACTGACCGCCGAGGACTTCGCCGCGCAACCGCCAGCCGAATGGGTCACCCCGATCCGCGGCCACTACCGCGACCTCGAGGTGATCGAGGCACCACCGAACAGCCAAGGCGTGGCCGCACTGCTGATGGCGCACATCCTCGAGGGCTACGACATGGCGCCGGGCGCGACCACCGACGCGCGCGATATCCACCTCATGGTCGAAGCGAAACAGCAGGCGTTCGTCGAGCGCGACCGTTGGATCGCCGATCCGACGACGGCGCCCGAGCCGATGCCGCTCGACCGCCTGCTTGCCCGCGGCTGGGCCGACGCGGCGCGGGCCCGCATTGACCTGGCGAAGGCAGGCGACGCCGCTGGCGGCGCGGGCAGCGGCGACACGGTGCACCTCGCCATCGCAGACCGCGACGGCAACGCGGTTTCGATGGTCGAGAGCCTCTACTGGATCTTCGGCTCGGGCATGGTCGCGGGCGACACGGGCATCGTGCTGCACAACCGCGGCGCCGCGTTCACGCTGGACGAGGCGCACCCGAACGCCCTCGACGCGGGGAAGCGCCCCTTCCACACGCTCGCGCCGGCGATGGGAATGCGTGACGGGCGCCTTGCGCTGCTGTTCGGCACGAGGGGTGCACATGGCCAGACACAGACACAGATGCAGTTGCTGAACCGCATCGTCGACCAGGGGATGGACGTGGCCGAAGCCCTCGCCGCGCCGCGGTGGATCTCCGGTTCGGTGGACGGCCTGAATCAGCGCACGCTTCGCGTCGAGTCTCGCTTCGGCGATGCGACGATCGAGGAGTTGCGCCGGCTCGGCCATGAGGTCGAGGTCGGCGACGCGTGGGACGACGCGACGGGGCACACGAACGCGATCGCGCTCGACTCGGACGGCTTCTTCGAGGCCGCCGTCGATCCTCGTGCCGACGGCGTCGCGCTCGCCTGGTAGCTAGTCCTCGCCTGACAGGAAGCGCCGCGGGGCCTCGATCATCATCTGGTCGATCTGCCCCTGCGTGACGCCGTCCGCGAGCAGCCCGGGGATCGCGACCTTGGTGACGACGGTCATCGAGCCGCGCGGGCCAACGCCATTCGGCCACTCGTTGAGGTCCGCGGCGAGCGCCTGCGTCGCGTGCCCGTCGTGGCCCAGCATGAGGCGATGCGCCCAGCCCTTCGCTACGAGCGCCTCCACCGTCTTGTTGCGCTCCTGCCACGGCCGGCGGTTGTTCGGGTTCAGCGTGTAGTGGTCGAGCGAGAGGAAGACGCCCATGTTGAGCATCTCCTCGAGGTAGGCGACGTCATCCGTGTCGGAGCTGTGGCCGATGCAGACACGGTCGAGCTGGACGCCCTCCTCCTTGAAGATGCGGATCTGCTCGAGGCCCTGCTTGCCGACCGCCCAGTGGTGTGTGCTGATGGGCGTGCCGGTGCGGTTGCAGGCGCGCGCGGCAGCACGCAGCACGTTCTGGTGGGCCGGCGTGAACTCGTTCTCGTCGTTCGCCACCTTGATGACGCCCGCTTTGCGGCCGGTGTCGTCGATGCCGACCTCGATCTCGCGCACGAAGATGTCGGCACTCGCGTCGATGTCGCGCACCCCGAAGGAGCGCGGCACGTCGCGCCAGATGCCCGTCGCCATCACCACGGGGTAATTCGCCTCGGTGGCGACGTCGACGACGAACGCGGCGTGGCGGCTCAGGTCGGGCGTCTCCAGCGCGATGATGCTGTCCACCCCAATCGCCTTGAGCGCCTTCAGCTCCTCGATGGCCACCTCGCGCATGCGCGGCCAGTTGAACATCCAGGGGTAGTGGGTCAGGTCATTCCCCTGGAACGTGAGCACGTGCTCGTGGCTCAGCGTGAAGCCGAGAGAGGAAGCGGGGACGGGGCCGATCGCGGTCTCGATGGTGGCGGCCATGCGGAACTCCTTCTGCGATGCTTCGGGTGGCATCGAACGGCGATACGTCGCTGATTACGCGGGTTGTAGCACCCTCCGCCAGCGACGCAAACAGGCACGCGTAGAATCGGCCCATGAAGTTCTCCCTCCTCGCGACCGTCTCCGCCGTAGCAGTCTGCTTCGCCCTCCTGCTCGCGCCACACCCGGCGTTCTCCCAGACCGCCAGCCGCGAGCGCATCGATGCCTACACGGTTGGTATCGACATCGCGACCGATGGGACGATCCTCGTGCGCGAGGAGATCGCATACGACTTCGGTGCGTCTGGGCACCACGGCATCGATCGCGACGTGGTCACGCGGCAGCGCTACGACGACACCTCCGACCGCTCGTACCCCATCGAGGTCGCGTCCGTCACGGCGAGCCCCGCAGGGACGCCCTCGCAGTACAAAGTCGAGAATCTCGACGGCGGCATCACGCGCATCCGCGTAGGCGATCCGAACAACGGAACGCTCACGGGCGCGCACACGTACGTCATCACCTACCGCCTCCGCGGCACGCTGAACGCCTTCGCCGACCACGACGAGCTCTACTGGAACGTCATCGGTGACCAGTGGGCCGTCAGCATCGCGCGCGCGGCCGTGACCGTGCACGCGCCGGCCGCACCCACACAGGTCGCCTGCTTCGCCGGCCCGACGAACTCGAAGCAGTCCTGCACGAGCGCGGCGATCACGGGCGGCAACGCCGTCTTCGCGCAGACCCGCGCGCTCGGCGCCTACGAGGGCATGAGTATCGTCGTCGGGCTGCCGAAGGGGGCCTTCGCAGCGCCCGCGCCGATCCTGATCGAGCGGTGGTCGTTCGTGCGGGCCTTCACCGCCGACACGCCACGTCTCGTGCTGATGGCTGTCGCGATGCTCGCGGTGATCGCCGGCGTCTGGCGGCTCGTCTGGGTGGTCGGGCGCGACCGGGAGTGGCGCGGACAGCCAGTGGCCGCGATCCCGGCGAGCGCGGACGACGTCGAGATCCCCGTCCCGCTCATGAACGAAACCGCATACCCGGTGGAATACACACCACCCGAGGGGATGCGCCCGGGCCTCGTGGGGACGCTGTTCGACGAGGTCGCGCATCCGCTCGACGTCAGCGCGTCGATCATCGACCTCGCAGCCCGTGGCTTCCTGAAGATCGAGGAGATCGAGGGCAAGGGCTTCTTCGCTTCGGACGACTGGAAGCTCACGAAGGTGAAGCTAGGCGAGGGGCTCTCCGAGTACGAGATGCTCCTGTTCGATGGCCTCTTCCAGGATGGCGACGAGGTGCTGTTCTCCGACCTGAAACTGCACTTCTACGCGCGCGAACAGAACGTCGAGGGCGCGTTGTACGCGGAACTCGTGAGCCGCGGGTGGTATCGCCGCAGCCCGCAGAGCACCCGGGCGATGTGGTCCGGGCTAGCCGTCGCTGCGCTCGTGGGCGCGATCGGGCTCGAGGTCGCAGCGGCAGTGTTCACCTCGTTCGCGATCGTGCCGCTGCCACTCATCCTCGGCGCGCTCGCCCTGCTCATGCTGCACAACCGCATGCCGGCGCGGACCGCGAACGGGACGGCCGCCTATCGGCGCGTGCGCGGCTTCCGCCGGTTCATCGTCGACGCGGAGACAAACCGCGCGCGCTTCGCCGAGGACGCCGGCCTGTTCTACGAATACCTCCCGTACGCGATCGTCTTCGGTGCAACGAAGCAGTGGGCGAAGAAGTTCGAAGGCCTCGCCCTCTCCCCGCCCGACTGGTACGTCTCGTCCACGCCGTTCAACGCGTTCGTCTTCGCTTCGGCGATGGGCAGCTTCTCCGACCGAGGCGTCAGCGTCATGACCTCGACGCCGGGCTCATCCGGCGGCAGCGGCTTCGGCGGCGGTGGCTTCTCGGGCGGCGGCGGTGGTGGCGGCGGTGGCGGCTCGTGGTAGCCGCTCGACCGTGATGTCTCCCGTGTGCGCCCCCTCGCTTGCGGATGTGACGGCGACCCGTCACGCTCGCGGACGAAGGGCGGCCCGATGACCACACGTGCCAGCACCATGACCCCGCGGTATGACGTGATCGTGATCGGCGGCGGTAACGCGGCCCTCTGCGCCGCCATCGAGGCCCGCCGGGGCGGACGCAGCGTCCTGATCCTCGAAGCCGCGCCAACGATGTTCCGGGGCGGCAACAGCCGCCACACGCGGAACGTCCGCTACCTGCACCGCGGCGAGGACTTCCACCTCGTGGGCGACTACCTCGAGGACGAGTTCTACCAGGACCTCCTCGACGTCACCGGCGGCAACACCGACGAGCGCCTCGCGCGCCTGACCATCCGCGCCTCGGAGGGCGTCGGCCACTGGATGGCCGGCAACGGCATCACGTGGCAGGGCGCGCTGCGTGGCACGCTGCAGCTCTCGCGCACCAACGCCTTCTTCCTCGGCGGCGGCAAGGCGCTCCTCAACACGTACTACGAAACCGCCCGCAAGCTCGGCATCGAGGTGCAATTCGACGCCGAGGTCTGTGGCCTCGAGGTGCGCCCAGGCGACTTCCACCAGATCACCGTCGGCAGCGAGGCGGCCGCCCGCCTGTATGAGGCGAAGGTGGTCGTCGCAGCGTCGGGCGGCTTCGAGGCGAACCTCGACTGGCTCGGTGAGTACTGGGGCGAGGCAGCGCAGAACTTCCTCATCCGTGGCACGCCGTACAACAAGGGCGGTGTGCTGAAGCTCCTGCTCGCCGCGGGCGCGAAAGCGATCGGCGACCCGCGCGAGTACCACGCCGTGGCGTGCGACGCGCGGGGCCCGCAGTTCGACGGTGGCATCGTCACGCGCCTCGACAGCGTGCCCTTCGGCATCGTCGTGAACCGTGACGCGCAGCGCTTCTCCGACGAGGGCGTCGACATGTGGCCGAAGCGCTACGCCTCCTGGGGCGGTCTGCTCGCGCGGCAGCCCGGTCAGATCGCCTACTCGATCCTCGATGCGAAGCTGGCGAGCGAGTACATCCCGTCGCTCTACCCCGCCATCCGCGCGGACAACCTCGAGGACCTCGCGCGGCACCTGCGGCTGCCACCGGTAGAACTGCGGCACACGATCGAGCAGTTCAACGCGGCCGTCGTGCCCGGCACCTACGACCCGACGAAACTCGACGACTGTCACACGGAGGGCCTCGAGGTCGCGAAGAGCCACTGGGCCCAGACGATCGACCGGCCGCCGTACATGGCCTATCCGCTGCGGCCGGGCATCACCTTCACGTACCACGGCGTCGGCGTCGCGGAGGACGGGCAGGTCATCGGCGACGACGGGCACCCACTCGGGAATGTCTTCGCAGCCGGGGAGATCATGGCCGGGAACATCCTCGGCCGCGGGTACATGGCCGGATTCGGCATGACGATCGGCACCATCTGGGGCCGCATCGCTGGACAGGGAGCAGCCGCACATGCCGAGCGATGAGCTGAAGGTCATCGAGCGCACGGGGCCGCACCCGCCGCTCGTCCAACTGCTGGCCGAGGCGGATCGACAGATGACGATCTGCAACGCCTGCCGCTACTGCGAGGGGTACTGCGCAGTGTTCCCCGCCATGGAGCTGCGGCGCGAGTTCAAGCCCGACGACCTCATCTACATGGCGAATCTCTGCTTCGACTGCCGCGCGTGCTACTACGCCTGCCCCTACACGGCGCCGCACGAATGGGCCGTAAACGTCCCGGAGATCATGGCCGCCGTCCGCGAGGAGACGTACCGCGAGCATGCAGCGCCGAAGATGCTCGCGCGCCTGTTCATGGGCAGCCGCCTGCTCGCGTCGTTCGCGGTCGTCGCGATCGTGTCGCTCGTCTTCGCCCTCGTCCTCGCCACCAGCGGCTCGGCCGCGGTGTTCGGCACCACCGGCGCGAACTTCTTCGCGGTCGTGCCGTACTGGAGCATGGTGCTCCCTGCCGTCGCGGTGTCCGCATATGCGCTGGCGGTCCTCGCCGCGGGCGGCGTCCGCTTCTGGCGCGATACCGGCGGGACCGTAGGACAGATGTTCAGCGTGAGCGCGCTGTTCCGCGCGTCGAAGGACGCGCTCGGGCTCGTCTACCTCAAGGGCGGTGGCGAGGGGTGTTTCTACCCGGACGAGTTGCCCTCGATGTCCCGCCGCTGGTTCCACCACTTCGTGTTCTATGGGTTCATGCTCGACTTCGCGTCGACGACCGTGGCCGCGTTCTACGACCATTTCCTCGACGCCCACGCGCCGTACGCGCTGCTCAGCGTGCCGGTGGTCCTCGGGCTCGTCGGCGGCGTGATGCTGACGATCGGCGCGGCAGGACTGCTGGGCCTCAAGTGGCGCGCCGACCGGACGCCTGCGCATCCGTCGATGCTCGACCTCGATGTCGTGTTCATCGGGCTGCTGCTGGCGACGGCCGTCACCGGGCTCCTGCTGCTCGCGCTGCGCGAGACCGCGGCGATGGGCACCGTGCTGGTCGTGCACCTGGGTATCGTCGCGGCGCTCTTCGTGACCCTGCCGCTCGGCAAGTTCGCGCACGTGACCTACCGGTACGCCGCGCTGGTGAAGAACCAGATCGAGATCGCGGAGTCCGAACACAGCGCGTAAGCGACCGCGCACCGGACACATGCAACGAGGCCGCACCCGGAGTCCGGGAGCGGCCTCGTTGATGTCGTGACTACGGCGCTACGGGCGCTTGAGCACCTGCCCGATGGAGAGCTTGCTCGGGTCGGTCAAACCGCTGAGCGACATGATCTTGTCGACGCTCGTCCCCCACGCCGCGGCGAGCGAACTGAGGTTGTCGCCGGTCACCACCGTGTATGTCCCGGAACCGCCGGCCGACGCCGGAGTGCCCGTAGGCGCAGCGGATGAGCCGCCCGGCACCTTCAGCACCTGCCCGATCTGCAGCGTCGTCGGATCCGTGATGTTGTTGAGCTGAGCGATCGCGTCGGAGGTGGTGCCCCACTTCAGCGCCAGCGAGTAGAGGTTGTCGCCCGCGACGATCGCGTACGTGCTCGGAGAGCCGCTGTTCGTCCCGGCGGTCGAGGTTCCGCTCGGTGCCGACGAGGCGCCGCCCGGAACCTTGATGACCTGCCCGATCTGCAGGCCGGACGGGTCGGTAATCCCGTTCAGCTGAGCGATCGCGTCCGACGTCGTCCCCCACTTCAATGCGAGCGCGTAGAGCGTGTCGCCCGCCTGGATCGCGTAGGTCGACGGGGTGCCGCCCGATGCGCTCGCTGCAGGCGCCGGACTCGGCGCGGCCGGGCCGGCGAGCGAGAGCGTCAGGCCGGGCGGCGGCGTGAACTGCCCGCTCGCCCACGTGATGGTCCCGGTCGTGGGCTGGCCGTCGCGGGTGAACTTGATGACGTCGCCGGTCTGCGCATCCGTCGGGAGGATGTCGATCACCCAGTTCCCGGTGCCGTCGACCGTAGCCTTACCGACGGACCTTGTGCCGTTGAACGCCTCGACCGACTGGCCGGCGCTCAGGCCAGAGCCGTATGCCTTGAACGGCAGGGCCGCCTGCGCGTAGGCACTGGTGGCGGCAAGGGAAGCGAGCAGCACCACCGCGATTGCGGCGGCAGCGATTCGAGGCAGGGACATACGCAAACTCCAGCCAGTTTGGTCGGACACGCCCCCGCGCACTTCCTTTTGTCACACCGATGTGACCCCGCGGTCAAGTTGGTGCTAACGAAGTGCGAAACGGCCGGGCTCGGAGTCGGCTACCACAGTCTGGCCGCCGGCGCACGGGGCCCGTCCGTGGCCTCCTCGATCAGCAGGCGGCGACGCAACTGCCGGCGCTCGGCCCGCTCGGCGAGCAGCAATGCCACGACCAGCACCAGATCGATGCACAGCGCCACGGCATCGGTGAAGAAGAACCGCCGATTCACGAAGATCGCGAGCCCGAGCCCAATGCAGAGATAGACCAGCATCGGCAGGACGATGAGCGCGGTACCAAGCTGGCGGTGATCCTCGACCAGCCGGGCGAGGGCGCGGATCGGCTCCGCGGCCCGGCTCAGCTGCCCACCGACACGCCAGACGAGCGGAGCGGGCGGATCATCCGACGCGCCCGCGTAGACATGCATGACCGGGAGCGGCAGCCGGTTCGCGCGGGCGTGCACATCGAGGGCAAGGAGACGCCTCCACCGGGGAACACGCGCCGCGAGCACCACGGTGTCGTAGGCGCCCGGCCGCGCGCGCACCTCGTCTTCGACGGCGAGCACGACCGACGCGTCGCCGACCCCACGCCGCTCGGCGTGGATGCCCGCCTGGATCAACTGAGTGGACGCCACGATCTCGTGCGCCGAACCAACGTGCTCCGCAGCAGGACGGTCGCGCAGAGAACCGGGCCGAGGCACGACGAGCGCGAACGACGCTGCTCCGTCGGCGACGGCAAGCGCGCAGGCGCGCACCACGAGGTCAGGGATGCTCTCGGGGTCGCCGGGCACCAACAGATATCGGGACATCAGGGCCCTGTCGTCCGCTGAGCCCGATGCCGGGCCGCCGCTTCACTGGCAGTGTAGCGGCGGCGGATGGGCCCTAGTGCGGAGACCCCGCGACGTCGCCGATGAGGCAGTGGCCCATCGCACCCATCGCGAGGGGCAGCAGTCCGACGGCCGCGACGACCGCCCCGGCCGTACCACCGACCACGAACAGCCCGGCGGCGATCAACGCCAGCCCGGCGACGATCCGCACGCCTCGACCCACGGCACCGTTCATGAACTGAATGAATGCTTGCATGACTGGCCTCCGTTCGAGACCAGCATCCCCTCCGCCGGCCCGCGCACGCAGGGCCGATCGTCCCTGCGCCACCGTGACCGAGGACGCAGCCCGGGCCTCAGGCGCCCCGGGCGCGTACCTCGTTCGGGGCATCCTCGATGCGCAGCGAGAAGCCGCGCTGTCGGAGCGTCTCGAGGTGCACGCCGGGGATGTCGCAGAGTTTGCGGCGCAGGCGATAGATGTGCGCGTCCAGCGCGCGGCTGTCGTTGTCTGCGCCGTCGCCGAGCGTCCGAAGCAACTCCGCCCGCGTCACCGGTGCTCCGGGACGAAGGAGCAGGCGCTCCAGCAGCCGGTGCTCGGTGACCGATAGCGGCACCGTGCGTCCGTGTACCTCGAGGCTCATCGGTTGCAGTCGAACCGGCACCGGCGCCTTACGGAGCAGCGCGCGCAGGGCGCGAAACACGATCTCCGCGCGCGATGCCGAGGGGAACACGCAGTCATCGAACCGCGTCTCGTCGTACGTGCCCTCGGGATCCTCGATCACCACCAGGCGCGCTTCATCGGCCGCCGGGCGCTCGGTGAACACGTCGCCCTGCGTGGCGAGGACGATGTGAGGCCGCCCGTCGTCGGGCCCGCCCACGGTTCGTCCCACGCGGTATCGCAGGTCCTCGCGCTGCCCGAGTAACGCGGCAGCGTTCGAGGTCGCGACGAGCGACATGCGATCGGTGAGTGGTTCGGCCAACACGATCAGCCTCCCGCGGGATCTCTCCGGGAGAGGAGCGTACCCGTGGCTTGTTACGGACGATGATCCGGCACGTTGCAGGCGCGTCACGATCGCACCACGCACGGAATCGCTTCCGGCACCGCTGTGACACAACCGTGTCGATCTCTTCACTGCCGATTCACGACGCGATCACTGCCGTGAAACTCGCTCCCCGCAGCATGCAGTCATCGCAGTGGGATGCAGTGAAGGGGAACACATGGCGCTCCTCGCCGAACGATCCGACGCCTCCGCCCGCGCTACGGCGCACCCGGGCGGCCCGGGTGCAGACGCCGCGGCATCGGATGTCGCACTCGATGTGCGGCACCTGATGACGTCCTTTCCCACGCACGCCGGCTGGCTGCACGCGGTCAACGACGTCTCCTTCACCGTCCCGCGCGGGAAGGTGCTCGCGATCCTCGGCGAGTCCGGATCGGGGAAGAGCACCATCCTCCGCAGCATCCTCGGCGTGCAGCCGCGGCGAACGCGGATCGGCGGCGAGGCACTCATCAACGGCGTCGACCTGCTGAAGATGAACCCCGCCGAGCAGGAGAAGATCCGCGGCGCGTGGATCTCGATGATCTTCCAGGACCCGATGACGGCGCTCGACCCGCTCTTCACCGTCGAGCAGCAGATCATCGAGACGATCCGGCGCCACACGACGATGACGAAGGCCGAGGCCGCGGACCGCGCGCTGGAGCTGCTGAAGCTCGTGCAGATCCCGTCGCCGGAACGGCGCCTGAAGGCCTACCCGTTCGAGCTCTCCGGCGGCATGCGCCAGCGCATCGTCATCGCGATCGCCCTCGCCTGCAGCCCCACCGTGCTGCTGGCCGACGAGCCGACGACCGCCCTCGACGTGACCGTCCAGGCGCGCGTGCTCGACCTGCTGCGCGAACTGCAGCAGACGCTCGGCATGAGCGTCGTCCTGGTCACGCACGACCTCGCCGTGGCGGCTTCGATCGCGGACGAGATCGCGGTGATGTACGCGGGCCGGATCGTGGAACACGGGACGACGCGGGAAATCGTGCAGTCGCCGACGCACCCCTACACGCTCGGCCTGCTCCACGCGAACGTGCAGCCGGGCCAGCGCGAGCGCCCCGAGGCGATCCCAGGATCGCCCCCGAACCTCGCGAACCTCGGCGACTCCTGCGCCTTCGCGGTGCGCTGCCCCTCGGCGACCGAGGCGTGCATGGCGGGCGTCCCTGAGATGCGAACCGTGCAGGGCGCCCACGTGGCGCGTTGCGTCCTGGTCAAACCAGCGCCGAGTGCGGGTGCGACGAAGGAGATGTAAGCCGCACCACCGGACCGGGCAAGCCGGCAAGCAAGACCGATCCATCAAGCCAGAGGGAATTCCGGAGGAGGCATCCGACGATGCGCAGCAGTCCAGCATTCCGATCACTTCAGTTCCTCGCCGTCGCGCTCGTCGCGGCGATCGCCATGGCCTGCGGGAGCAGCGCCAAGAACGCCGAGACCTCGGGTGGCCCCTCCGCGCAGCCGCGTGCGGAGAGCATCGACACCAGCGCCGAGAAGGACACCAGCGGTAAGGGCGGCACGCTCCGCATCGCGATGTCCGCGGGTAACGTCCCGATCCCGGACCAGTTCCTCACCGAGGGCGGCGAGGGCAAGCGGTTCGTGGGCGCCAACGTCTACGACACGATCCTGATGAGCGACGCCTGGCAGGGCGACCACGTCCCGGTCCCCGGCCCCGGCCTCGCCACCGAGTGGAAGGTGTCACCGGACAAGCTCACCTGGACGCTGAAGTTGCGCCAGGGCGTGAAGTTCCACGACGGCACGCCGTTCAACGCGGACGCCGTGGTCTTCGCCATGGACCGGATCCTGAACAAGAAGGCGGAGTTCTACTCCCCCGACCAGGCGAGCGCCGGCGCCAGCGCCTACGCGGCCGTCGCCTCCTACAAGAAGGTCGACGATTTCACGATGGAAGTCGTGACCAAGAAGCCGTGGGCGTTCCTCGCCTTCGACATGGTCGGCTGGAACATCCCGAGTCCGACCGCGATCAAGCAGTACGGCAACAAGGCCTACCCGCAGCACGCAGTGGGCACCGGGCCGTTCAAGATCACGAAGTACGTCGACGGCCAGGTCATGGAGATGGTCCCGAACCAGGACTACTGGAAGGACAAGGCCAAGCTCGACAAGCTCATCGTCTTCCCGATGCCGGAGCCGGCGGCGCGCCTCGCCGCCTTGCAGTCCGGCCAGGTCGACTGGGCCGAGGTCCCGCCGCCTGACTCCATCGAGCAGCTGAAGAGCGCGGGCTACAACGTCCTGCTCAAGCAGTACCCGCACGCGCTGTACTACGGCTTCAACGTGAACAAGGCGCCGTTCAACGACGTGCGCGTCCGTCAGGCCATCGGCTACGGCATCGACCGCGTCGGCATGGTCTCGGTCATCTCTGGCGCCGGCAAGCCGGCCACCCAGCTGATGTACGAGGGCAACGCGTGGCGTGACACCAGCTTCGCCGGCTACTCCTACGACCCGGCGAAGGCCAAGCAGTTGCTCGCTGACGCTGGCGTGAAGCTGCCGCTGAAGATGACCGTCGCCTACCCGACGGGCGGCTCCGGCAACATGTGGCCGGGTCCGATGGACGAGAAGATTCAGCAGGACCTCAAGGCGATCGGCATCGAGGTCAGCCTCGCGCCGCTCGAGTGGAACACGATCCTGACGCTCAACCGCGCGGGTCTGTACAGCCCGGACTACCAGAAGTACGACGCGTACTTCTTCTCGCCGAACACGCAGACGCCCATCGGCGCCTTCGGAAGCTTCCTTGGGGAGCGCATTCCGAAGAACGGTGGCTGCTGCAACGGCACCGGCTACGACAGCAAGGACTTCGACGGCCTGATGACCCAGGCAGCCGCCGAGTTCGACCAGCCGAAGCAGGACGTGCTCCTCGCGAAGGCAGAGGGCGTGCTCATGCGGGACGCCGCGATCGTGCCCTTCATGCACGACCTCAACCTCCGCGTGATGACCAACAAGGTGCGCGGTTGGGTCCAGCCGCAGTCGTGGCACGGAGATATGCGCTCCGTGTGGGTAAAGAGCTAACCCGATGCTATTGATGCTCGTTCGCCGTCTCGGTCTTGCCGTGCCAACGCTGTTAGGAGTGACCGTTGTCATCTTCCTGCTGATGAACGTCCTGCCAGGTGACCCGCTCGCGGGGATCCTGGCCCCGGACGCCACCGCGGCCGACCGGACGGCGCTCGCGCATTCGATGGGCCTCGATAAGCCCCTGCCGGTCCGCTACGTCTCGTGGCTCAACGACGTCGCGCATGGCCGTCTCGGCTACTCGCCGTACCGCCGCCGCGATGTGTCGGAGCTGCTCGGTCAGGCGTACAGCAACACGATCCGCCTGGCGGTGGCCTCGGCCACCCTGGGCGTGGTCGGAGGGCTGACGCTCGGCACCTTCGCAGCCATGAACCGAGGCGGGATCGCGGACCGCATCGTCAGCATCCTCGCGATGGGCGGGATCAGCGTCCCGTCGTACTGGGTCGCAGTCCTGCTGATCATCGTGTTCTCGGCAACGCTGAAATGGCTACCAGCGGGCGGGATCCAGAGCAACGACAGTACGGGGTTCATGGATTACCTCGCACACGTCGCGATGCCCGCTTCCGCTGGAGCGATCGTCTCAATCGGCGTCACGGCACGCATGGCGCGCGCCAGTCTGATCGAGACGTACGGACAGGACTTCGTCGACCTGCTGCGTGCCAAGGGGCTCAGCGGCCGGCAGATCCTGGTGCACGTCGCGAAGACGGCGGCATCGCCCATCGTCACCGTGGCGGGCCTGCAGGTGGGCTTCCTGCTCGGCGGCTCGGTCCTCGTGGAGACCATCTTCTCGTGGCCCGGCGTCGGCCTGCTCATCTACGGGGCGATCGGCGCCCGTGACTTCGCGGTACTGCAGGCCGGAGAGCTCGTCATCGCGGTGACGTTCGTGCTGATGAACCTCACGGTGGACATGCTGCAGCTCGTCATCGACCCGCGCCTGCGCAAAGCCGCGTAGGCACCAGACCCGATCCAGACGACGAACGGAGACAACCCATGGTCGCCCTCTCGCCCCCAAGCCCGGCCGGCGCGGCAGCCGCGTTCAACCCCGGCGGAGACCTCGTCGCCCCGCGGTCGTACCTCGGCGAAGTCCGGGCGCGCTTCATGCGGAAGCGCGCGGGCGTGGTCGCCCTGACGGGACTGACGGCGCTCATCCTGATGGCGGCGCTGGCGCCGCTCATCGCACCGTACGACCCGACCATCGGCAACGCGGTGCAGCGGCTTCGCCCCATCGGCGATACCCTGCACCCGCTGGGAACCGATGAGCAGGGCCGCGACATCCTGTCGCGCCTGATCTGGGGCGGCCAGTTGTCGCTGCTGACCGGGTTCGTCCCGGTGATCATCGCGACGACCATCGGCACGGCCATCGGCGCCACCGCCGGCTACATGCGCGGCGTGGTCGGCACGGTGCTGATGCGCACCATGGACATGTTCTACGCGTTCCCGGCGATCATGCTCGCCATCGCCATCAGCGCCTCGCTGGGCGTGGGCGCGCGCAGCACCATCATCGCGATCAGCATCGTCTTCGTGCCGTCGATCTCGCGCGTGGCGGAGGCCGCGACAAAGCGCGTCATCTTCCTCGAGTACATCGAGGCGGCGCGCCTCAGCGGCGCGAACACGCGGACGATCATCTTCTCGCAGGTGCTGGCGAACATCTTCAACCCGATCTTCATCTACGCATCCGGGCTCGTCGGCCTGAGCATCGTGCTGGCCTCCGGCCTGTCGTTCCTGGGGCTCGGCTCGAAGCCGCCCACGCCGGAGTGGGGCTTCATGCTCAACTCGCTGCGCGGGTCGATCTACCTGCAGCCGTGGGTAGCCGCGCTCCCCGGGCTCTTCATCTTCGTCACCAGCATGTGCTGCAACATCGTGGCCGACTCCCTGCGAGACGCCCTCGACATCCGCGACGCCTAGTACCCCGACTCTGAGGAGGACGCCGTGACTACGACCGAGGACCGAACCGCCGCCATGCCTGACGAAACGGGCCAGCTGGCAACCACGTGGGGCAGCACGAGCGGGTGGCAGACCCACTCGCCCGACGTCGTCGCCAAGTCCGATCACCTGCTGGACGTGTCCCACCTGGGCAAGCGCTTCCCCGTGCGCACGGGCATCCGCTCCAAGTCGTTCGTCTCGGCGGTGGACGATGTCTCGTTCACCGTGAAGACGGGCACGACGCTCGGCATCGTGGGCGAGTCCGGGTGCGGCAAGTCGACGACGGCGCGCCTGATCCTCGGCCTGATCGAGCCGGACGACGGCACGGTCGCGTTCGAGGGTGTGGACGTGAAGACGTTCACCGGCGGCCGGCAGAAGATCCTCCGACGCAACATGCAGATGGTCTTTCAGGACCCCTACTCGGCGCTGAACCCGCGCATGTCGGTCGGCGAGAGCATCGCCTTCCCGATGAAGGTGCACGGGGTGTCCGCGAACGACCGGAAGGAGCGCGTCGCGCAACTCCTGTCGCAGGTGGGGCTGCACCCCAACCACGCGTCGTACTACCCGCACCAGATGAGCGGCGGCCAGCGTCAGCGCGTGAACATCGCGCGCGCGCTCGCGCTTGAGCCGCGCCTGGTCGTCGCCGATGAAGCGGTGTCCGCCCTCGACAAGTCGGTGCAGGCACAGGTGCTGAACCTGTTCACGGACCTGCAGGACCAGTTGAGCCTGACGTACCTCTTCATCAGCCACGACCTGAACGTCGTGCAGTACATGTCGGACAACGTGCTGGTGATGTACCTCGGCCAGGCGGTCGAGCAGTGCCCTTCGACGTCGCTGTACGAGGAGCCGCTGCACCCGTACACGAAGGCGCTCATCGCCTCCATCCCGTCGGTCGACCCCGACCAGGTGCACTCGGCGCCGCTCGAGGGTGAGATCCCGAGCCCGCTGAACCCGCCGTCGGGGTGCCGCTTCCGCACCCGCTGCCCCGTGGCGATGGACATCTGCGCGGTGGAGCGCCCGGTCATGCGCGAGGAGCGCCCGGACCACTTCGTGGCGTGCCACCTGTACGACACGGGCGCGCCGATGTCCGCCTCGAAGGCACCAGCACCGGAGGCGGCGCCCACGGCCTAACCCACCCACTCACCCAGCGCATCCGGTACGCGGCCTCCGTGGACCGAGCAACGAACCCGGCGAATACGACTGAAACGAGGAGCCCGATGGAAACCCCCGACGTCGAGACCACTGTGCGCGGCCTGCTGGCCGCTGGCGGCCTGTCCCTGACCGACACGCAGGTCGAGAAATACGTCCGCATCTACCCGACGTTCCGCGCCGCTGCGGACCGCCTCTGGGACATCCCGGAGATCCGCTACGAGCAGCCGGCCGTGGTCTACAAGGCCAAGCTCTAGCGATCACCGTTCGGGCACACGGCGCCGGCGGCGCCGCGGAAGGAATCTCCGTTGGACATGCCACTGACGATCCAGGAGGCGGCGGCGGCGCTGCGCGCCGGCACGACCACGAGCATGGAGCTCACCCGGGCGCTCCTCGACAAGATCGAGGCGCTCAACTCGACCCTTGGCGCCTACATCACCGTGACGCCCGAGGCGGCGCTCGGAGAAGCGGCGGCGGCCGATGCGCTCTTCGCGAAGGGCATCGATCACGGGCCGCTGCAGGGTATCCCTTACGCAGCGAAGGACATCATCGCCACGAGCACCGCGCCGACCACGGCGAACGGCACCGTCCTCGACCCGATGTGGGGCGAGGGCTACGACGCGACCGTCATCGAGAAGATGCGCGGCGCGGGCGGCGTGCTCCTCGGCAAGACCGTGCTCAATGAGTTCGCGATCGGGCAGCCGGACGCGGAGAAGCCCTTCCCGATGCCGCAGAACCCGTGGGACCTCCCGCGCACGGCGGCGGGGTCGTCGTCCGGAACCGGCATCGCAGTGTCCTCGGGCCTCGCGCTGGGCGGGCTCGGCACGGACACGGGCGGGTCGACGCGCGGTCCGTCGTCGGTCAACGGCGCGACGGGGATGAAGCAGACCTACGGGCGCGTGTCGAAGTACGGCTGTGTGCCGCTGGGCTACAGCCTGGACGGCATCAACCCGATGGCTCGCAGCGCGTACGACTGCGCGATGATCCTGAACGTCATCGCCGGGTATGACCCACGCGACCCCACGACCGTCGACGAGCCGGTGCCGGACTACACGGCGAAACTGACCGGCGACGTGAAGGGCATCAAGATCGGCGTGGCGACGAAGTACTTCTTCGACCAGCCGACCCTGGACCCCGAGACGAAGACCGCCATCCTCGCCGCCGTGAAGGCGCTCGAGGGCATGGGCGCGATCGTGAGCGAGGTTGAGGTGCCCTACGCCGGTGAGGCGAAGGACGCGAACTCGATCATCATGTGGGGCGAGGCATTCGCCTACCACCGCCCGGACCTCGCCTCCAAGTACGGCGAGTACGGCCGCTTCACCTCGGAGGTGCTCGGGCGCGGCGCGCTCTTCAGCGCGGGCGACATCGTCCAGGCGCAGCGGTTCCGCTCCTACTTCCGCGCGCAGATGGCGAAGCTCTTCGAGTCCGTCGACGTGATCGTGACGCCGACCTCGATCGGTCCCGCCGGTCTGCGCTCGGAGATGAGCCCCGAGAAGCAGGTCGCGAGCCCCGGCTTCACCGGCCAGTGGAACCTCGCGGGCCTGCCGGCGATGGCGCTGCCCGTCGGCTTCAGCAGCAACACGCTGCCGCTGTCGATGCAGCTCATCGGCGCAGCCTTCAACGAGGCGACGGTGTTCCAGGTCGGCGACGCGTACCAGCGCGGCACGGACTTCCACCTCCGCACCCCCACCCATGCGCAGATGGGCGTCGCGGTCTAGCACGCGTCCTCACCCCTCGAGGCGCGAACGGACGGCCCGGGGGTTGCCCGGGCCGTTCCGCGTCGGACGCACGAACAATTTTAACTCAACGATAATTGACCTACTTCAGAGCGCATGAGATCGTCCGCGCGATGGACGACCACCCCACCCTCGAGGCACGTGCGGCCGTGCACGCCGCTCTGGGCGAGCCTCACCGGCTCGCGATCTGCGATGCCCTGGCGCTGAGCGACCGCTCCCCGTCCGAACTCGGCACGATGCTCGCGATCCCCTCGAACCTGCTCGCGCACCACCTCGCAGTGCTCGAGGCGGCGGGCCTCCTCGCGACCGTGCGCTCGTCCGGCGACGGTCGCCGGCGCTACGTGCACCTCCTGCCGCACCGCACGGAGGGTGCCAGCCCCGCGCATTCGCTGACTGCCCGGTCGGTGCTCTTCGTCTGCAAGCACAACTCGGCCCGCTCGCAACTCGCGGCGGCGCTGTGGCGTTCGGCGTCGAGCATCCCGGCGACCTCGGCCGGGACGGAGCCCGCGCCGCAGGTCCACCCGGGCGCCGCCCGCGTGGCCGCACGCCATGGCCTCGACCTCGGCGCCGCGCGCCCGCGCCTCATCGAGACGGGCGCCAGGCCCGACCTGCTGGTGACGGTGTGCGACGAGGCCAACGAGTCGCTGACGCTGGGCGGGCGGCTCGCGCGACTGCACTGGTCCGTGCCCGACCCGGTCGCCGCGCCGACCGCACGCGCATTCGAGGACGCGCTGGAAGACATCGCCGAACGCATCGAGCTGCTCGCAGCCGCCACGGCTGCATAGGAGGAATGGCGTAATGAACGAGTCCCCGCAGGAACACATGCTGGCGGAGGCCGCCATCGACCGCATCACCCGAGAGGTGCGCGGCATGTTCAATCGAGAAACGGTGGAGCGTCTGTACCGCGATTCGCAGCAGGTGATGGCGAGCAGGGGGAGCCGCATCCCGGAGTTCGCGCCTGTCCTGGCCGAACGCCTGACGCGCGACCGCCTCGCGGCGCTGGCGCGCATCGAGGGCAAGACCGACTCGACGATTCCGAGCGTGCTGTTCCTCTGCGTGCACAACGCGGGACGGTCCCAGATGGCGGCGGGCTGGTTCCGCCAGCTGGCAGCGGGACGCGCACTCGTCTACTCCGGCGGATCCGAGCCGGCCGCCGAAGTGAACACCATCGCGGTGGAGGCCATGCGCGAGGTGGGAATCGACATCAAGCAGGAGTTCCCCAAGCCGTGGACGGACGAGATCGTCCGGGCCGCCGACCTCGTCGTGACGATGGGATGCGGCGACGCCTGCCCGGTCTACCCGGGGATTCGCTACGTCGACTGGGAGCTCGATGACCCTGCCGGCCAACCACTCGAGGTGGTGCGCGGCATCCGCGACACCATCGAGCAGCGCGTGCGCGACCTGCTGCACGACATCCTCGAGGGCGCGGCTGAGCAGGTGAGCGCGTGACGCCCCTCGCGCGCGCCTGCGTAGGCGAACTCGTCGGGACATTCCTGCTCGTGTTGATCGGCACGGGATCCGTCGCGTCTGCGGTGCTGACCGGCGCGCTGACGGGCCTGTGGCAGGTCGCCGTCGTCTGGGGGTTCGGCGTCTCACTGGCGATCTACGCCACCGCCGCGATCTCAGGAGCGCACCTCAATCCCGCGGTGACGCTCTCCTTCGCGCTGTTCCGCGGCTTCCCGCGCGCACGCGTCCTGCCCTACTGGATGGCGCAGGTCGCCGGCGCGGCCCTCGCGGGCGCCGTCGTGCTCGTAGTCTTCGGGCCGTTTATCGACCGGTTCGAGGCGGCGCATCACCTGGTGCGCGGCGCCGCGGGCAGCGAGACGGCGGCGATGGTGTTCGGCGAGTACTTCCCGAACCCTGCGATGTTCGGCACAGACGCCACCGCGCAAGCCCTCGTGTCGCCCCTCGCGGCCGCCGGGGTGGAGGCGCTCGGCACGGGCGTGCTCGTCTTCATGATCTTCGCGCTCGTCGAGGCACGAAACAGCGTCAGCCCCGGCGCGACGACGCCGCTCTTCATCGGCTTCACCGTCGCCGTGCTGATCAGCCTGTTCGCGCCGATCACGCAGGCGGGCTGGAACCCCGCACGGGACTTCGGGCCGCGCATCATCGCGTTCCTGGCGGGCTGGGGGGACATCGCGATCCCCGGTCCGCGCGGCGCCTTCTGGGTGTACATCGTCGGCCCGCTGGTGGGCGGCCCGATCGGGGCGATGCTCTACGACGGGCTCCTCCGTCCGGCCCTCGCGCCCGACACGACCCCGGCGGGCGAGAGCTAGCGGGCTAGATCGAGCGCTGGTAGGACCGGAACGCCCGCGTGGCGAAGGTCAGGCAGAGCAGCAGGAAGAGGGCGAGGAACGCGACGCGCGAGCCGATGAAGGCCCAGTCGCCGCTCCCCATCGCGGCCTGCCGGCCCGCCTCGACGGTCCAGTTCACGGGGTTGTAGTCCGCGACGCGCTGCATCCAGAGCGGCATGAGGTTCTTCTGCATGAAGCCCGCCGACAGGAAGGTGAGCGGCAGCAGCATGAAGTTCATCGCCGCGATGAGCGTCTCCTCACGCCGCGCCAGGAGCGCGAGGCCGTTGGAGAACGCGCCGAACGCCGCGCCGAGCATCGCCGACATCCCGACGAGCACGAGGACGCCGAGCAGGCTTGGGTAGTGCGCACCGGTGGCGACCGCCAGCCCGACGATGATGAACGACTGGATCGTGACGACCACCGCGCCCTGCACCAGCCGACCCATGATCAGGGGCGTACGACGCACGGGTGTGACCAGGAATCGGTCGAGGACGCCACGGCGGATGTCGTCGATGAGGCTCATGCCACCCCATCCCGCCGAGAAGATCGCCGAGTTCACGACGACGCCCGGCGCGAGAAACTCGATGTACGAGGTGGACTGGAACCCGGGAATATCCACGACCCGACGGAACAGCGCGCCGTACAGCAACAGCCAGACGATCGGCTGCACCAGCGTGACCGCGATCCACCACGGCTGTCGCCAGAGCGCGCGCAAGTGCCGCAGCGCGATGTACCCCGTCTGCATCAGTGCGGTCATCGTCCATCCCCCTGCCGCTGAGCGAGGTTCGCTGCCTCATCTTCTGCCGAGCGGAACGCGCGGCCGGCGTAGCGTAGATACACGTCGTCCAGGCTCGGTCGCGCGACCGTGACGGACGCAGCACCCACCCCCGCAGCATCGAGGGCGGTAAGCACAGCCGGCACGGCCGTCGCACCGCTGTCCGCGCGCGCGTGGAGTGAGCGACCCTCCAGCTGAACGTCGTGCACGCCTGCGATGCCGGCGAGCGCAACCTGCACACGACCGTCGAGGTACGCCTCGCGCAGCTCGACGTGGATCGCGTCGCCGCGCAACTCGCCCTTGAGCCCCTCGGGCGTGCCTTCGGCGACCACGCGACCGCGATCGACGATCGCGAGTCGCTTGGCGAGCACGTCCGCTTCGTCCATGTAGTGCGTGGTGAGCAGGATGGTCAGCCCGTCCACACTGACGAGGCGCGCGATCTCCGACCACATGTCCGCGCGCACCTCGGGATCGAGCCCCGTCGTGGGCTCATCGAGGAAGAGCACCTCGGGCCGGTGGACAAGCCCCATCGCGATGTCGAGGCGGCGCTGCATTCCCCCGGAGAAGGTCTTCGCCGGCCGGCGCGCGGCATCGGCGAGACCGAAGCGCGTGAGCAGCTCGTCCGCTCGGCGTCCGAGCTCGGCGCCGCCCATGCCGTAGAGCTGGCCCTGCAGGATGACGTTCTCGCGCCCGGTCGCCTCGAGGTCGACGCCGGACTTTTGCGCGACGCAGCCGATCGCGGCTCGCGCGCCGCCCTGATCGCGGTCGACGTCGTGTCCGGCGACCAGTGCTCGCCCGCTCGTCGCCTTCGAGAGCGTGGTGAGGATCTTGATGGTCGTGGACTTGCCCGCCCCATTCGGGCCCAGGAGCCCGAAGATCGTGCCCTGCTCCACCTCGAACGAGAGCCCGTCGAGCGCGCGGATGCCGGGCGGATACACCTTCACGAGGTCGTGCGCTTCGATCGCTGCCATGGTTCCTCCCGGTCGCGTTCACGAGCGGTCACGCCGCCCGGAGCGAAGCGCGCACCCTCTGGCCGCGACAATGATGAAGTCGCTATACTGTTCGCAGTGAAAGAATCTTATGAGTCAAGACATTCACCTATCAAGAGAAGAGCGCGAAGCGCTCATCGCAGACCTGAATCTGGTCTTCAGGCTGCAGGGAGCCGCCTCAGATGGCCTCGACGAGGCGATCGCGGACCATCTCGGTCTCAACCGGACCGATCACCGCTGCCTCGAGATCATCGAGCGCATGCAGCCGCTTACGGCGGGACAGCTCGCGACCGAAGCGGGCCTCACCTCCGGAGCTGTGACGGCCGTGCTCGATCGCCTCGAACGCGCGGGGTACGCGCGCCGCGTGCGGGACACGGAAGATCGCCGCGTCGTCCGCGTCGAGGTCGTGCCGGACTCCGCGCCTGCATCTGGCGAACTCTACGGACCGCTTGTTGCGTGGTCGCAGGAGCAGTTGGCACGTGCGAGCGACGAGCAGCTGTCGTTCCTCCGGGGCGTCCTCGTCGAATCGGCAGCGTTCATGAACGAACACGCCGCGCGAGTGCGAGCGCTCCCTCGCACGCGCCACGAGCCGCCCGCCCCGCGCGCCTAGTCGACTAGATCTGATCGGCCGGAATCACGCCCAGCCGCCCGCGCTTGTAGTCGTCGAAGGCGCGCGCGAGTTCCTCGTGCGTGTTCATCACGAACGGGCCGTACCACGCGACAGGCTCCCCGATCGGCTCACCGCCCAGCAGCAGCACGTCGAGGTTCGGGCTGCGCGACTCCTGCGCCTCGTCCGCCGTGATGGTGATCGCGCCGCCAGCGCCGAAGCGCACGAGCTGCCCCATGTGCGCCCGCACGCCCTCGAGGCCGAAGGTTGCGTCGCCGTTCAACACGTAGGCGAGCGCGTTGAAGTCTGAGCGCCAGGGCAGGTGCAGACGGGCGCCCGGCTGCAGCGTCGCGTGCACCATCGTGATCGGGGTGTGCGTCCGACCGGGGCCGGCATGTCCCGCGACCTCGCCGGCGATGACGCGCAGCAACGTGCCCCCGTCCGGGGAGGTGAGCAGCGTCACCTCGCTGCTCCGCAGGTCCTGGTACCGCGGCGCGATAAACTTGTCCTTCGACGGCAGGTTCACCCACAGCTGGAAACCGTGGAAAAGCCCGCCCGAGACCACAAGCTCCTCGGGCGGCTTCTCGATGTGCAGGATCCCGGCGCCCGCCGTCATCCACTGCGTGTCGCCATTGGTGATGACGCCGCCACCGCCGTTCGAGTCATGGTGCTCGAACGTGCCATCGATCATGTAGGTGACGGTCTCGAAGCCGCGATGCGGGTGCCACGGCGTGCCCTTTGGCTCGCCCGGCGCGTACTCAACCTCGCCCATCTGGTCCATGTGGATGAACGGGTCGAGGTCCTCCTGCTTCACACCGAAGAACGCCCGCCGGACCGGGAACCCCTCGCCCTCGGTGCCGCGCGGCGCGGTCGTGACACCGGCGACCGGGCGCTCCGGCGTCTCGATCGCTGGTTCTTCGACCCGCGGAAGCGTGAGCGGATTGTCGACGGTGACTGCGGGCATGTCGGGCTCTCTCTGGTCCACATCCAGTATCCCCTACCCGACCATCCCCACCGTCCGACGCATGTGATTACGATGCCCGCGTCGAGGGCACGGGGCGCCTCGCAGGGGGGAAGGCAGCACGATGACAACGCACGGGACCGCAGGGGGGCCGACGGTCGCGGGGCAGCTCGCAGAGTTCTTCGTCGATGTGAAGGCGGACGCGCTGCCGCCGCTCGCGTACGAGCGAGCGCGCATGGCGATCGCCAGCACCGTCGCGAGCGCAGCGATGGGGGCGACCATTGACTCCTCGCGCATCTTCCGCGAGATGGCATACGACCGCGGCGGCACGCCCGAGGCAAGCATCTGGTTCGACACCGGCGCGAAGCTCCCCATCGTGGACGCGGCGCGCGCGAACGCGGTCGCCAGTGACGCCGCAGCATCCGACGACAGCGACCTCCGCCAGATCGCGCACACCGGGACGACGGTGACCTCGACCGCGCTCGCGGTCGCCGAGCGCACCGGCGCCAGCGGCCGCGAGACGCTCGCGGCGATGATCGTCGGCTACGAGGCAGCAGGCCGCATCTGCGAGGTCGTCCGGTCCAGCGAGATGGGCATCCACACCGGGGTTATCACGATCTTCGGCGCGGCCGTGACCGCAGGGCGGCTGCTGCACCTGGATCACGCACAGATGACGAAGGCGATCGCGCTCGCCGCGACGTCCATCGGCGGCATCAGCGCCGCATCGAACACGAGTCTCGCGCGCGAGTACGACGCGGGGCTGGCGGTGACGCTCGGGATGACGGCCGCGCTGGCCGGGCAGAAGGGCTTCGCTGCCGAGGAGGCTGTGCTGGAGATGCCGCGCGGGTTCTTCGAGGTGTACCACGCGGTCAACACGGAGAGCGTGCTGGCTGACCTCGGCGGGTCGTGGGACATCGCCACGAACATGGCCATCAAGCTCATCCCGGGCGGCCACCCCAGCCACGGCGCGGTCCGCGCCGCGGAGGAAGCCGCGCGCATGGCGAACGCGAAGCCCGACGACATCGAAGCGATCATCGTGCGCGCGCCCACGTACCGCCCGCTGCTCCACCCTACGGATCTCGTCGGCGTGGCGCACAGCGTGACCTACATGGTCGCGTGCGCGGTCGCCGATGGCGCGTACACCTGGGGTCACGCCTCCGAGGAGAAGATCCATGACCCGGTGATCTGGGCGCTGCAGGAGAAGATCCAGGGCGGCGATGCCCCCGCGAACGCCGCGCAACTCGCGGTGAACCGCGGCGGCTGCGTCACGATCCGCACGAAGTCCGGCCAGGAGTTCACCGCCACCGTGGAGGCGCCGCGCGGCTCCGCGCCGACGGGCATCGAGTGGGCCGACGTCGACGAGAAGTACCGCACCCTCGCGCCGCTTGCGGCGCGGGCCGACAAGCTGGAGGACAGCCTCCGCGCGATCCACGACTTCGAGGCCGCGCCGGACGTGAACGCGCTGATCGCGCTGCTGCGCTAGCCGCGGCTCACGATAGGATCGCTCGCGCAAGGAGTGACGATGACGAACGAGACCCTGCAGGCGCGGATGAGCGCGGCCGCGACGCGCTTCCTCGACAGCCTCGAGGTCGGCCAGCGCGCCATCGCGCATCTGCCGTTCTCCGCCGTCGAGGACCGGGAGCGCTGGTTCTATACGCCCACCGAGCACGGCGGACTGATCCTGCATGACATGACGCCGCGCCAGCAGGAGAACGCGCATCGTCTGGCGGTGACCACGCTCAGCAAGGGCGGGTACGTGACGGCCGCAACGCTGATGGGGCTCGAGAACGTCCTCGCGGCGCTCGAGGACTATGCGGACCTCTTCCCGAACCTCCCGCGCGCGCGCGACCCGATGGGCTACTACGTCACGATCTTCGGCGACCCCGCCGGGGCCGCGCCGTGGGCATGGCGATTCGCCGGGCACCACGTTTCGCTGCACGTCACGGTCACGGCGGAGGGCGTGCGCCCGCTGCCGATCTTCTTCGGCGCGGACCCGGCGGAGAGCCGGGCCGTCGGGCCGCAGATCCTGCGGCCGCTCGGAGCGGAGGAGGACCTCGGCCGGGAGCTACTGCACCTCCTTTCGCCGGAGCAACGGGCGCAGGCGTTGATCTCGCCCGTCGCACCGCGTGACATCGTGACCTCCAACCGTCCGACGATCGCGGACGGCGATCTGCCGCTGCCGACGAACAACCTCTTCCGGTCGATCGCTCGTCCGGACCGGTTCGAGTTCT
>CAIXBH010000251.1 GCA_903917615.1 uncultured Chloroflexota bacterium | reverse complement strand
CGGCGACCGCGGCGGCGACCCGCTGCGCGACCTCCTCGTTGAACGGGGAGGGGAGGATGTAGTCCTCCGTGAGCAGGTTGTCCGGGATCGTCTCCGCGATGGCGCGGGCGGCGACGATCTTCATCTCCTCGGTGATCTGCTTGGCGCCCGCGTCGAGCGCGCCCCGGAACAGGCCCGGGAAGCAAAGCACGTTGTTGATCTGGTTGGGGAAGTCCGAGCGGCCGGTCGCGATGACGCGGGCCATGCCCTGCACCTCGGACGGCATGACCTCCGGGATCGGGTTGGCCAGCGCGAAGATGATCGCGTCCTTCGCCATCTTCTTCGCCCATTCCGGCTTGAACAGGCCCGGGCCCGAGAGGCCGAGGAACATGTCCGCGCCTTCGAGCGCCTCCTCGATGGTACCGTCGAAGCCCTCCGGGTTGGTGTGGTCCGCGAACCACTCCTTGGCCTCGTTCATGTGGTTCTTGCGACCGGCGTAGACCGCGCCCTCGCGGTCGAAGCCGATCACGTTCTTCGCGCCGAAGTTCATGATGATCTTCGAGCAGGCGACGCCGGAGGCGCCGACGCCGAGGACGCAGATCTTCAGGTCCTCCGGGCGCTTGTTCACGATCTTCAGCGCGTTCATCAGGCCCGCGAGCACGACGACAGCCGTGCCGTGCTGGTCATCGTGGAAGACGGGGATGTCGAGCTCGGCGCGCAGCCGGTCCTCGATCTCGAAGCAGCGCGGGGCCGAGATGTCCTCGAGCAGGATGCCGCCGAAGCTCGGCGCGATCGCCTTGCAGATCTTGATGATCTCCTCGGGGTCCTTCGTGTCGAGGCAGAGCGGCCACGCGTCGATGTTGCCGAAGGACTTGAAGAGCATGGACTTGCCCTCCATGACCGGCATCGCGGCCTCCGGGCCGATGTCGCCGAGGCCAAGCACCGCGGTGCCGTCGGAGACGATGGCGACCGCGTTGGGCTTGATGGTCAGCGCCCAGACCGCGTCGGGGTTGTCGTGGATCGCCATCGACACGCGACCGACGCCCGGGGTGTAGACGTGGGCGAGTTCCGCGTTCGTGCGGATGTTGACCTTGTTCTGCACCTGGATCTTGCCGCGGCGGTGCAACTGGAAGGTGCGGTCGGACGCCATCTCGATCTCGACGTCGGGGATCGCCTGAATGGCGGCGACGATCTCGCGCGCCTGTACCTCGCCCTCGCAGACGAGGATGAAGTCACGCACCATGATGTTCGCGTCCGCCTCGACGATGTCGATGTCGAGGATGTCCGCGCCGTGGTCGCCAAGGACGGTGGAAATGCGGCCGTGCATGCCGCGGCGGTTCGGGAACTTGAGTCGCAGGAGCAACTGGTAGCCGCCGCCCGTGCTGATCCGGCTAGCGCTCCGCTCGGTCTCGGTTGTGGTCATGTAGGCTCCCAACAATTCCGTGAGGGGGCCTCAATATACGCCTCACGCCCTCACGCGATAGGGGACGTTCGCCCCCCGACGGTCAGGCAAACAGCGGGAGGGTGGGGAACGACGCACCGAGCACATCCTTCGGGTCGATGCCGAAGCGCTGGGCGATGACCGAGGCGTAGACCGACCGGAAGTCGGTGCTGAACTTCAGGTCGCCGTTCGAGTCCGTCGACCCCACCGGGGGCTGCTCGCCGAACAGTCCCGGCTTCACCCCGCCGCCCACGACGAACATGGGCCCCGCCGTGCCGTGGTCGGTGCCGGACGAGCCGTTCTCCTTCACGCGCCGGCCGAACTCGGTCCAGACCATCGTAGACACCGAGTCGCCGAGGCCCTGCGCGTTCAGGTCGTCGTAGAAGGCGAGGAGCGCGTCCGAGACCGTGCCCAGCAGCGCGTTCTGCGTCCTCGTCTGGCCCGAGTGGGTGTCGAACCCCCCCGTGGTGACGTAGCAGACGGCGGTTGCGAGGTTCGTGCTCGTGATGAGCTCGGCTGCGGTCATGAATGCCGAAGCGAGGGGGGTGTCCGGGTAGGTCGCCTGCGGCTTGTACTCGGTGACCGCCTGGTGCAGGTCGACGGTGGACTGGTATGCGTCGAGTCCCGTCTTGGACAGGAACGCGAGCTGCCCGCCGTAGGCGGCCTGCTTCGCGAGCGCCTCCGACTGGCGGGCGTAGAGCTGGACGAAGTCCTGCGTCCGCTTCGTGCCCTCCGCGGGGAAGCGCTGGTCCGTCTGCAAGACATAACCCGGCACCGAGCCCAGCGACGGTACGAACGCCGCCTTGCTCGCCAGGGAGCCGGGCATCTCTGCGCCGATGTTCGCCGCGCGCCAGAGCGAGTCCTGTTCGTGCTTCGTGGCGTCCAGCAGCCGGCCCAGCCAGCCGGTCTCCGAGTGCTCCGCGAACGAGGCGCTGTGCCAGATGTCCATCGAACGGAAGTGGGAGCGGTTCGGGTCGGGGTAGCCAACGCCGAGGACCACGCCCATCTGGCCGCGGTCGTAGAGGGCCTTCATGCCGGTCATCTTCGGGTTGAAGGCCAACCCGCGCTCGAGCGGCAGCGCCGCCTCCGGGTTGATGGCGAGCCCGGGACGCGCGTCGTAGTAGGCGCGATCACCCACCGGGATGACGGTGTTCAGGCCGTCGTTGCCGCCGGCCATCTGCAGCACCACCAGCACCTTGCGTCGGGCGGGCGGCAACTCGGCCGCGCTCGCCGCGCTCGCGGAGTGTTCGTCGAAGACGGCGCGGAAGAACGCCGGCGGGACCAGTGCCGAGGCGCCGACGAAGGCGATGCCGCGGCGGATCAGGGTGCGTCGGTCGACCGGGCGGTCGAGGAAGGTCTCGTTCTCGGGAGCAACTCGCATCGCGGTCTCCTCGTCCCTAGGCCAGGTGCGCGACGGGCATCGTCAGCGCGAGGTACATGAGCCCCTGCAGAGCGCCGGTTCGGTTCGCCTGCGCGAAGTCGAAGTGGTAGGCCCCACCGATGTGCTCGATGAGCAGGCTGCGTGTCGCATCGTCCACGTCGCCGCCCACCACCAGGTCGAGGACCGCATCGACGGCGGCCGCCGCACTGCCGGTCGCACCGCGTGCCGTCAGCAGCGCCGCGACGTCGACGGTCTGGCCCGGGCGTCCGCGCTGCGTGACGTTGTTCACGAAATTGGCGCGGGCCAGCAGCGTGTTGGAGTTCACCCACGCCTCGTCCCAGTCCCAGCCCGCCGGGCTCGGCGGGTCGAAGAGCACCTGCCCCATCGACCGCGTGTCTCGCACGGCCTGGCCCGCCCGCTGCCCGAGTCCCAGCGCGCGCATGGTGTGCGTCACGTACTCCACCGGGCTCTTGATGCGCCAGCGGTAGGCGGCCTCGGAGTACATCTCCTCCGATGTCAGGATCACGCGGAGCATGTCGCGGACCGACGTGTCGCGGTCGAAGTAGGCCTTCGTCGTGCGCGCGACCATCTCATCTGTGGGGTCCGGCACGGCGAAGAACTGCCAGAGCCGTCGGCCAAGGTAGGCGGCCGATTCGGGTCGGGCGGTCACGATCGAGACAACGTCCGTGTCGCCCCATTTGCCGGTCTTGCCGAGGACGGTCTTGTTCCCGTCGTCGTGCAGCCGCGGGGCGAGCGCGATACCGGTCGCGACCGGGAACTTGTCGTCGGGGTTCTGCTTCGCAGCGGTGAAGCGCCAGCCCGTGAGCGCGCGCGCCGCCTCCTTCACGTCCGTCTGGGTGTAGACGACGTCCCGCCCGAGCGCGAAGAGCTCCATGAGCTCGCGGGCGTAGTTCTCGTTCGGCGCCTTCGCGACGTTGTCGCGGTTGTCGAGCCACACCATCATGGCGGGGTCGCGCGTCATCGCAAGGGCGAGGTCACGGAACTTCCCGAGTGCGCCGGCGCGGATGGTCTCGTTCTGGACGAGCATGAACGACGGGTTGTTCACCTTGCGGATGCCCGTCGCCCAGTGGTCGTGCCAGTAGTAGGTGAGCTTCTCGAGGAGCGGGCGGCGCGTGAGCGCCATCTTGAGGTGCCACCAGGCGATCAGGGCGCCCTGGTCCTGCGGTGCCTTCGTGTACAGGTCCGCGACGGCCTCTTCCGCCAGGTGGTCGTCCACCTGGTCGGGGTTCAGCAGCCGCTCGACGCT
>CAIXBH010000250.1 GCA_903917615.1 uncultured Chloroflexota bacterium | reverse complement strand
GGCTGCGACCTCGTCCTGCGTCGACAGGGGGTTGGAGGCTGCCAGGCGCACATCGGCGCCGCCGTCCTTGAGCGCGAGCATCAGGTTCGCGGTCTCCGAGGTGACGTGGAGGCACGCCGCGATGCGGATGCCAGCCAGCGGCTTCGTCGCCGCGAAGCGGTCGCGGATGATGCGCACGACCGGCATCTCGCGGGCGGCCCACTCGATGCGCGCCACGCCGTCGCGCGCGAGACCCGCGTCGCGAATGTCGTACTGAGTCGTCGTCATGCCCAATCCTCTCGCGGATCGTCGTCCGCACGCATATCGTCGAACCCCCCGACGCCACTCCACGCGTCGACCACCTCGAAGGCCGCGCCGTAGCGCGCGCCGCGTCCCCGCGCCTCTCGGCGGCGCAGGGCAGGGCCGATGCCGAGGAAATCGCGTCGCTGGATGCGCGCCTCGACGACGGGGGAACCTCGACGGTACCCGAGCCGCGTGTAGGCCGCGAGCGCCGGGGCGTTCATGGGATCAACCGTCAGCGCCACCTCGGCGCATCCCCGCTCGAGGAGCTCCTCGGTGACCGCGGAGGTCACCCGCGTGGCGAGGCCCCGGCCGCGGTAGGCGGCGTCCGTGAAGACGTTCCCGACGATGGCGATCCCCTGATTCGGGGCCACGATGTGGGTGCCCGCCACCGAGGCCAGTCGGTCGCCGTCGAAGATGCCGTAGTAGACCGCCCGCTCGATGGATTCGGGCGTGTAGTGGCTGGGCCCGCCCTCGGTCGCGTAGAGGGCATTGATCTTCCACGCGTCGCGACCCCGCATGCGCCGAACCTGGCTGCCGACGGGGCGGAAGGTGGCGGCGGTGACGGACATCCGGTTCATGCTGAGGGTGTCGGTCACCTGGTAGGCCCGGCGAAGCGCCGGAATGTGCTCTGGGGAGGCCGTCGAGAGATAAGAACGCCGCGGCCCCGGGTGGAGGGACACGATGGCCTCGACCCCGCTCGGCGCGCCAACGGTGACCGTGGTGGCGCCCAGGGCCTGCCCGTGCATGACCACGGCGATCCCGTCGGGGCCTTCCGCGATCCAGAAGCGGGCCCACTCGAAGAGGCCCCATTCGAGGTGGCCGAGGGCATACGCGGCGAACGGGCGGTCGTCGGCCAGCCGGCGCTCAATCTCGCGCCAGTCGCGGGACTCGCGGACACGGACTTCCGGGGTGGCCCCGGCGGGGCCGGGGGCGTGCCGGGCGAGCGTGTCGGTCACGGTCGTCTCCCGCGGGGATAGCGCCCGTGGTGGGGGCGCCTCGTGCGCGCAATCGTAATCGGCAGGGGCGGTGGGCGCTCGCCGGTGGGGGCGCCTTGATCCGCTGCTCCGAAATGGCACGGTGCGAGTTAGAGTCCGGGTGTGAAATGCCGGTTGCTCGTGGCAGGAACGATGTGGGTCTGTGGACTCGTCGCTGCTTGCGGAGCGGCGCTCGATCAACCAGCCTTGCCAGGACAGGGCGGTTCATCGGTTCCCCCGGCGCTCCGCCCGATCGCCCCCGGGGAGCGACCCCAGCCTCCCGCCAGCGACGCGTCGCCCGCAGCGACCGCACTGCCGAATCCGCCGGCAGCCCGCGATTTACAGACCGAGTGCCGCGATCACGCGGACTCTTTGTTGCGAAGCATTCCGACGGCCAGCCGGCTGGTGCTGTCTCCCGCTATGCCTCGAGCCGGCGAAGTCGTCCAACTCACTGCGGTCGGTGTGCCGCCAGGCGATTACGCCCTGCATCTTGGGATCCCGCAGACCGATTTCGCCGGAGTCAACCTGGGAACGGTGGCCCGTGCGGGCCTGGACGGGCGTCTTAGCGGAAGCGTGATCATGCCCGTGATGGGGCGCGAGACCTGCTATGCGGTGAGCGCCTCACGTGTTGGGGGGCCACCAGGCGAAATAGCACTGACGATGGCCATCATTGCCGGGAACGTTCTCAGCCCACGAGCGTGCGCTTTGTTACCTCGGTATCCGCTCCCGACTGATGCCGTGCCGATCACGGTCAGCAACGGGCCTCCCAGATCGGGTGAAGTCGTGGAACTCACTGGCACGGGACTCGTTGGACCCGGGCCCGTATCCTCACCACTTCGCGCGTTCTTCAGCGTGCGTTTCGATAGTGACGCGAATCGAATCTACAACGCGTTGCCGGGCAGTGGCGAAGCCGATGCGCTTGGGAATTTCCATTTCAGCCTTACGCTGCCACCCAATGCTCGTGTCAGCGGTCAATGCGTGGCGTTGACGCTGCAGCGAACGGACGTCGGCAACCCGGGATATGCCTACGGCTACACCGAGTTCGACTGGCCCTAGTCGCGCTCAACCGAGGATCGAGCCCATCGACTCTGTGGTGGAGGCTTGGTCGGGTGCCCTCGCCCCCTCCCCGCCCTTCGACTAGCATCGAGGGCGTGAGCCCCTCCACTGACCCCTTCACTGCGATCGCGCCGTTCTACGACCTCGACTTCGAGGACTACGACGACGACGCTTCCTTCTACCGCTCGCTCGCCGAATACCACGGCGACGGCATCCTCGAGCTGGGCTGCGGGACGGGTCGCGTGGCGGTGCCGCTCGTCGAGTCCGGGCTGCACGTGACGGGTGTCGACATCAACGCTGCCATGCTCACGGTCGCGCGGAAGCGCATCGGCCGGCGTCCCGGGCTGACCCTTCGTCGGGGCGACATGCGCACCCTGGACCTGAAGCAGCGCTTTCCGCTGGTCTCCATTCCCCTGGGTGGCCTGCAGCACCTCGCGACCTCCGAGGACGTCGCCGCAGCGATCGCGAACGTCGCGCGCCATCTCGCGGAGGACGGCGTCGCCGCGGTGGACATCGAAGCGCCGCACCGCGACGACTTCGACCCGACGCCCCAGCCGCTGGTCGAGCACTGGACGAAGCCGTGGGGTGACGGTGGGCAGGTCTCCAAGACGGTCGCGATCCAGGCGCACCCTTCCGATGGCTACAAGGAGATCACCTGGCACTTCGACGTGGCAGCCCGAAACGGCGCCCTGAAGCGGATCACCGCCAACTTCACCTTCCGCACGATCACCCTCGCCGAGCTCGCGCTGGCGGCCCGCCTCGCCGGGCTGCGCGTGGTCGCCGCCTTCGGCGACTACGAGTTCACGCCGTTCGATGACTACGCGGAGCGCCTCGTCGTCCTGCTCCAGCACGAGTCGGCTCCGAAGCCGCCCTACGGGTTCGCCGTCATCCCATGACGGTGATCGCGCTGGATGCGATGGGCGGCGACCTCGGTCCCGCCGCCACCGTGGGTGGTGCACTCCTCGCTGCCGCTGAAGGCTTCGACGTCGCGCTCGTGGGCGACGAGACGGTGCTGCGCGCGGAGATCGCGCGGCGCGGCCCCGTCCCGGCGCGCATCTCCGTCGTCCATGCGCCGGACGTGGTCGAGATGGGCGACAAGGGCGCGGCGGGTGTGCGAACGCATCGCGAGACCTCGATGTACGTCGGTGCGGAACTCGTGAAGTCCGGGCGGGCGCAGGCGCTCGTCTCCATCGGCAACACCGGCGCGATGATGGCGACCGCGCTGGTCGTGCTCGGTCGGCTGCGGGGCGTTGAGCGTCCGGCGCTGGGCGCTGTCTTGCCGGGCGGGCCGCACGGCGTGTTGCTGCTCGACGTGGGCGCGAACGCCGATGCGCGCGCGTCGCAACTCCTCCAGTTCGCGCGCCTCGGATCCGCGTACATGCACGCGATGTACGCCGTCGCGACGCCTCGGATCGCGTTGCTGTCGATCGGCGAGGAGCCGTCGAAGGGGTCCAGCCTGGTCATCGAGACCCACCAGTTGCTCGCGGCGGCGACGGACCTGCGGTTCATCGGCAACATCGAGAGCCGTGACCTCGTCAGCGGACAGGCCGACGTCATCGTGACGGACGGCTTTACCGGTAACGTCGCGCTGAAGCTCGCTGAGGGCCTCGTGCAGTTGCTGTTCAACTCCGTGCGCGATGCCGCGCGGGCGTCGTTCCTCGGGCGGCTCGGCGGCGCGCTGCTGCTGCCCTCGCTCCGCGGGGTGCGCGCGCGGCTCGACTATCGGCAGTACGGGGCCGCGCCGCTCCTGGGCGTGAATGGGGTCGTCCTGATCGGCCACGGGCGCAGCGACGAGCAGGCGGTCGCCAGCTCGATCCGCTCGGCGCATCGAGCGGCCGAGGAGGGCATGCTGGCGGCCCTCGCTGCCGTCGTCCGCGAGGCCTGAGCCTCGCCGCACTGCGGCGTCGACACAGATGTGATGTGTCCGTCGCAGCGCGTGAAGCGATTACCCGAACTCGTGCCTACGATGGTTGTGCGGGGGGAAGGGCACAGGTCGCACGCTTATGGGTTCGCGCACCGCTCGACGGATACAGCTCATCTTGTTCGGCGTCGTCGGCGCCTCCTCGTTGCTCGCGGCTGTCCTCGTGGCGACCGGGAGCCTCACAGCGGACGGCATCTCGCTGACCGCCCTCACGTCCTTCGTCACCTTCGGGAACCTCGGCGTCGCGCCGTCGGCGTCGAAGCAGAGTGCGGCCGCGCCTCCGGGCCGGGTGGCGGATAGCGTCATCGCCTTTACGAAGGCGCACGGGAATCCGCCGGACGCGACCTACGGGCGCATCAGCATCCCCGCGATCTCCGTCAACGCTCCGCTCACCTACCGGCTCGTCGATGGTGCGCCGGGCGCCGCGATGCCGGACCCCAGCGGCCCCACGGACGTGGCGTACTACGACATGTCGAAGTGGCCCGGCCTCGGCGGCGTGCCAGGCGCCGGGCACAACGCGATCTTCGGCGGGCACGTGGACCTGAACCGGCCGATTCCGTATGCCGGTGGCGCGCAGTACATCGGGCCGGCCGTGTTCTGGGCGCTCGATAAGCTGCGTGTGGGCGACGGGGTCGAGATCACGATCGCCGGCGGCACGACGCTGAAGTACGCGGTGGTGTCCGTGAAGGAACTGCCGTCCAGCGGCAATACCGACTGGAACACGATCTGGAGCGGCAACGTGAAGAAGGACACCGTGACCCTCTTCACCTGCGGCGGCAACTTCGATTCCAAGGCGCACGAGTACACCAGCCGGACGGTCGTCCGAGCTGAACGCGTGGCGTAGCGAGCGTCTCGAACTCCGCTCGCCACACGCTACGATCCGTCGATGAAGTTCACCGTGCTTGCTGGCGGCATCGGGGCGGCGCGTCTGCTCGGCGGGCTCGCCGCTGTCGCCGACCCCGAGCAGATCACAGCGATCTGCAACGTCGGTGATGACCTCGAGTGGAACGGGCTCCACATCTCGCCCGACATCGACTCCGTCATCTACACGCTCGCGGGGATCGAGGGCGAGTGGGGCTGGGGCGTCCGTGGCGACACCACGCGCACGTTGGAGGCGCTGCGGGACCTTGGCGGCGACGCGTGGTTCACGATCGGCGACCTCGACCTCGCAACGCATCTGCGGCGCACGAGCGTGCTGCGGGCGGGCGGCACGCTGTCCGAGGCGACGGCGGCGCTCACGGCGGGGCGTGGGCTGCGGACGACGGTGCTGCCGGTAACCGACGACCCGCACCCGACGATCGTGCAGACCGCGGAGGGCGACCTCCCGTTTCAGGTCTACTTCGTGCAACACCGCGCCGCGGACACGGTTACGGGCTTCGCCTTCCCCGGCGTAGAGGACACGCGGCCGGCGCCCGGCGTCCTTGAGGCGATCGCCGAGTGCGACGCACTGGTGATCGCGCCCAGCAATCCGTTCGTCTCCATCGCGCCGGTCCTGGACGTCCCGGGGGTACGAGACGCGATCGCACACACACGCGCGCGCCGCGTCGCGATCTCCCCGATCGTGGGCGGGGAAGCCGTGAAGGGGCCAGCGGCCGAGATGCTTCGCGCGCTCGGGCACGAGGTGTCTGCCCTGGGCGTGGCGCGCATGTATGCGGGGCTCATCGACACGTTCATCCTCGATGCCGTGGATGCGTCGCTCGTGCCGGAAGTGCAGGCGCTCGGTATGGATGCGATCGCGTTCGACACGATGATGGTCGGGGAAGCCGGCCGGGCACGCGTCGCGGCCTCGCTGGTCGCGACGCTCTCGGCGTCGATGGCATGACCCGGCACGACGGACGCACGGATGTCGCGGTCGTGATCGCCGTGCAGCAGGCGGCGCGCGCGAAGAGCCGCCTGAGCGCGGACATCCCCGACGAACTGCGCGAGGCACTCGTGCTGGCGATGCTGGACGATGTGCTCACCGCGGTGCGCGGCGCGCACGCCGGGCTGGTCGTCGTTGTGAGCGCGGACACCGCGTACGACGAAGTGGCGCGAACCCACGGTGCCGAGGTGCTGCGGGACGCGGGCGTGGGCTATCGCGCGGCCGCTGTGTTCGCGCTCGAACGGCTCGAGGGCCGGGCGGGGGCGGGGCTGATCCTCCCGGGCGACATCCCGCAACTGCGCAGCGGCGATGTGGCCGATGCACTTACCCAGATCGAGGAGGCCGGAGTGCTCCTCGTGCCTCTCGAGGACGGCGGCACGGCAGCACTCGGCCTGCGTCCCCTCGACGCGATCGCCCCGGCCTTCGGGCCGGAGTCCGCAGCGCTGCACCGCACGGCGGCGCTGCGCGCGCACGTGCGCTTCGTCGAAGCGCGCTACGCCTCGATGCGCGTCGACGTCGACACCCGTGCTGACCTCGATGCCGTGCGCGCGCAGGCCGGGCCTGCGACGCGTGCGGTGCTCGATCGGCTCACGTAGCGCGAGGGTGCATCGACCGGACACGCAACAGGGGCGGCCAATGGCCGCCCCTGTTCGATCTGTGCGCCGGGTCGCTTACGCGAGCGCCGACTCCAGGTGCTTCGCAAGGTCGCTCTTCGGGCGGAACCCGACGACCTGACCCTTGAGCTCGCCGCCCTTGAAGATGAGCAGCGTCGGGATCGAGCGAATGCCGTACTTCGAGGCGACGCCGGGGTTCTCGTCCGTGTTCAGCTTCACGAACTTCACGCGACCGTCGTAGTCGTTGGAGAGCTCCTCGACGACCGGGGCGACCATGCGGCAGGGACCGCACCAGGGTGCCCAGAAGTCCACGAGCACGGGCTGGTCGTTCTGCAGTACATCCGCCTCGAACGTCGCGTCCGAGGTGTCCGTCGGGTGGGCCATCTCTTGAGTCCTTCCTGTGTTGCTCATCGTCACCGTCGGCGCTGCTGCGCCGGATTGCCGGCGCGATGCCGGTCGGGGGGAGGGGTTCAACCGCGGGAGCATACGTCGTAGGCGCACCCGGTTGACAGCCATCCTGCCGCACGAGAAGATTCTCATACCCCCACCGGGTATGTCAAGCCACCTCGGGCGGAATACGATAGCGACATGACGACCGACTCCAACGAGCAGTTGATTGCACGCCTCCGGCGCATCGAGGGACAGGTCCGCGGCATCGCCCGGATGCTCGATGCGGACCGCACCTGCGAGGACGTCGTCACGCAGCTGATGGCCGTGCGATCCAGCATCGACACGGTCGGTGCGGTCGTGCTCGACCAGCACCTGGAGCGCTGCGTGTCGACCGGTGACGCGGTCGCCCAGGTCGAGGCGCTCCGGGACGCGATGCGGCTGTGGTGGCGTTTCGCGCCGTCGGCCGGCGGGGCAGGCCCGGAACCGGGCACCGTCGGCGCGCAATCCCCGCTCCCCGTCCACGAGGTCTAGGCGCGAACCCTCGCCGGGGTCTGCGGTCGGCTAGCCGCCGATCAGTCGGATGCGACCGGCGCGCGGCGTCGGCGCCTGCGTCCCGGACTCGACGAGCTGCAGGTTCGCGCGGCTCGAGCGCTGCTGCACGCTGACGACGTAGCCATTTGTACTCGACAGCTCGATCGCCTGCAGAATGGCGCTTTCGCGTGGCGCGAAAAGCGCGTCAGTGGCGATCGCACCGGTGGCGGTGCGTGCCCGTTCCGCCTCCAGCGCGAGCGTGTCCCCGTCCGGCAGCGTGGAGGTCTCGCGACGCCCGTTGCGGATGGCCATGGCCAGCATCGATTCGGCCCGTGCGTGACTGAGCTCCAGCGTGCCGAGGTTGGTGTCCGCGAAGAGTGACAGGTGCGTCTCGGGTGCCTCCCGCGTACGGAGACTCGTGAGGCGGCCGTCGGCGTAGCGGAGCTGCACGACGAAGGCCGTGGCGTCCTCTTCGTCGTCGCCGAAGTAGGAGCTGACCACCTGGGTCGGTGTGTCGGTCGTGAGCCGTGCCGCGATCGCGACAGCGTCGCGGAGGAGGGAGAGTGCCCCCGCGGGGCCGGCCATCGCGATGTCGAGGTACTGCGGGCGCCAGCCCGGATCCGCGCCGGCAAGCCGGAGGGTGAAGGCTAACCCGGCCTGCTGGAGCCGAGGCCGCAGCACGGTCAGCGGGACGCGGTATCGCAGTGCTGCCTCGGCGGCCTCCATCAGGGTCGAGGCGTCGGCCTGCGGTCCGATCAGCAGCAACGCCGCCCCACGCGCGGCGGCGGCCTGGGCGGCCTGTGCTCCGCCCTCGGCGCTGTTGATGAGCGCCGCGTCGTATTCGGCGCTGCGCAGCATCTCGAGCACGTGCTGATAGCAGGGGAGCCCCGTTGCCGTGCGCGCGCGCACCAGCGCGGCCGGCCGGCGGTCGCCCACCGCGATGGCACGCAGCCCGGCGACGCGCTCGAGAGCTTCGAGCTGCGGGCGGGCAGTCTCGTCCCAGCCGTAGATAGCGACGCGGTCGGCGGTCTGCTCCATGCGGGCAGGCTAGGCGGAACCCCTGCTCGCACCCATCCGGGTTTCCGAGGATGTGGGGTGGGGAAATCCCTCACTCGGCAGGCGACGCCGCCCTCGGGAGGGTTACCCGAGGAAATTCGGCGGGGAAACCCCTAAGGGACGGGCTGAGGCGTGCCGATGATGCCAGAGGACGCGGCTACCGGTCATGAACGGCAGACGTTCCGAACATCAAGCCCGACAAGGATGTCGGCAAGCAAAACAAGGCTCAAGGAGGCCACCCGACCATGGCACTGATCATCAACCACAACATTGCGTCCATGAACGCCCAGCGCAACCTGTCGATGACGAGCGACAAGATGGGCAAGACGCTCGAGCAGATGTCGTCCGGTCTGCGCATCAACCGCGCCGCCGACGACGCGGCCGGTCTCGCCATCAGCGAGCGGATGAAGTCGCAGATCAGCGGCATGCAGCAGGGCCTGAGCAACGCTCAGAACGGCGTCTCGATGGTGCAGACCGCTGAAGGTGGCCTGTCCGAGACGACGAACATCCTGCAGCGCATGCGCGAGCTGACGGTGCAGGCTGGTAACAGCACGCTCTCGTCCACCGACCGCACCGCGATCGGCGAGGAGCTCACGGCCCTTCGTTCGCAGATCGACAACATCGCGTCGCAGACCACGTTCAACGGGCAGAACCTGCTGAACGGGTCGCTGGCGGTGACCGACGCGGGCACCGGCACGGCGAACGCGGTGGACGTGGTCGCGAACAGCGCGCACGTCACGGTGTCGTCGATCGACGTCGGGCACGCCGAGGGCAACTCCACCTACACCCTGGCGGTGTCCGGTGGTACCAACCTGAAGCTGTCCGTGACGACCGGTTCCGTGACGAAGTCCGAGACCATCGCGGTCAGCGCGATGGGCCAGAACGCCACCCAGGCGCTCTCGTTCTCGAACCTCGGCGTCACGATCAACCTGTCGCACGACAACGCGGCCGGCAACGTGGGCGCGGCGGCCATCGCCTCCGGGTTCGACACCACGACCGTCAACACGTCGGCCACCACGAGCGCGACCTGGCGCGTGGGCGCCAACGTGGGCGACAACATCTCGCTGTCGTTCGCGGACATGCGCTCGAGCGCGCTCGGCAACGGTTCGAAGCTCAACACGCTGATCGCCTCCAACGCCGCGGTTTCGACCACGACGAAGGCGGACACGCTGCTCCAGTCGATCGACGCGGCCATTGGCCAGGTGTCGACCTTCCGGTCCCAGCTTGGTGCGAGCCAGAACCAGATCAACTCGGCGGTGAACTCGGGCAGCGTTGCGGTCCAGAACCTCAGCGCCGCGCAGTCGCAGCTGGCCGACGCCGACATCGCGAAGGTGTCGTCGCAGATGGTGACGCAGCAGATCATGCAGCAGGCCGGCATCTCCGTCCTGGCGCAGGCGAACAGCGCCCCGCAGGCGGTGCTCTCGCTCCTCAAGGGCTAATAGCCCGCGCAGCATGAGCCGGCCCTCGGGTCGGTCAGGAGGCCCCGCCGCAAGGCGGGGCCTCTTGTCGTCCGTAGGGGAACGCCCGCCCGCGAATCAGTGGCGCCCCGAGTAAGCGCGCCGCCCGCCCTCCCGAACATCTCCGTGAGCCCCGCAAGGAAACGACCCGGACGCGATTCAGACGCGCGAGGGCGAGGGCGGAGCGACCACGGTTCTGAGGAGGCCCTGCAACCATGACCATCATCATCAACACGAATGTCGCGGCGATGAACGCCGAGCGGAACTTGTCGATGACCAACGACAAGATGAACCACACGCTGGAGCAGATGTCGTCCGGTCTGCGCATCAACCGCGCGGCGGACGATGCCGCCGGTCTTGCGATCAGCGAGCGGATGAAGTCCCAGATCAACGGCCTGAGCCAGGGCCTCAACAACGCGCAGGACGGCATCTCCATGGTGCAGACTGCTGAAGGCGCGCTCGCCGAAGAGACGAGCATCCTCCAGCGCCTGCGCGAGCTGACCGTCCAGGCCGGCAACAGCACTCTGTCGTCGACGGACCGCGTGGCCATCGGCGAGGAGATGACGGCGCTCCGCTCGCAGATGGACAACATCGCCGGCAAGACCACGTTCAACGGTCTGCACCTGCTCAACGGCTCCCTTGCCGTGACCGACGCTGGGACCGGGACCGCCAACGCGGTCACCGCCACCGCGAACAGCGCGAACGTGACCGTCTCGTCGATCGATGTCGGCCACGCCATGGGCGGCACGACCTACACGCTCTCGGCGTCCGGCACGAACCTGACGCTCTCGGAGACCACCGGCTCGGTCACGCAGTCCGAGACCATCGCCGTCGGCGCGATGGGGCAGAACGCGACGCAGGCGCTGTCGTTCAGCCACCTCGGCGTGACGATCAACCTGTCGCACGACAACACCGCCGGCAACGTCGGTGCGGCCGCCATCGCCACCGCGTTCGACACGACGACGATCGACACGGCGGCGACCGGTGCGGCGACCTGGCGCGTAGGCGACCAGGTCGGGGACAACATCTCGATGTCCTTCATCGACATGTCGTCCTCGGCTCTCGGCAACGGCGGCGGCAACGACCTGGCAACGCTCATCTCGTCGAACGCCGCAGTCTCGACCGCGACGAAGGCGGACACGCTCCTCCAGGCGATCGACTCCGCCATCAGCCAGGTGTCCACGTTCCGTGCTCAGCTCGGTGCGAGCCAGAACCAGCTCGCGTCCGCGGTGACCTCGGGCGGTGTGACGGTGCAGAACATGACCGCCGCGCAGTCGCAGCTCGCTGATGCCGACATCGCGAAGGTGTCCTCGCAGATGGTGACGCAGCAGATCATGCAGCAGGCCGGCATCTCCGTGCTGGCCCAGGCGAACAGCGCCCCACAGGCCGTGCTGACGCTGCTGAAGAACGGCTAGCCGTTCCAGTCGTCAGTCGCGCAGGGCCTCGGGCCCTCACCGGATGGTG
Organism: uncultured Chloroflexota bacterium; assembly: GCA_903917615.1. GTDB lineage: Bacteria > Chloroflexota > Dehalococcoidia > UBA2979 > UBA2979 > SHYQ01. The sequence continues at coordinate 8,629 of CAIXBH010000250.1, read as the reverse complement.
AGGGCCCGTTCGCGCATCTCTGACCGATGCGGGGAGATCCCCCGATGCGGGATGCGGCGCGGTGCGGCACATTCGATGTGCAACGCTGAGGAGCGTCAGATGGCCGTGCTTGCCGCCGTGCGACAGCAGTACGAGGTGCTTCCGTACCCGCCTCGCGACCCAGAGCGCGAGCTCGAGGAACTGCGACAGCCCGCGATCGTCGAGCTTCCGCGCATCCTGGAGGCCGTCTGGGGTGGGCGACGCCAGATCGATGCGGCGTTCAGCGTGCTCGACGCCGGATGCGGCACCGGTGACAACACGATCTTCCTCGCAGAGCAGTTGCGTGGGACGGGCGCATCGGTGACGGCGCTGGACTTCTCGTCCACGTCGCTCGGGATCGCGCGCCGTCGGGCGGAGTTGCGCGGCCTCGATCACGTGCGCTTCGTGCAGGCTTCGCTGGAGGATGCCTCGGCGCTGGGCCTCGGCCCATTCGACTTCATCGTCACGACGGGCGTCCTGCACCATCTCGACTCGCCGGATGCTGGGCTCCGCGCGCTGCGCAGCGTGCTCAAGCCCGACGGCGGGATGGGCGTGATGGTCTATGCGCGGTATGGGCGCGAGCCGGTGTACGAGATGCAGGCGCTCCTGCGTCACCTCGCGCCGCGCAGCCTCGAGCCTGCCGAGCGGCTGCGCATCCTCCGTTCCACGATCGCGTCGCTGCCTCGCACGCACCGCGCCCTGGGGGCGCTGCTGAGCACCCCGCTGTTCCGCGACGAGATCACGTCGGACGCGGGTGCGTATGACCTGCTGCTCCACACGCAGGATCGCGCCTACACCGTGCCCGAGATCTACGACTGGCTCGAGGGTGCCGACCTCCGGTTGCAGGAATTCAGCGTGCCCCGCTGGTATGACCCCTCGACGTACCTGCGTGACGGGCGGACGAACGAACTTCCCGAGGCGCAGCGCCATGCGGTCGCCGAGCTGCTGCACGGCGCGATGGCGAAGCACGAGTTCTACGCCGTCGCGAGCGACGCAGCTCCGGTTTCGCCGCTCGCGAGCGCGGATCCGGAGGCGGTGCCGGTCTGGTCGGCGTGGGGCTTCGGGGAGAAGCTGGCGCCCGCTCTCCAGCGTCCGGGCGACCAGTTGCGGTTCTCCTTCGGGGACGAGCGAGATGTCGCGCTCGGCGGTGACCCGCTGACGCGTGCCCTGCTTGCCGGTATCGATGGGCGACGTCCGGTCGCCGCGATTCTCGACGCGGCGGCCGACGTGAAGGGCCGCCCGTCTGCCGCGGCGGTGCAGCGGCGGTGGGCCGAGATGGCCGCCGCGTTGCGCGACGTGGGTGCGCTCGCATTCCAGCGACTGGCGTAGTCGGGCCACCGAGCCGCGCCGCCCCTGCTACCATCCGCATCGCTCACCCCTCGACCGTGAGCGCGGGAGGTCTCGATGCAGGAGCAGATCATCGATTCGCGCGAGTTCCGCAACGTGATGGGACGCTTCGCCACCGGCGTCACCGTGATCACGCTGAAGGTTGGGAACGAGCGACGCGGCATGACCGCCAATGCGGTGGCCTCGCTGTCCCTGCACCCGCCGATGCTCCTCGTCTGCATCGACCGCAGCGCGACGATGCATCCGTTCTTCGAGGTCGCAGAGTCGTTCGCGGTGAACATCCTCGCCGCCGACCAGCAGCCGATGGCCGACTTCTTCGCCCGCCACAGTGACGCCTCGGCGACGCTCGGGGGATTCGCCTATTGCGATGGCCTGACCGCGTCGCCGCTGATGGATGGGGCGCTCGCGGCCGTGGAGTGCCACGTGTCCGAGCGGTATGACGGTGGCGACCACACGATCGTCATCGGACGGGTCGAGGCGATCCACAGTGAGCGGCCCGAGGTGGACCCGCTGCTGTTCTTCAGCGGGAAGTACCGCGCGATCGCCGAACTCGGCCAGTAGCCCCGCTCCGCCCGCACATCGGGGGGCTCGGCCGGGCACCCCGGGGGAACTCCCGATACGGGTGCCGCGCGTGTCGCCGTTAGCCTGACCTCGAAGTGACTTCGGAGGTCGTGTGGCGATCGACCCGATCGGCGCCGTCGGTGCGCCGCAACCCGTGTCTCCTGTGGCATCGCCGCCCGCGCCTACGGGTGGGGCGAGTTTCGCTGCCACGCTTCAGGCGCAGTTGAGCCAGCCGCGCGCCGAGGTGGCTCAGATCCGCGCTGAGGTGGCGTCGCTCCGCAATGGCGGCGTGCTGCGTCGTCTCCCCGACCCCTCGGCGTCTGCCGCGATCGGCGGGGACGGCTACGTTGCGCCCTCGAACCTCTCTGCGCTGCTCGCCTCACAGGCGACGGGAAACACGTCCGACGCGTTCGGCTGGCGTCAGATGAGCCGCGATGTCGGGGATCAGGTGATCGGCCCCGGGTACGGGGCGTTGTTCGAGCGTCAGATCCAGCAGGAGTCCGGCTTTGCGCCTGACGTGGTGTACGGGCTCCGCCGTTCCTCCGCGGGGGCAGAGGGGATCGCGCAGCTGATGCCCCAGTACTACCCGGGCGTCGCCCGCTCCGATCCGCGCCAGGGACTCCTCGCTGGCGCCCGCACCATGCAGGACTACCTGTCCACGTGGCACGGGGACGTGCGCAAGGCGCTCGCCTCGTACAACGCGGGGATGGGGCGGGTCCAGGGGCTCGTGAACGCCTATGGGAATGGCTGGGAGACCGGCCTTCCGCTCGAGACCCGGCAATACCTCGCCGCGATCGTCGGGAATGCTCGACCGCAGTTCCCGACGGGACGCTCCGTCGCCGGGGTTCCCGTGCCGCCGGCCGGGCCGCTCGGCCCCGAGGCCGATGCGGGAGCGCAGCCCTAGCGGGCCGGGGATCGTTGGCGGGGGCGTCAACGCGTCCCGGGTGCTACGATCACGCTCTTCGCACGGGCGTCGATGGTGGGTGTGGCCTAGCGGTTAAGGCGTCAGGTTGTGGCCCTGAAGATCGAGGGTTCAAATCCCTTCACCCACCCCATCACCCCTGCTGCTCCTGCTCCTCTGAACCGCTCCTAGGCGGACGCCTCGTACCGAGGCGTGCCCGCCCGCACGGCCGTCGGGGAGTCCCCCCGCGCGATCGCGCGATCTTCCCGACTACCAGCGTCCGGCGCCCCGTCGATAATTCCACGGGGACGGTGTGACATGGATGAACTCCGGATCGCCACCAATCGAGATCTGCCGCAGGGCCCCCCGCCCGCCAGCGGCGATCGGCACGGCGCGCCTCATCGACAGCCGCAGCAGCACGGATCCGACGGCCAACGCCAGCCCCCCGGCGCCGAGGAGCTTGCCGTCGCGTTGCACGGCAGCGGACACGCCGCCTTCGTTGCGCACTTCGAAGTGACCGGGGCGGGCGACCCGCTCGTCCGGATCGTGGACCAGGTCACCGGCGAGACCGTCGCGCTCCTCACGCCTGAGGAATTGCGGACGATGGCGGAACAGACCGGGCTTCCCTCGGGATTGCTGCTGCGGGTGGCCTCGTGATGCGCGCAGGGGGCTCCCGTGGTCAGTAGCAGTTCGTCCAGCTCGGCAGGGCTCAGCACCGCTTCCGGTCGGATCACCTTCGGTGGCATTGCCTCCGGGATCGACACGAACAGCATCATCACCGCCCTCATGGCGGCGGGACAGAAGCAGGTCTCGACGGTCCAGGCGAAGGCCTCGGGCATCCAGTCGCAGATCAACGCGTGGACCACGCTCAACTCGTCGCTGCAGGCGCTGTTCTCGACGCTCACGCCGCTGGCCGACCCCAAGGCGTTCACGCAGCCGGTCGCGAGCGTGTCGCCGCAGTCGGGCGACGAGAACAAGGTGGCGGCCTCCGTCAGCAGCGGGGCCGCGCTCCAGAGTTTCACGTTCAAGGCGCTGACAACCGCGACGGCGACGGCCGTCAGCAGCACATCCGCGATCGGCGCGGCGATCTCTGCCGGTGTACCGCTCGATCAGGCCGGGTTCGGAAGCACGGTCACCGCGGGGACGTTCTCCATCAACGGCACCCAGTTCACGATTCCGGCGGCGACACCCTCGAGTGTGGTGAGCTCAGGCTCGATCGGCGCGACCGCGAGTGCGACGGCCAAGCTCAACGCGGCGAACCTGACGCTGACGCCGGCGACGGGATCGTTCTCCATCAACGGGACGAGCATCAGCTACAACGCGACGACCGATTCGCTGAACGATGTGATCGGGCGGATCAACTCGTCCAGTGCCGGCGTGACGGCCACGTACGACGACACTGCGAAGACGTTCACGCTCACCGCCGATACGAACGGCCCCGCAGCGATCACGATGGCGGATACCGGCGGTGGGAACTTCCTGCAGTCGATGAACCTGCTGGACGGCGGAGGTGCGACGGTCGGTACGACGACCGCCGGCACCGACCTGATCTCGCTGAACGACGTCATCACCATGATCAACGGGGCCGCGATCGGTGTGACTGCTTCCGTGGTGAACGACAGCGGCGGACGGCCGAACCTGCTGCGCCTGACCTCGGGTGCCGCGGTGCAGGTGGGCGCCGGGGGCGATAGCAGCAACTTCCTCGCCGTCACAAGCCTGCTCGAATCGCCGCCGGGCGCGACGCGGACCAGCGTGCGCGGGCTGGGCCAGACTCAGTCGACGCTGGATCTGCAGCAGGCGCGTCTCGCGACGGCGCTCACCACGGCGACGGGGGCGTTCGCGATCAATGGGGTGACCATCAACTGGGACCGGACGTCTGACTCGCTGCAGAACGTCATCTCGAAGATCAACGCATCCGGCGCAGGCGTGACGGCGACCTACGACTCGTTCAGCGATCGCCTCAGCCTGACTGCGAACACCACCGGGTCGACGGCCATGACGTTCAGTGACACGACGGGGAACCTGCTCGCATCGCTGGGTGTGCTGGGCGCGACGCAGAGCGTCGGCTCGAACGCCTCGTACCAGATCAATGGCGGCGCGACGCGCTACTCGACGTCCAACACGATCGAGGATGCGATGCCAGGGGTGACGCTCACGGTCACATCGCCCACGACGTCTGCCGTGACGGTAAATGTGACGCTCAACACGAGCAGCCTCACCTCGAGCGTGAATAACTTCGTCGAACAATACAACTCGACGAACGCGATGATCGCGTCGGACAACAAGTACGACCCGACCAACGGCAACGGCATCCTCTTCGGGGATCCCACGCTCGCGCGGATGAGTACCGGCCTGCGCCAGGCGCTCACCGGATCGATCTCCGGGCTGCCCTCGGGATTCCGTTCGCTTTCGGACATCGGCCTCTCGTTCGGGAGTGTTGGGGCGGCGATCGGCTCGACCGACACGCTGATCCTCAACACGGGGAAGTTCCAGACCGCGCTGTCCTCCGATCCGGCGAGCGTCGGCAGGCTGCTGAGCGCGTTCACTGCGCAGGCGAGCCTCAATGGGGGTGGGACGGGGTCGCTTGCCTCCCTCTCAGGGACGCCGTCGGCGGCGAAGACCAGCGGCACGTACACGGTGACTTCCGACGGCTCGGGGAACCTGCAGGCGAAGTTCGTCGGCGACGACGGCGGCGCGCCGATCGAGACCACCGGCACGATCACCGCGGGCGGGACGAACACCACGCTCATCTCCGGCGTCACCCTGACGGCGAAGGGCACGCTGGTGTCGGGCACCGACACGATCACGGTGTCCTCGCCGCAGACAGGGTTTGCCAAACTGCTGGCAGACTATGTGAACTCGCTCAGCCGCAGCACGGGGCTGATCTCGTCGAAGACAGACGAGATGCAGCAGTCGATCACGACGATCAACAAGCAGGTCGCCGACATGAATACGCGCCTGACGGCGCAGCAGAATCAGCTGCAGTTGAAGTTCAGCAACATGGAGCTGGCGATCTCGAAGATCCAGAGCCAGGCTTCCGCGCTGACCTCGATGCAGACGCAGCTGAACAACATCGCGTCGTCTAGCAAGTCGAAGTAGCACGTCCGCGCGTGGAGATTTCCGCCAGCATGGGCATCCCCCCGATATAGATGCGGGGCGCAGAGCCGATGGTGATGACTGTAGAGAACACGCACATCCGAGGGCGCCTGGGAGGCGCGACGCGGAAGGAGCGGTTGATGCAGTCCGCCGGGTACGACGCCTATCAGCGCATCCAGACGGAGACGGCGACGCCCGGGCAGCTCATTGCGATGCTGTACGACGCGTTCGTGCGGAACCTCTGGCAGGCCGAGGAAGCGCTGGAAACGAGCAATTTGCAGGGGGCCCACCAGGCACTGCTACGGAGCCAGGACATCATCCTGGAACTGATCAGCAGCCTCGAGGTGAAGGCCGAGGGCGCGGTGGGCGATGTCGCCCGCCAGATCGCGCCGCTGTACGAGTACATCTACCGCCGGCTCATCGACGCGAACATCCGCAAGGATGTGCTGGCGGTCCGCGAGGTGCGCGCGCTCATCCTGCCCGTGCGGGATGCGTGGTCTGAGGCACTCATCCAGACGGCTCGCGATGACGCGGCCCGTGTTCGACTGGGGAAGGCGAAGATCAGTGGCTAGGCCGCTTGCGACGCAGCAGTTCGACGTCCTGATCGAGATCTTCGATATCTCGCGCGCGCAGCGTCGCTGCATCGAGCGCGAAGACCTGGAGCAGCTCGCGGCGCTCATGGAGCAGCGCGACGAACTGCTGGAGGAGCTCCGCCGCCTCGTCATCGAGGAAGCGTCGCTTCCGGAGAACGTCGTCGGGTTCCGCGCCCCGCACGAGGCCGCGCAGGACGCACTCGCGCTCGACACGGTGATCTGCGGCATCCTCGATCACGACCGCAAGAACGAGGAACTGCTGACCGAGAAGATGGATGCCATCCGCGCGGAGCTGCCGAAGCTGCGCCAGGGGATGCGCGCAAACGCCGGGTACCAGCTGGCCGAGCGCCCGGCGGCATCGATGGACCGCGTGTCCTGATTCACGCCGTCGCGCCGCGGGACTTCTCGCCCGCGAACTCCGACCGATAGTAGGGGTACGCCCTGATCCAGCCTCAAGGCTGGCAGGGCGCCTACGCTCGGCAGGAGTTCGCGATGGCCGCACCGGTACCCGTCCTGCGTCCGGCTGCGGTCACAACCGCACGCCGGGGCACGCGGGGCAAGGTCGCAGGTTCGGCGCTGGGCGGATTCACCGTCGGGTTGATCGCGGTCTCAGTGGGCCTCCTGCTCTCGAGCAGCGGCGGAGACCACAGTCCGCAGAGCGCCGCGGCGGAGACTGCGGCGCGCGCCGCCGCAACGCGGCTGGCGGTGGACCCCGCGGCGCGGCCATCGGCCGCTGCCACTCCGGCGGTGCCAGCGCAACGGTTCTCCGCCACCACGGACCTGGCGATGACGCCGCAGACCGCGACCCGCCTCGTCGTCCGCTCGGTGGGCATCGACGCGCACGTGCAGCCGGTCGGATACCTGTACCAGGACGGGAAGCTGCAGTACGACGTGCCGCGCGCCGAGGCGGGGGAGTACGTGAACAGCGCCCAGGTGGGCCGCCCGGGAAACGCCATCATCGGCGGACACATCTCGCTGCGCGGACTGCCCGGGGTCTTCGCGAAGCTCCCGGGCGTCGCCGCCGGCGACGTCGTGGAGGTCTATCGAGGCGACCAGATCTTCCGATACTCCATTACAGAGATACGTATCGTCGCACCGGATGCGACGAGCGTGATGAGTCAGACGCAAGACGCGACCTTGACGCTCATCACCTGCTTTCCCGGGGACAATTTCCAGGATCGCCTGGTCGTCCGCGGGAAGCTGTTGTAGAGCAGGTGACGCGGTGCCGCCCTCCGGGCAGCGCCCCGCGTACACTCAATCGCGGAGGTACGGCTGGCTTGAACATCGATCGCACATCGGCGGCGCAGCCGTCGCGTATCCCCACCCCCATCAACACGCCAGGTGCGGACGCTCCGTCGAGCGCGCCTGCGACGCCGGACGACGCGACGCGTCGTGACCGCATCGACCTGAGCCGTGCCGCGCGCGGGCTGAGCCAGCAGTCGGACGCCGCCCGCGAGGCGCGCATCCGCGAGTTGCGGGCGCAGGTCGAGGCCGGGACGTACCACGTCGACCCTGAGTCCGTGGCCGAACAGGTCATGAAGAGCGGCGACCTCTAGCTCGCGCTGCCTCGCTTCCCGCGCGGGGATCCGAGATGGGCAGATCCGCGCAGACCCGTAGGGGTTCGCGGGGTCACGTTGCGGGTCATCCCCCATACGGAGGCTGCGCGCCCGACCGTACGCTCACACGCGTAGTCGGGAGCCGGAATGGGACAGTACCTGCCTCGGATCGTGGAGACGTGGCGGAGCCTCACTCCCGTGCGGAAGGGCCTCCTCACCGCGACTGGCCTCGGTGCGATTGCGCTGCTGGCCGCCGTGTACTTCTGGTCGTCGAACCCCTCGTACGTGCCGCTCTATTCGGGGCTCGACGCGGCCGACTCCGGCGGCATCGTCACGCAGCTGCGGACGGCGAACACGCCGTACCGCCTCGAGGCAGGCGGGGGCACGATCCTCGTCCCGCAGGCCCAGGTGGACGACCTGCGGGTGAAGTTCGCGTCCCAGGGGCTGCCGGCTGGCTCGCACACGGGCTTCGAGGTCTTCAACGGCAACTCGTTCACCGCAACCGACTTCGTCCAGCGGCTGAACTTCCAGCGCGGCCTGCAGGGCGAGCTCGAGCG
>CAIXBH010000249.1 GCA_903917615.1 uncultured Chloroflexota bacterium | reverse complement strand
GGCGGCGCGGCGGGCGACCTCTATCTCCTCGTCCACGTCGCGACGCATGAGCGTTTCGAGCGTCGAGGTGACGACCTGCATGTCGAGGTGGACGTCCCGGTCGCGGACGCGGCGCTCGGCGGCGAGGCGAAGGTGCCGACGCTGAAGGGGCGCACGCTCGCGCTGCGCATCCCCGCGGGGACGCAGGGCGGCAAGGTGTTCCGTCTCGCGGGTCAGGGGATGCCGAAGACCGGCGGCGGGTTCGGCGACCTCTACGCGGCGGCGCGCCTCGTGCTGCCCGAGTCCCTCACCGACGAGCAGCGCGGGCTCTTCGAGCAGCTCCGTGCGACGACCGAGGGCACGCCGGCGACGGAGGGTGCGGCGACAGGCGGTGGCGCATGACGAGCGCAGAGATGGACCAGCACGGCGATATGGAGAGCCTCGGCGGTGGCGGGAACGTCGCGCCGCACGAGCCGGTGTTTCAGATCTCGGTGGTGTCGCGCATGGTCGGCATCCACCAGCAGACGATCCGCTCCTACGAGCGCGTCGGCCTGCTCAACCCCGCGCGTTCCCGTGGGAACACGCGACTGTTCTCGACCGCCGATGTCGATCGGCTGCGGCAGGTCGTCCGCCTCGTGAACGACCTGGGAATCAACCTCGCGGGCGTCGAGGTGATCCTGCGGATGTCTCGTCAGATCGAGGCGTTGCAGCAGGAGTTGATCGAGGCGCGGGATGGATTGGCGGCGCGCACGGCGCGGCAGGGCGAACGGCCCGCGGCGACCGATGAGCGCGAAGGAGGGTACGAACGATGATGCGACAGGATCGCTTCACAGAGCAGGCACAGGAAGTGCTCCAGGCCTCGCAGGAGCTGGTGCGCGAGGCGCGGCATTCGCAGTGGGACGTCGAGCACGTCTTCTACGCGCTCGTGCAGCGCAAGGACGGGCTGGCGCGCGAGGTGCTGACGAAGATGGGCGTCGACGCTGACGCGCTGGGGCGCGCGATCAAGGAGCGCCTCGACCGGTCGCCGAAGCTCGCGCACGACGTCGTGCAGATCTACACCACGCCGCGCATCGTGCAGATGCTCGAGGCCGCGAACGCCGAGGCGGCACGCCTCAAGGACGAGTTCGTCGGCGTGGAGCACCTGCTGATCGCGATTGCGGACGCCACCGACGGCGAGGCCGCCGCGATCATGCGCGAGTTCCAGATCACCAAGGAGCGGCTGTACCGCGCGCTGCAGCAGGTGCGCGGCTCGGCGCGTGTCGACAGCCCCACCGCGGAGTCGCGCTACCAGTCGCTCGCGAAGTACGCGCGCGACCTGACCGAGATCGCGCGCACGGGCCAGCTCGACCCGGTCATCGGCCGCGACGTCGAGGTAGCGCGCGTGATGCAGGTGCTGAACCGGCGCACGAAGAACAACCCGGTGCTGATCGGCGAGGCCGGCGTCGGCAAGACGGCGATCGTCGAGGGCCTCGCGGAGCGCATCGTCGCCGGCGACGTGCCGGAGCGGCTGAAGGACCGGCGCGTGCTCGCCCTCGACATGGGCGCGCTGCTCGCCGGCTCGAAGTTCCGCGGCGAGTTCGAGGAGCGCCTCCAGGCCGTCATGGCCGAGGTGAAGCAGTCGGCGGGCGAGATCATCCTGTTCATCGACGAGCTGCACCAGGTCGTCGGC
>CAIXBH010000248.1 GCA_903917615.1 uncultured Chloroflexota bacterium | reverse complement strand
TCCTCGGCGATCCGGTCGATCAGCGAGAACTCACCGAGGCTCTCAAGGGCGTTGCGGTCAGTCGACACCGGGAGAGCCTCTCCACCGCAACCCTCCCCTGCCAGCGGGGAGGGGCAGGACCTCAGCACCCCGCCCCTCCCCCAGAGGGGAGGGACGGGGGTAAGGGTGATCTCAGCGCGCCGTGCGTTCCTCGAACCTACTCGTCTGCGGCGACATCGGGGCCCTCAGCGAGGTCGACGCGTGCCAGCGTGGCGACCGAGTCGCCTTCCTCGAGGCCCATGACGTGGACGCCCTGCGTCGCACGCCCGGTCAGCCGGACGGACCCGGCGGAGGTGCGCATCACGATGCCGTTCATCGATACGACGACGAGTTCGTGGTCCGCCATGACGGCGCGGGCCACAGTCAGCGGGCCGCTCCGGTCGGTGACGCGGAACGTCTGGACGCCGTTCCCGCCTCGACCCTTGCTGGGGTACTCGGTGATCGGCGTGCGCTTGCCCATGCCCTTGGCGGATACGACGAGCAGCTCCTCGCCGTCCTCGTCGATCGCCATGGCGATGACCTGCGCGCCGTCGCGCAGCCGGATGCCGCGGACGCCACCGGAGGTCCGAGAGGCGACGCGGAGGTCGCCGACGTTGAAGCGCATCGCCTGACCGTCGCTGCTCACGAGGATGGCGTCGTTCGCCTCGCGCGCGGGCCGTGCCTCGACGAGACGGTCGCCGTCGTCGAGGCGCATCGCGATGAGGCCCTGGCGACGCACGGACTCGAACTCGGCGAGCGGCGTCCGCTTCACGGTCCCCTGCTCGGTGGCGAGGATCATCGAGTCGCGGGTGAAGTCCTGCACCACGACGACCGCCGTGATGCGGGCGTCCTGGTCGAGCTCGACGAGGTTCACCGCGGGGATGCCGCGTGCCTGCCGTGTTGCCTCGGGCACCTCGAAGGCGCGGACGGAGTACACCTTGCCGACGGCCGTGAAGAGCAACAGGGCGTCGTGCGTATCGCAGACGACGAGGTGCTTCACGGCGTCCTCTTCGCGGATCGCCTGGCCGGTCACGCCGCGACCGCCACGACGCTGCACGCGGTAGGCGGTCAGCGGGACGCGCTTGATGTAGCCGCGGTCGGAGATAGTGACGACGACCTGCTGATGCGCGACGAGGTCCTCGTCGGCGATGTCCTCGACGGGCTGCGGGAAGACCTGCGTGCGGCGCGCGTCGCCGTACTTCTCCTTGAGCTGGGCGCAGTCGTCCTTGATGAGCCCGTCGATCTTCTCCGGGTGCGCGAGCAGGTCCACGAGGTATGCGATGAACTCGACGAGCTCGCCGTACTCCTGCTGGATGCGGCCCGCCTCGAGCTGGGCGAGACGGCGCAGCTGCATGTCGAGGACGGCCTGCGCCTGCCGGTCGCTCAGGCCGGCGGTGTCCGGCTCGCCGGTGATCTCGGCGGCGCGCGCGAGCTCGGGCGTGAGCCGCAGCGGGAGCGCCATCAGGGCGGCCTTCGCGGCCTCGGCCGAGGCGGATGCCCGGATCGTCTGGATGACCAGGTCGAGCTGGTCGATCGCCTTCAGCAGGCCGAGGAGGATGTGCGCGCGGTCGCGCGCCTTCTCGAGGTCGAACTCGCTACGCCGGCGGATGACCACGCGGCGGTGCTGGATGAACTCGACCAGCGCTTCCTTCAGCGTGAGCGTCACCGGCTGGTTGTTCACCAGAGCGAGCATGTTCACGGCGAAGGTGCTGCGCAGCGCGGTGTGCTTGTAGAGCTGGTTCCGCACGGAGGCGTAGGTCGCGGAGCGCGAGAGCTCGATGACCATGCGGATGCCGTGGCGGTCGGACTCGTCGCGCAGGTCGGAGATGCCCTCGATGCGCTTCGCACGGACGTGGTCCGCGATGCGCTCAAGGAGGTTCGCTTTGTTGACCTGGTAGGGGAGCTCGGTGACCACGATCTGGTGGCGGCCGTTGCTCTTCTCCTCGAGTTCCATGCGCGCCTGCATCGTCACGCGGCCGCGGCCGGTGGCGTAGGCGTTCCGGATCTCGGCGCGGTCGAAGATCATGCCCGCCGTCGGGAAGTCCGGCCCGTGGACGATCTCCATCAGGTCGTCGAGGTCGGCGTCGGGCCGGTCGATGAGCAGCGTCACCGCGTCCACCAGCTCGTTGAGGTTGTGCGGCGGGATGTTCGTCGCCATGCCCACGGCGATGCCGCTGGCGCCGTTCAGGAGCAGGTTCGGCAGCCGCGAGGGGAGGACGAGCGGTTCCTGGATCGAGCCGTCGAAATTGCCCGTGAAGTCGACCGTGTTGCGATCGATGTCCGCCAGCATTTCGCCGGCGATCGGGGCAAGGCGCGCCTCGGTGTAGCGCATGGCCGCGGGCGGGTCGCCGTCGATGGAGCCGAAGTTGCCCTGTCCCGCCACGAGCGGGTACCGCATGTTCCAGTCCTGGGCCATGCGGACGAGGGCGTCGTAGATCGATGCGTCACCGTGGGGGTGGAACTTCCCCATCACGTCGCCGACCGTGAGAGCCGCCTTCCGGAAGCCGGAGGCCGGGCCGACGCCCAGTTCCTGCATCCCGAAGAGGATGCGGCGCTGCACCGGCTTCAGCCCGTCGCGGGCGTCCGGTAACGCGCGTGAGACGATGACCGACATCGCGTAGTCGAGATACGAATTTCGCATCTCGTCTTCGACGCGCACCGCCTGCACGCCGGAAGTCTCCTGAACCATGCCGCATCCTTCGTCGAGGGTCGACCGGGGAAAGTCGCGCCGTGGGGAGTTCCTGTGTCTCTATTCTATCAGTGCGGCTGGGCTCGAACGAGCCCCCACCGCCGGGCCCAGAGCGCCCTGAAAGGCTCGCATGGCGGCGATCGATCCTCACATCAGCCGGATTCTCTCCCTCCCCTTCGAGGGTCGGACGCTGACCTTCGCCGCGTCGCAGGCTCTGTTCTCATCCGCCCGCGTCGATGCAGGCTCCACCATGCTGCTGCGCTCGCTCCGGGACCGGCTTTCGGGGCTCGAGGCGGGGGCGCGGGTGCTCGACCTCGGTTGCGGGACGGGTGTCCTGGGCCTCGCGCTGGCGACCCTGCCGGGCGTGGGGCACGTCGACCTCGTCGACCGTGATGCGCTCGCGCTCGGCTTCGCGGCCGAGAACGCCCGCCGCAACGGCCTGACCGAGGGCAGTGGGGAGCAGGTCACCGTCGCCGGCTCGCTGGGCGTCGACGAGGTGGGCGGGGTGTACGACCTCGTTCTCTCGAACGTTCCCGGCAAGGCGGGGGAGCCGGTTATCGCCTCGCTCCTGGAGGGGGCATGCGCTGTCCTGCGCCCCGGTGGTGTCCTGGCCGTGGTCGTCATCGAGCCGATCCGTGACTTCGTCGCTGCCGTCTTCGCGCGCCTCCGCGTCGAGGTGCTGCTACGCCACGACACGGCTGACTACGGCGTCTTTCACGTCCGCCCGAGCGTCGCGATGGGCGTGGAGCCGGCCTTCGCGTCGGGTGTGTATGACCTCGGCCGGCTCGCGGTCGAGGACGAGCGTGGCGCCTTCGAGATCACGACCGTCCACGGGCTCCCGTACTACGACCGCGAGGATCCGGTGGAGGCGCTGCTCGCCCGCCGGCTGCCCGGGGCGTCGGCGCCCTCGACCGTGCTTCTCTCGAACGTCGGTCAGGGCGCGCTCGCAGTGACCATGCACCGCATGTTCCGCGACGCGCGGCTGGTGCTCGTCGATGGTGATCTGCTCGCGCTCCGCAACGCGCACCGCAACCTGCTTGCCCACGGCTGTGGCGCGGAGCGGATCGACCTCCGGCACCAGCCGTGGTGGGATCCGGACGACGAGGCAGCGCGGGGGATCGCCGACCTGATCGTCGCGACGCTCGGCCAGCGCGAAGGGCCAGCGGCCGCAATCCAGGAGTACCTCGGCCTGGCGAACGCGCTGCGCGCCGGCGGCAGCGCAGTCATCGCCTGCTCTTCGACAGCGGGG
>CAIXBH010000247.1 GCA_903917615.1 uncultured Chloroflexota bacterium | reverse complement strand
CGCGGCGCGGTGCTGCTGGTGACCCATGATTCCGAGTTCCACGACGTCGTCGTGAACCGCATTCTCGAGCTGCGTGACGGGCACGTGGAGTCGTACTCCGGCAACTACACCGACTATCAGCGCCAGAAGGCCGAGCGCATCTCGCAGCAGGAGCGCGCCTACGCGCGCCAGGAGCGCGAGATCGCCAAGCAGACGCGCTTCATCGAGCGCTTCGGCGCGAAGGCTACGAAGGCCACCGCCGTGAAGTCGCGCGAGAAGGCCGTCGCCCGCATCGAGCGCGTCGAGGTCCAGCGCGCGGAGCGCGAGGTCGGCTTCCAGTTCCAGGCCTCCGGCCGCACGGAACTAGACGTCCTGACCGCGAGCCACATCTCACAGACCTTTGACGAGCAGGTCGTCCTCGTGGATGTGAACCTGAAGATCGAGCGCGGCCAGAAGGTCGTGCTCCTCGGTCCAAACGGTAGCGGCAAATCGACGCTCCTGAAGATCATCGCCGGCCGCCAGCAGCCCACCGAGGGCGTGGTGGAGTGGTCGTCGCGCGCGCGCATCGGCTATTACGACCAGCACCAGGATGAGGCGCTGGTCGCCGACCGCACGATGCTCGACGAGGTGCGCACGGTCGCCGAGGACCAGCCGGACGTCGCGCTGCGCGCGATCCTCGGACGCTTCCTGTTCCGCGGCGACGACGTATTCAAGCCGATCTCGGTGCTCTCCGGTGGGGAGCGCAGCCGCGTCGCGCTGGCGAAGTTCCTGATCCAGCCATCGAACGTGCTGCTGCTGGACGAGCCGACCAACCACCTCGACGCCGCGACCCGCCGCAAGCTGATCGAGGCACTCGAGGGCTACGACGGCACGATCATTTGCGCGAGCCACGATCCGGCGATCCTCGAACGCGTCGCCACGCGCGTGTACCAGGTCGAGGACACCGAGTGCCGGGAGCTCGAGGAATACCGCCGCGACCCGGACGAGAAGCGCACCAAGGCCCGCGTCGCCGATTAGGCTCGGACGCCCCGCTCTCGGTCTCTGTCTTCCGCGACCACGATGGACGCGCCGGTGAACAGCGCTCAATATCGAGGTGCGCTGCGGCCCGCAACAGATCGTCGCGCGCTAGACATGGACGAGGCCGAGACGTGACAGCAACTGGACGCATCGGTGTGGGCATCGTCGGCGCGAATGTGCGCTATGGCTGGGGCACGCGGGCGCACCTGCCGGCCCTCGCCCGCCTCCCAGACTTCGAGGTCCGTGCTGTCGCGAACGCACACCTCGACACGGCGCAGCAGACCGCCGAGCGCTTCGACATCCCCGCCGCGTACGGGGCTTCGAGGAGCTGATCGGCGACCCCACGGTTGACCTGGTGGTCGTCTGCGTGCGCGTGCCGGGACACTTCGCCCCGGTGATGGCAGCGCTGGAGGCCGGCAAGCACGTCTTCTGCGAATGGCCGCTGGCCGTGGACCTGCAGCAGGCGACCGAAATGCGCGACCTGGCGAAGCGCCGAGGCGTCGTGGCCCACGTCGGGCTCCAGGGCCGCAGCAACCCCGACATGCGCCGAGTGCGCGACCTCATCGCGAGCGGCTACATCGGCGATCCCGTGTCCTGCACGCTGGTGTCGACGGGAGCAGGGGCCGGCGTGCGCACGCCGGACAACACCTACCTCGCGGACGTCACCACGGGCGCCACCACGCTCACGATCATGGCCGGGCACAGCCTCGACTCGCTCCGCTTCGTCCTCGGCGAGTTCGCG
>CAIXBH010000246.1 GCA_903917615.1 uncultured Chloroflexota bacterium | reverse complement strand
GTGCGCTCGCGACTGCTGCGCACGGTGCTCGGCCAGCCGTCTCGTGTGGCGCCTCAGCCCGGCGCGGGCACCACGCCCGCCGCCTCACCGACCCGCCCGCCTGCGCCCGCCGGCGGCGACCGCCGCTAGCGGCGCGACCGCTTTCGGCGCCTACCTGAGCTCGATGCCCTCCGCGCGGAGCCGCTGGTGCACGCTGCGGATCATCTCGTGCCTGATGCGTCCGACATCACGCCAGGTGGTGGCGCGCAGCTTCAGCAGCATCCGCACGCTCCCCGCCTCGAAGGCTTCGTACTGCACGAGCGGCTCGCCCGAGGCGACCGCGGGCATCTCGTCACGGAGACGGGTGAGTTCCGCGCGGCAGATCGCCTCGACGACCTGGAGATCCTCGCCGGCACCCACTCGGAGGACGACCTCCACGTCGCCAGCGCCGCCACCGGTGTCGAAGTTGGTCACCACGGCCGAGGCGAGCGTCGCGTTGGGCACGATGACGATCTGGTGACCACCCGCGCGGATCCGCGTCGCCCGCCAGCCGATGTCCTCGATGTCCCCGGCGGGGCCGCCCTGCATCTCGACGTGATCGCCGATGCGGATCGACTGGTCGGAGAGCATGTACGACGACGCGAACACGTTGGTCAGCAGCGGCTGGAGCGCCAGCGCGACGGCCAGGCCGCCAAGCCCGAGACCGGCGAGCAGCGGACTGATCTCGATCCCGAGGGTGCTCAGCACCACGAGCCCGCCCGCCAGCCACACGGCGAGGCTGACGACACGCCGCAGCATCGGCAGCGAGCGCGCGTCCACGCGGGTGCCGCGACCCGTCGACGGCCGGCCGGCGTACCAGGTGAGCAGCCGCGACGCGACGCGCTGCAGAGCGATCACCAGGACGGCCAGCGTGGCCGCGAGCCAGAGGCGGCGCAGAAGATCGGCGTGCGGCGCGAGGTAGGAGAGCGAGCTCGCCGCGAGCGCGACGCCCTGGAGCACGATGAGGACGACCGCGGGGAGACGCAGCGCACGCACGACCGTGTCGTCGAGCTCGACCTCCGTCGCCTGCGTGTAGCGGTGCACCGCCCAGCGCATGATCGCGGAGACGAGCGCGGCAACGACCAGCGCGCCCAGCACCGTACCGGCCGCCGCGACGGTCTCGAGCCATTCCGCGCGGGTCAGTCCGCCGAGTGTGATCGATGGGAGCATGGGCGCATCCTACCCAATGCGCTCGTCAGGTGCGGCAGCGGGCATGCGCGACCGTTCGAGGCGGCGCGATATGCTGGGAGTCATGATCCAGACCACGTCCCGGGCCCCGCGAACATGCCGTGCGGCGTCCGCGCCCGCACGCCGGAACTGAGCGCCCGCGATGTCAGACCTCGACGAGTTTCGGCGCGCCAAGGACCGGTGGATGTCGCTCGACCCGCAGTCGCCGCTCACCGCGGAACAGCGCCGCCGCTTCGGCGGGCTCGTCTACTTCGACGAGGCGCCGGACTTGGCCATCCTCGTCACACCGGAGCGCGTGAGCGGGATGTCGCTGGTCGAGATGGCGACGAGCAGCGGCGAAACCGCGATGTACGAGGAATGGGCGCACACCGCGTTCGACGTGGACGGCGCATCCGCGACGCTCACGATCTACCGCCACCCGGCGACGGACTCGCTGTTCCTGCCCTTCCGAGACGCCACCTCCGGGCACGAGACGTACGGCGCCGGGCGCTACCTCGAGGTGCACGAACTCGAGGACGGACATCTGCTGCTCGACTTCAACTACGCCTACAACCCCTACTGCGCCTACAACGAGGGCTACTCCTGCCCGATCCCGCCGCCGGAGAACCGCCTGTCCGTCGCGATCCGCGCGGGCGAGCGCATGTTCGATGGACGGACCGCCGAGCATCGCCATGAGTGACGCCGCGGCATGACCACCCTCCTCGTCATGCTGCTCGGCCTCATCGTGCTGTCGGGATTCTTCTCGTCGGCAGAGACCGCGTTCCTCTCGATCCAGCGAGTGCGCCTCGCGCACATGGTCGCCGAGCACGTCCCCGGCGCGGTCCGCGTCGCGCGGCTGATCGAGCGCCCGACGAGCCTGCTGTCGTCGATCCTGCTTGGCGCGAACCTCACGAACACCGCCACCGCCGCGGTCGCCACCGCGCTCACGGCGCGATTCGTGACCGGCGA
The DNA here is from genome assembly GCA_903917615.1 of uncultured Chloroflexota bacterium. Lineage (GTDB taxonomy): Bacteria > Chloroflexota > Dehalococcoidia > UBA2979 > UBA2979 > SHYQ01. Next base: position 488 of record CAIXBH010000246.1, on the reverse strand, counting down.
CGGCATCGCCATCCTGATCTCGACCCTCAGCTCGACGGTGCTCCTTGTCGTGTTCAGCGAGGTGGGGCCAAAGAGCATCGCCCTCACGCATCCCTTCCCGCTGAGTCGCGCCTACTCGCTGCCAATGATGGGGTGGGTGCGGCTGACGAGCCCCGTCACCTGGGCGCTCGACCAGGTCACCCGTCTCGTCCTCAACCTCGTTGGCCGGCCGACGGAGGAGACCGCGGCGCTGACCGCTGCCGAGCTCCGCACGGCGATCCGGCTCGGCGCCGAGAGCGGATCGCTCGAGGGCGTCGCCTCCTCGCATCTCCTCGGCGCGCTCACCCTGCAGCAGCGCCAGGTGCAGGAGGTGATGGTGCCCCGCGTCGACATGGTCGCGGTGGAGGTGAACCGCACGCTGCGCGAGGCCGTCGAAGAGGTCGCGCGCGCGGGATTCCTCCGCCTCCCGGTGTACGAGGGCAGCCCGGACGAGGTGATCGGCTACCTCC
>CAIXBH010000245.1 GCA_903917615.1 uncultured Chloroflexota bacterium | reverse complement strand
GTTGTCCTTGAGCACGCGCAGGCCGTCGAGGCTCATGAGGAGCACATCGATGATCGCCTCGGTGATGGCCTGCGTGCCCTTGCGCACGCGGTCGAGGAGGTCCTCCATCGCGTGCGTCAGGCGGGTCATCTCGTCGAAGCCGAGCATTCCGCTGGAGCCCTTGAGCGTGTGCGCCACGCGGAAGATCTCCTGCACGAGCTCATCGCTCGGGCCTTCCTGCTCCATGCGCAGGATCTGCTCATCGAGCGACTCGAGCAGTGTCTCGGCCTCTTGCAGGAAGACCTTCAGGTCGTCTGCGCTGACATCGGGTGTGGCCATGAATTCGACCTTCCTGCTCGACCGTGGTCGGCGCGGAACTATGCCGCGCGGAGGGCCTCGTCGGTGGTGCGCGCGGCGCCCGTCGCGCCTGCAGCGCCGGCGCCTCCAGCGCTCTGGCGGAGCGCGCGCTCGAGGTCGAGCAGGATGAGCAGGCGGTCTTCGAGCTTGGCGATGCCCTCGATGTAGTAGGACTGCTCCGTGGTGGCGATGCCGGCCGCGGGCTGGGTGGCCTCCGTGGAGACGCGGCGCACCTCGGTCACGGCGTCCACGATCACGCCGATGCCCTCGCCGCCGATGTCCACGACGAGGACGCGGGTGTCATCGGTGCACTCCGTCGCGCCGAGGTGGAACCGGCGGCGGAGGTCGACGACCGGGATGACGCGGCCGCGGAGGTTGATGACCCCTTCCACGTACTCGGGTGCGTCCGGGACGAAGGTCACCGTCTGCATGCGGATGATCTCCCGCACGGTGTTGATGTTGATCCCGTAGACCTCGCCGGCGAGCTGGAAGACGACGAGCTGGCGCTCGGATTCAGTGGACATCAACGGACTCCGTTCATCGCACGCGTAGTGACGCCAGCCGCCGTCCGTGGATGCACGGACCACCGACGCTGCCGGTACTAGAGGATTCGTCATGTGGAGCCCGGGCAAGCAGAGGGTGATCCCTCCTGTGGGGGCGGCGGCTCAGCGTTGACAGGAACTCGACGGGGTTCGCGGCGGCGCCTCGATGGGCGCAGACAGCGTCGCTACTGCTGGGTGGCGAGCGCGGCTGCGGTCGTCGCGTAGCCGACGCCGTACACGGTCCGGACGAAGTCCTTCGGCATGCCGACGGAGGTCAACTTGCGCCGCAGCCGCGAGACGTGAAGCTGCACGAAGTTCGCGTCGCCGGCGGTGTCGTAGCCCCAGGCGCGCTGGGCGAGTTCGTCGGTTGTCCAGACGGTGCCCAGGTGCTCCAGCAGGATCCGCAGCAGCGAGGTCTCTGAGCGCGTCAGTTGCGCGCGCGCGCCGTCGCGGGCGATCTCGTTGGCGCGGAGGTCCAGTTCGAGGCCGTGCGGCCCGGAGATCGCCGCCGACTGTGGCCCGGCGCTCGCCCGGCGCAGGACGGCGTCGATGCGTGCGCGCAGTTCGGAGACATGCAGTGGCTTCTGCAGGTAGTCGTCGGCACCGGCATCGAGGCCCTCGACGCGGTCCGCTGGGCTGCCGACGCCGGAGATCATGATGATCGGCGTGGCGGCGGTGTGGGAAAGCTCAGTGCAGAACTGGAGTCCGGGGTTATCCGGGAGAATCCGGTCGAGGACGATCACATCGCAGCGCTGGGTGTCCAGATGCTGCCTTGCCGCTTTCGCGGTCCCGACGATGGTGACCTCGTAGCCCTCCAGTCGCAGGCCCTCGGCGATGACGTGCGCGGTCGCGCGGTGGTCTTCCACCACGAGGACGACGCCGCGCCGCTCGGGCACGGGGCGCTGCTTGCCGGGCGTCGAGGCCGCCATCGCGTCCTGCCGTCCCTCACGCCTGGGGGCGAGCGACCTGGCGCGTCGAGCTGGAGCCACGGGACGCCCTTCGCGGGAACGGCAGGGCCCGGGTCCGGACCCGCGCTTCCTCGCTCCCGATGCTTCGGAACGGATTGTCGTCCGTGCCGAACGAGATGGAACTTCTGGTAAACCCTGAGGCCCGGAAGGCCTCAGGGTTTCGACAGGATTACGCCAGATTTGCCGCCGGGGCCGGGCCGCCTGCGCGGCGTGCTCGCCGCTCGGCTGCTTCGAGCAACTGGTCGCGGCCGTACGGTTTGAACAGCAATCCGCAGGCGCCCTGCGCGAGGACATCGGCCTCAGCGGCGAAGCCGCTCGCGATCACCACAGGGAGGGCCGGATCGCCGGCCTTCAGCGCGGCGAGGACCGCCCAGCCGTCCGGTGCTGGCATGTTCAGGTCGACCACCGCGAGGTCGAAGTGCTCCCGCTCCGCGGCGTCGATAGCCTGCGCCCCCGCCTGATACAGGCTGACGTCGTATCCGCTGGCCTCGAGGTAGGCCCGCGCGACCTCTCCGATGGCGACCTCGTCGTCCACGACGAGAATCCTCCCGCGCGTTGCGGTGGTCGGCTGCTCGGTGATCGACGCGCCCGCGCGCACGCTGGCGTTGCCGGCTGCGGGGTCGGCGGGCTGGCCGAGCCAGCCAGCCCGCGGGAGCCAGCAGGTGATCGAGGTGCCGGACCCGACCTCGCTCGTGATCTCCACGGTCCCGCCGTGTCCTTCGATGATGCCGTTCACGATCGAGAGGCCAAGTCCGGTCCCGCGCCCGACAGGCTTGGTGGTGAAGAAGGGGTCGAACATGCGTTGGCGGACGTCCGCGGGAATGCCGACGCCGTTGTCCCGGACGGTGAACGTGACTCCGGTCGTGCCCTGGTGGGTGGCGACTCCTCCGAGGATGGTGACCGTCGGTCGGTATGAGGCGTCGCCCTGTTCCGCGCGCTCCATCACCGCGTCGCGGGCGTTTACCACGAGGTTCAGGAGCACCTGCTCGATCTGGCTTCGATCCGCCATCACGTCGGGAAGCCAACTGCTGTCCTGGGCGGTGATGGTGATGCGGCGATCCATGGTCGCGCTGGCGATCGCCATGACGCTCGAGATGAGGTCGACCGGGGAGACCGCCGCTCGGGTCGGCGCTTCCTCGCGGCTGAAGCGGAGAAGCTGCCGGACGAGCCCGGCGGCCTCTTCGGCGGAGGCCTTCGCCATCTCCGGCCAGCGGGCGTTGCCCGGCTCCGTCATCGACAGCTCGATGCCGCCAATGATCGCCGTGAGGAGGTTGTTGAAATCATGCGCGACGCCGGCCACCAGCGTGCCCACCGCATCGAGCTTCTGCATGCGGATGAGCTGCTCCTCTTTGGCGCGGGCCTCCGTGCGGTCCACGGCGATGCCGACGTACTGCCGGGTGCCGTCCGGGAGCGGGATCTCAGCCACCGTGAGCTCTGCGGGAAACTCGGTGCCATCCTTGCGTACGCCGCGGATCTCCCGGCCTCCGCGGGTCGCGAGTCCGCTCGCGCTGAGCGGACGGTTCGTCTGGACGAATTGCTGGAGGACCCCGCCGCCCTCGGCCCCCTCCAGGTCGAACGAGAGGACGGCGGCATCCTGGCCGCGCAACTCGCCCGGGGCCCAGCCGAAGACCCGGTCAGTGGCGGGGTTGGCCGCCATGATCGTGCCCCCCTCGTCCAGCATGACGATCGGAAGGGGAGCGGCATCCACGATCCGGGCGAGTTGCTCGCCGGTGCGCTGCGCGGTTTCGCGCAGCGTGACCGCGTCCGACACGTCCTGGACTGTGCCGCGGACGATCGTGGGCGCCCCGTCCGCCCGGGCGTCGAAGTCCGCGAGCTCCTCGATCCACTTCACACGGCCGTCCGGAAGGAGGATCCGGTGCGTCACGCGGTACGGCTGGTGCTGCTCAAGTGACGTGGCACGGGCCGCCGTTACGGCATCGAGGTCATCCGGGTGTGTGCGTTCGAGCACCGCACCAAAGGACGGGCTGCCCGCCCCGGGGTCGATTTCGAAGATGCGGTACATCTCCGGCGTCCAGTCGAGCTGGTTCGTCGTGAAGTTCATCTCCCAGCTGCCGATGCGCGCGAGTGTCTGCGCTTCCACCAGACGGGCGGCGGTGGTTCGGAGCGCGTCGAGCGCCGCCTCGCGTTCGGTCACGTCGCGGACATAGCCGACGATGCCCGTCACCGCGCCCCCGGCGTTCCGGATTGGCTCCTTGAACTCGTCCAGCACGAGGTCGCCGGTCGGCAGCACGGCGCGCTGCCCGAAGTTCCGGATCGAGCGCCCGTGCGCGACGGCGTCATCGTCGTCGTGGAAGCCGGGCGTCTCGCCCGTGGGGCTGCCAAGGACCTCCTCGTAGGGGAAGAATTCGGTGTCGAGGTGTCCGACCATCTCCTCAGGCTGGAAGCCGTGCGCGGCCGCGAAGGCGCGATTGACCAGCGTGTAGCGGTGCTCCAGGTCCTTCGTGAAGATCCAGTCGTGCGAGGAGTCGATGATCGTGCGCAGATGCCGCCGGTTCTCCTCGGCGAGTTGGGTGAGACGCCGCCGGTCGCTGATGTCGAATGCGATGCCCACGACCCCGTCGACGTGCCCCTCGGCGTCGAACGTCGGCACGTACGTTGCGTCCACCCAGACGCCGAAGTAGTCGAACTCGGCGTGGGTCCGCTCCCCCGCGAGCGCACGGCGAATGGCCTCGGTGCGCGCCGGCTGATCCGGGACATACGCCGGGGCGGACTGGCCGAGCGGATCCCCGTGATTGCCGTTCAGGCGTTCGAGCAGGCTGCCTTCGAGCCGCTGGATGATCCCGTTGCGGTCCATCGCCATGAGGGACATCGGCAGCGCGGCGAGCATGGCGCTGAGGAGTTCGTCGCGCTCCCGCGTGGCGGCGGCTGCGAGGTGTGCCTCCGTGACGTCCTGGATGGTGCCGCGGGTGATGGAACGACCGTCGAGGGGCGACCGATCGACCGTGTACCGATTGTCCACCCACTTGATCCGCCCGTCGGGCATCAACAGGCGGTGCCGGGTGACGCTCGCGATGCCGGTCATCTGCGACTGAGCCGCCGCCCGCTCCACGGCGAGGAGGTCGTCCGGGTGCACGCGAGCGACCAGGGTGTCGCGGTTCCCGTCGTAGTGGGCCGGATCGATCTCGTGGATGCGGAGCATCTCGTCTGAGCATTCGATGCGCTGGGTCTCGGCGTTGTACTCCCACGATCCGAGGTGCGAGATGCGTTGCGCCTCCTGTAGGCTCCCGCGATCGCGCCGCGCGGCCCGTTCTGACTGCTCCAATGCCTCCTGACGCACCTGCGCGAGCGCATCCGCTTCCAGGACCGCGGTCAGGTCATGCGCGATGAACAGCGTGTTGCCGTCCCCCAGCGGGATCATCTCGGTTTCCACCGAGACGATCCCCCCACCTCCGACACGAATGTGGCGCACGACGCCTGTGCGGGCAGCGCCGGAATCTCGGGTGCTGTCGAATGCAGCGCCTCGGGGCCCGGCCTCGACCAGGAACTTGGCGTAGTGCTGTCCCACGACCTCTTCCCGCCGGTACTGGAACAACGCTGACGAGGCCTCGTTGACGTAGCGATACGTCCCCGCGCCGTCCACGATGCCCATCGGCTCGCTGCTGAGGTCGATCGCGCGGAAGAACCGCTGTTCTGCGGCCGCGCGCTCGGCGGCGGCGGCGCGGTATCGCAGGATCGAGTCGCCGAGGATCAGCAGGGTGATCACTGCCACCGTTGAAGTGACAAACGGGATCAGGTTCTCGTTGAGCGGCGGTTGGTTCTCCGTGGGGAGCAGCGCGAGCGCGCCCCGTCGGAAGCCCGAGTAGGTGACGGCGACAGTCAGCAACCACCAGCCCGCGCGCTCGCGCCGGTCACGGGCGCCCCACGCGAGGCGTCCGGCGAGCGCACCCATCGTGAAGAGCAACGCTGCGTTCGCGACCAGTACGGCGTCATTCACCGCGCTGCTCCGCGAGCGTGCGGGCTGCCTGCGGGTCGCCCAGCGGCGTCTGCGGCGCCTTCGAGGTCCACGGTCCGGTTGTCCATGGCGGCGAGGTCGACGATCACGAGGCGCGGATTCACGGCTGGATCAAAGCAGGGTGCGCAGGGAAGGGGCTAGGTATGCAGCGAGTGAAGACTCGGTGAAGGTGCGAGGGCATGGCGCCTCACCTGCTTCCGCGCTGCTCGTCCCGGTCGGCTGCCGTCCGGGCCGCCTCGGCGCGGGCGTTCAGGGCATTGCGTACCGCCTCGACGAGGGCATCCGCCGCATAGGGCTTGCGCACAACCGCGTCCGGGCGGTGTGCCCGGCGATCGCGGTCGTCGATGTACCCCGAGACCGCCACGAGGGCCACATCCCTCGCCTGGAAGCGCACCAGCTCCATGAAGTCCCAGCCGTTGAGGCCTGGCATATTCAGGTCGAAGAGCACGACGTCGAGGGCGTGAGACGTGACGTGGACGACCGCCTCGGCGACGGAGCTGGTTGCGGTCACCGTCGCGCCGGCGCCTCGCAGCACCGCCTCCGCGATCGCGAGGACATTTGGCTCGTCATCGACGATGAGGACCGTGACCCCCGCGACACCACCGCTGGTCCGAGTTCCTGCCGCGCCATCCGCGGCGTCGGGAACCGTCGACGTCTCCACGTCGGTGACGTTGAAGGCAGCACGCCGCTCGTCCCAGTTGTCGAGCAGCGTATAGAGCGCCTCCGGTGTGAGCGGGGGACTGAGCAAATAGCCCTGCGCGTAGTCGCACCCCACCTGGCGCAGGAAGTCGAGCTGGTCGAGGTCCTCGACACCCTCGGCGATGACGCGGAGCCCCATGCGGTGCGCCATCAGCACGGTGGAGTCGACGATGGCGGCGCTCGTCGTGTCGGCGGGGAGTCCGGTGACGAATGCCCGATCGATCTTCAGCACGTCGATGGGAAGGTTGAACAGGGAGCTCAGTGAGGAGTCGCCCGTCCCGAAGTCGTCGAGCGCGATGCTGCAGCCTGCCTCGCGCAGCGTGGCGAGCTGGTCACGCATCCGGTCCGGCCGCATCAACAGATGCCGCTCGATCAATTCGATCTCGATCGTCCCAGGTGCGAGGCGGTACCGGGCGACGCCATCCCGCAGCGCGCTCAGGAACTCCGGGTCATCCAGCTGCAACGGCGAGACGTTCAGGGCGACTGCCACGTCGCGATGTCCGTGCTCGCCGAGCGTGGCGGCATCGAAGAGCACACGTCCGAGCGCCCAGCGGCCGAACGGCGCGATCAGCGCGGGGGTCTCCGCGAGCGGGATCCAGCGGTCCGGCGCGCGCCAGCCCTCGCCAGGGACGAACCAGCGGGCGAGCGCCTCGACCGCTTTCACGCGGTAGCTGCGGAGGTCCACGATCGGTTGGTATTGCAGCGATAGCTCACCGCGCTCGATGGCCGCCGCCAGTTCTACGGTCAGCCTGTCGCTGGCGGCGACGGCCGTCTCGGTGCCCGTTCGATCGATCAACGCTGTGCCGCCTCGTGACCGCCCATGCCCGCTTCACGCTTCACGCGTCCCGGAGATCGTCGGTCGACACTGGCGCGCTGGACAGCGCACCGGCCGCATGATCCGAAGTTGCCGGGTGCGCGCGACGGGCGCGACAGCATATCGACGGGATGTGCCTCGGGATCGGTGCCATTCCTGCGTGTTTTCCCTGATTCGCTCCGACCCTGCTCGCCGTCACCCTGACTGTGTCGCAGCGAAGCAGGCACAGAACGCTACAGGAGTTCGGATGACCACCACGGCGAAGACCGGCAACCAGCAGTCCCTCGTGCGGAAGTACCGCATCGATTCCTCAGACCAGGAGACGCGTCTCGCGTGGGTCCAGCTGACCGAGAGGGACCTGCAACTCCTGCGGAATGCGGCGCAGTTCATCGAGCCCGAGGCCGACCAGATCGCCCGGGAGTTCTACGATCACTCGTACAAGTTCCCCGGCTTCGTGGCGAAGACGGAGGAGGCCGGCGCCGCGCGTCGCCACCTGGAGGCGGCGCAGGCCGGGTACCTCCGCGACCTGCTGACCGGCCGGATCGACCAGTCGCACTTCGAGCGTGCGCTGTACCTGGGCGAGAACCACACGCGACTCGACGTGAAGCCCCGCTGGGTGCTTGGCAACTACGCCACCTACTCCCAGCTGGTGATCGGTCGCCTGCAGCAGCACCTGGAAGGCCAGGAGCTGATGGACACCGTGCTGGCCTTCATCAAGGCGTTCGCGCTCGACGGCTCGCTGCTGACCGAAGCGTATGTGGGCGGCCTCATGGACCGCATGGTCGACGTGTACGACCGCCTCGGCCCGGCCG
>CAIXBH010000244.1 GCA_903917615.1 uncultured Chloroflexota bacterium | reverse complement strand
TGTTCACCACGCTCGCGCTGCGCTTCCTGCGCGATGCGATCAAGGACGCGCCCCCGCCCGCGCCGAAGGCCGGCGCGTAGCCATGCCCGAGGAGCGTTCCCGCCTCGTCTACTCCACGGACGGGACCGGCACGCCGGGCAACGGACGCGTGCGCCCCTCCACGCCCGCGCCCGGCCGAGGCAAGAGCGCCCCGCCCCGCCAGACCACCGCCGAGGTCCCGAACGACGGCTTCGTGCGCATCAAGCGTGAGAAGAAAGGTCGAGGTGGCAAGACCGTGACGACGGTGACCGGGCTCCCCGGCGGCGAGGCCGAGCGCGAGGCGATGCTCAAGGTGCTGAAGCAGCTCTGCGGCGCCGGCGGTGCCCTCGACGGCACGACGCTCGAACTCCAGGGGGACCACCGCACGAGGGTGCAGACGAAGCTCGAGGCGCTCGGCTACCGCGTCAAGCTCGCGGGCGGCTAGGCCCCGACGGTCCGGCAGCCAAGGGAATCGGTGCGAATCGCTGCTTATGTCAGTAATGGGATGGAAACCAGCGGAAACGTTGACAAGACCCATCGTCGGCGGAAACGTAATCAGGTACTGTTTAAGTGGCTGCAAAAACGGTGGAGACGTTGCGAATTCGTTGTCCCCGTTGCCTCGACATGACGTCGAGGCCCGCAGATGGCGCCCGGTGGGGCGACAAAGTGCTCGGGACGTAACTCGATGACCTTCCGCATGGCGGTTCCGGCTCTCGTGACGCTGATCTCACTTGCCTGCGGCCTCGCGGCCATCCAGGCGGCGCACGCCGGTCAGTGGGACATGGCGCTCCGCTTCATCATGGTCGCCGCGCTGGCGGACACGATGGACGGCACCCTCGCCCGGTTGCTGCACGCGAGCAGCAACATGGGCAAAGAGCTGGACTCGCTCTCCGACCTCGTCGCCTTCGGCGCCGCGCCCGCGGTGCTCTTCGCCTCCCGCTACTCCGACGCACCGACCGAGATCATCTTCGGCGCGATGGTGCTCTTCGTCGCCTCCGGCGCCTACCGCCTCGCGCGGTACAACGGCCAGCCCTCGCGCGGCGACTCGTTCTGCGGCCTGCCGATCACGGCGTCCGGTCTGCTGCTCGCCGCGGCGGTCGGCGGCCCCATCGAGCTGTCGCCCTTCGCGGCCGCCGCCGTCGCGATCGTGCTGTCGATCCTGATGGTCAGCAGCGCCCCGTTCCCGATGCTCAAGTTCGGCTGGAACCTCCTGCTCCCGGCGCTCGGCGCGCTGGTGATCCCGGTCGCGTTCCTCAACTCCGTGCAGTGGCTCGCGGTCGCCGCGATCCTCGTCCTGGGCGTGTACGTCGTGATGGGCGTCGCGGGCGCCCTCTCCGACCGCGTCGCGGAGGTCGTGCCCGAAGAGGGGCGCGAGGACCTCCCCGCCCATTCCTAACGCCATGCCTCAGCCCTCCATGTGGTCGTTCTTCCGCGAGTTCCTGCGCAGTCGCCAGCGCATCGGCGCGATCGCGCCCACCAGCACCGGGGTCGGGCGACGCATGGCGCGCCTCGGCGGCGTCGCCACCGCGCGCAACGTCGTCGAGTTCGGCGCCGGCACCGGCGCGATCACCGCACCGATCCTCGAGGCGCTCCCCGGCGAT
>CAIXBH010000243.1 GCA_903917615.1 uncultured Chloroflexota bacterium | reverse complement strand
GCTGATCTCCTCGACGGTCCTGACCGTGCTCGTGGTCCCGGCGCTGTACACACTCTTCGATGACCTCTCGGTCTGGTCCGCGCATGCCATCCGGCTGCCGCGCCGTCGCTCGAACGAGGTCTTCGACCCGAACGCCGACCTCCTGCCGGCTGAGCCCGTCGCGGAGCCCTCAGAGCCCGCGCACGGCGCGGCGAGCTCGCCGGCCGCCTCGGTCATCGCGACTGCCGCCCGCGCGGTGGTGGAGCCACTGCAGCACGGCCCGGGAGCGCCGACCACGGGGGCGTAGCGCCCGCCAGGCCACGCGCGCGGAGAGACGGGAGATCCATGTCTCCGTTCAGACTCGCCTCAACCCGCCTCGGCGCAGGCATCCTGATCATCGGCGCGCTGCTGCTGTCGGCCTGCAACGCTGGCGGCGGCGGAGGTCCCGTACCCGGATCCGACGAGGACACGAAGCAGCAGACGGACAACTTCACCAAGCAGGCGCGAGCGGAGTTGGACAGCGCGCTGAAGAAGGTCGAGCCCTGCTCGACGGATCAGAAGCAGATCGCCAACGTGCTGAATCCGTGGGGCACGCTGCAGAAGGTCGGGACCAACACAGACGCGGACGACAAGCGCGTGCGCGACGCGCTCGCGCCGGTCGCCCGCACGATCGGCCGCGCCTTTGCCCGGGGCGAGAACGTGGGGCTCGATGCGAAGGGCGTCGAGCGGCTCGCAGGCAACTTCGGCATCGACACCGCGGAGCCCGACTGGATGGAAGACGACCAGTGCGAGCGCAACTGGAGCGTGAGCTATCGCCTCGACGCGCCGCAGGGAGGACCGGGCGGCCTGTTGATCGAGAGCGGGGGGATCGACATCACCGTCGCCGCCAACGGGACTGTCGCCGGCTCCGGCTCCGCGAGCGTGACGTTCAGCGCGAAGCCGACGCCCCCCTGCGAGACCTCGCCGGCGTCCTCCTCCACGACGATGGCGATCGGCGGCACGCTGAAGGACAAGACCTTCTCGTTCCTGCTGAATCGGGCCTCGTACACACTCGCGGTGAATGGCGTCTGCCACACGCCGCTCGGCGACATCTCGACACCCACACCGATCGTGTCGCAGCCGTTCGACGCCCTTGCGGTGAAGGTGCAGGCGAGGTCAGGCGCCTCCGGCGTCATCGAACTGCCGAGCGGCGGCACGCTGTCCGTCACCGTCCTCCGACGCCGCTAGCGACGTTCCACGGCCTCGGCGACCGAAATCCCTACCGAACTGGGGGTTGATTCCAGGCCTTGAAGGTGTCTAATACCTAGTATCTCGATAGGAGATATCAGGTTGAAACTCTCCACACGTGGTGACTACGCCGTCCGCGCCCTCCTCGAGCTGGCCACCGAGGAGGACCTCGACTGCATGCCGCTCGGCGACCTCGCCGAGCGCACCGGGATTCCACGGAAATACCTGGAGCAGATCCTGATGCGCCTGCGGGACGCGCGCGTGGTCGGCGCCAAGCGCGGCGCGCACGGCGGTTACCGCCTCGCGCGCCCGGCCGCCGAGATCACCGTGGGCGAGGTGATCCGCACGATGGATGGTCCTCTCGCGCCGAGCCTGTGCGCCAGCCAGACCGCCCACCAGCCCTGCCCGGCCTACCGCTGCGCGTCGGAGGAGGCATGCGTCATGCGCGCGCTCTGGCTCGACGTGCGCGAGGCGATCTCCGGCATCCTCGACCACACGACCTTCGGCGACCTCGCGGAGCGGGAGCGCGCGCAGCGCGCCGCTCGGAGCACCGCGCCGTTTGTCGGGAGTTACCAGATCTGATGACGCATCTCGCGGGCCGCATCTGCTGCTGCCTCTGTGCGAGGCCCCGGAGCGCCGGCCCCCTGGCGGGCATGCGCGCTGCGGGGCCGTGCCGTCGTTCCTCCCTTCGGTAGCAGCAGAAAGACCCATCACATGTTTCGCCTGAGTCGCTCCCTGTTCCTCTTCGCCCTCACCGCGGCCGCGGTGCTTGCGGTCGCCTGCGCGTCGGGTGGTAAGCCTGCCTCGGACGCCACGCCCGCAGCGCCGGTATCCGGCAGCGGCGCAGCGAAGCCGGCGCAGCCCGTCGCGCTCCGCCTCGGATACTTCGCCAACATGACGCACGCGCAGCCATTCGTCGGTCTGTCCAAGGGCTTCTACACGGAAGCACTCGGACCAAACGTGAAGCTCGATACGAAGACGTTCAACGCCGGCCCCGCGGAGATCGAGGCGCTCTTCGCGGGCGCCATCGACATCGGCTACATCGGCCCGAACCCATCGGTGACCGGCTACGTCCAATCGCAGGGCAAGGCGCTCCGCGTGATCGCGGGCGCGACCAGCGCCGGCGCGCTCCTCGTCGTGCGGGGCGACGCCGGGATTGCGAAGGCGGCGGACCTCGCCAACAAGAAGATCGCGACGCCGCAGCTCGGCAATACGCAGGATGTCGCGCTGCGGGCATACCTGCAGAAGAACGGGCTGAAGGACAAGGACCACGGCGGCAACGTGCAGGTCGTCCCGACGGCGAACGCCGACGCGCTCACGCTCATCCAGCGCGGTCAGCTCGATGGCGCGTGGGTGCCCGAGCCGTGGGCCTCGCGCATCGTGCAGGAGGCGGGTGGCAAGGTCCTCGTCGACGAGCGCGACCTCTGGCCGAACGGCGACTTCGTCACGACCGACGTGATCGTCAGCACGAAGTTCCTGTCGGAGCACCCCGACGTCGTCGAGGCGTTCCTGCGCGGACACGTGAAGGCAACGCAGTGGATCAACGACAACCCGGACGAGGCGAAGACGATCGTGAACGCCGGAATCAAGCAGATCACCGGCGCCGCGCTGTCGGATGCGGTCATCAACGCGGCGTGGCGCAACCAGAAGATCACGTACGACCCCGTGGCACCTTCGCTCCGCAAGGGTGCCGACGATGCGTTCACGCTGGGCTACCTGGGCGACAAGAAGCCTGACCTCTCAGGTATCTACGACCTCGGGCCGCTCAACAAGGTCCTCCAGTCCCTGAATCTCAAGCCCGTCCAGAACTAAACGAGAGCGAGCACCGGCATGGTCGTCACCGACACCCGCCCCGCGGCCGAGGCACGCCCCGAGCCGGTGCTCGCACTCTCTGACATCAGCAAGCACTTCCAGACAACCCGTCGCGACACGCTGGCCCTCGATCACGTCTCGCTCGAGGTCCAGCGCAGCGAGTTCGTCTGCATCGTCGGGCCCTCGGGCTGCGGCAAGTCGACGCTCCTCGGCATCGCCGCCGGCATGGACACCGCATACGAGGGCCGCGCGCTGTTCGAGGGCACGCCGATCACGGGGATGGCCCGCGAGCGTGCCGTCGTCTTCCAGGAGCCGGCGCTCTTCCCCTGGTTGAACGTCCGGGCCAACGTAGAGTTCGGTCTGAAGCTGCGCGGCGTCCCGAAGCATGAACGGAAGGCGATCGTCGACCGCCAGCTCGAGCTGGTGCACCTCGAGCACTTCGACCGGTCGTACACGCATGAACTCTCCGGCGGCATGAAGCAGCGCGCGCAGCTCGCCCGCGCTCTGGCGGTGGAACCCCACGTCCTGCTCATGGACGAGCCCTTCGCGGCGCTCGATGCGCAGACCCGCGACGAGCTCCAGCTGGAGTTGCAGAGCGTGTTCGCGCGCATCGGCACCACGGTCATCTTCGTGACGCACAACGTGCGCGAGGCGGTGATCCTCGGCGACCGCGTGGTCGTGATGTCTCCCGGCCCCGGCCGCATCAAGTCGATCATCGACGTGCCGCTGTCGAGGCCGCGGCTGCCCGACGACTACGCGGTGACCGACCTCGCAGCCCGAGTCCGTGCGGAGCTCCAGAACGTCGATGAAACGGTCGAGGCGCGCTATGCGATCTAAGGCACTGCGCCTCGGCGCTTTCTATCTCGTGGTGCTCGGTGGCTGGCAGCTGATCGCCACGTCCGGCCTCTGGTCGTCGTACCTCTTCCCCGCGCCGACGTCCGTCGTTGCCTCGCTCGTGCGCAACGTCGAAAACGGGATGATCTTCGCCGCGCTCGGGCAGAGCCTCTGGCGGCTCGCACTCGGCTATGCGATCTCGATGCTCCTGGGGCTGAGCCTCGGGGTGCTCAACGGCTCGGTGCGCTGGGCGGACGAAACGATCGGCGGGATCTGCCTCGGCCTGCAGTCGCTGCCCAGCATCACCTGGTTGCCGATGGCCGTGCTCTGGTTCGGCCTGAGCGACGCCGCGATCATCTTCGTGGTCCTCATGGGCTCGACGTTCTCGATCGCAATCTCCGCGCGCAGCGGCATTCGCGGCCTGCCGCCGCTCCTGGCGCGCGCCGCCGGCACGCTGGGGGCGTCGAGGTTCCAGCTGTACCGGTATGTCATCATCCCGGCGATGGTGCCTGCGATGGTCCAGGGCATGAAGCAGGGCTGGTCCTTCGCGTGGCGCTCGCTGATGGCGGGCGAGTTGCTCTTCGTCACGATCGGCCTCGGCCACCTGCTGGATGTCGGGCGGAACCTAAACGACATCAACATGGTGTTCGCCGTGATGCTCGTGATCGTCGTGGTGGGCGTCGTGATCGATCGCGTGCTCTTCGGCACCGCCGAGGCGTGGGTGCGCGAGCGCTGGGGGTACGTCGCGACCTAGCGGCTTCGAGGTCCCTTGCCGCCGACTCCGTCAACGTGCAGAGTCTGCCGAGGCGGCGCGCTCGATGCCCCGCCCAGGAGGTCGCCGTGCGCCGGCTGTTCCCGAACGTCTACGAAGGCTGGCTCATCGTCGCCGCCTCGGCGTTCTACATCACGCTGATGTCCGGCGCGATCAACTACGGCTTCGGCACGATCTTCACGCCCCTTCGCGATGAGTTCGGCTGGGGCGTCGCGGCAACTGCGCTCGCCTTCTCCGTCCGGCAGGAGGCGAGCGGCATCGCGGCGCCCGCCATCGGCATGATCAACGATCGCTTCGGGCCGCAGCGCACGGTCGCCCTGGGCGTCCTCGTACTGTCCGGCGCGGTGCTCGCGCTGTCGTTCATCCAGCAGATCTGGCAGTTCTATCTGGTGATGCTCCTCGTCTCGGTCGGCACGAGCAGTGTCGGCGGTCCGGTCGGCATGGCAGCGGTTACGACGTGGTTCGAGCGCCGTCGTGCGACCGCTCTCGCGCTGCTGACGATCGGCGGCGGCCTCGCCGGCGTGATCGTCGTGCCGATCGCGATCCTCGTCGCCGGGCTCGGCTGGCGCGGCGCGGTTCGCGTCGAGGCGATCGTGCTGCTGGTCGCCGGGCTCATCCCGGCGACGACCACGCGCTACCGGCCGACCCAGCACCACCAGCCCATGGACGGACTGCCGTTGCAGATGAACGCCGCGGGCGACGCTCCGCTGGCGATCGCGCCGCGCTGGGGCATTCCGGTGATGCGGGCGGTGCGGACCCGTTCCTTCGCGATGCTGTCCGTGGGCCTTGCCGGAATCACGTTCGGCACCGCGAGCATCACCGTCCTGCAGATCCCGTACCTGGAATCGCGCGGCATCCCCTCGGCCGCTGCGGCATTCAGCGTCACGTTCTATGCGCTGTCGTCGCTCATCGGACGCCTCGGGTTCGGCGTGCTCGCTGACCGGTTCAACAAACGCATGATGATGGCGACGTGCATCGGCATGCTCGCCGTCGGCCTCGCGTTGCTGCCGTTGGTGCACACGCTGTGGCAGGCGCTCGCCGTGCTCTTGCTGCTCGGCCCGGGATTCGGTGGGACCGTCCCGGTGCGCGCCGCGATGATCGCGGACAACTACGGGACGCGGTACTTCGGCACACTGAACGGCATCGCGACCTTCGTCCGGACCATCGGCTCCGCGCTCGGCCCGCTCATCGTGGGATTCACCGTGGACCGCACCGGCGCGTACGAGGCGGGCTGGCTGCTCGCCGCAGCCGTGGCAGCGACCGGCCTCGTCTGCGTCGTCCTCGAGCGCCCGCCGGAAGCGCTGCAGACCGAGGCACGGCGCGCGGCCGCCGAGGGCGACCCCACCGCATGGGAACCGGACGCCGTGCCGGCCCACTGACCGAGACGCGCTGCGTCCGCTACGCTGTGCGGCCCAACACACCTCAAGCATGAGAGGCCACACATGAAGGCGATCTACGTCGAGGCCGCAGGCGGCCCCGAAGTCCTGAAGTACCAGGACGTCCCCGACCCCACCCCCGGCGCCGGTCAGGTGCTCGTGAAGGTGGAGGCCGCGGGCATCAACTTCGCGGATGTCTACGCGCGCCGGGGCCGAGGCACATTCCCGTCCATCGCGGGCCAGGAGGCCGCCGGCGTCGTTGAGGCGCTCGGACCGGACGTCACCACGGTGAAGGTCGGCGACCGCGTCGCGTACAACGGCGCGCCCGGCGCCTACGCGGAGAAGCAGGTCGTGAACGCCGCGCGCCTCGTGCCGGTGCCCGAGGGGCTCTCGACGAAGGTGGCGGCCGCCGCCCTCCTGCAGGGGATGACCGCGCACTACCTCGCCACGTCGACGTACGAGCTCAAGGCGGGCGACACCTGCCTCGTGCACGCGGCCGCGGGCGGCGTCGGCCTGCTGCTGTGCCAGATGGCGAAGATGCGCGGCGCGCGCGTCATCGGCACGGTTTCGTCCGAGGAGAAGGCGCAGGCCGCCCGAGAAGCGGGCGCCGACGAGGTCATCAACTACGAGACCTCCGACTTCGTCGAGGAGGTGAAGAAGCTCACCGACGGCAAGGGCGTGGATGTCGTCTACGACAGCGTCGGTAAGACCACGTTCCTCAAGGGCTTCGACGTCCTCAAGCCGTTCGGCGTGATGGCGATCTACGGCTCCGCCAGCGGCGAGCCCGACCCGATCGACACCGCGCTCCTCAACGCGAAGGGCTGCGTCTACGTGACGCGCGCCAACCTCGGCACGTACACCGCGACGCGTGAGGAACTCGTGCGCCGCTCGAGCGAGGTCTACGGCTGGATCGCCAGCGGCAAGCTCAACGTGCGCATCTACGGCGAGTACCCGCTCGCGGACGCGGCGAAGGCCCACGCCGCCCTTGAGCAGCGCGAGACCATCGGCAAGCTCATCCTCGTCCCGTAATCACGCGGCAGCGCAAGCACAGGAGGCCCGCCACCCGGCGGGCTTCTTCGTGTCCGGCACACGCACGGGCGCCGTAGCGAAACCGTGTCGAACTGTTCAAGCACCCGTCACGAGGCGATCACGACGAAGCAATCCCGCGAGATCAGGATGCTGACATCACCATGTGATCGCTCCGCTGGAAGGAATGCCTCGTGGACACGCCGATGACCGTGAAGGATGCCGCGGCCGCCCTGCGCGCCGGTGAGACGACGAGCGTCGAGCTGACGAAGACGATGCTGGCCCGCATCGCCGCCCTCGACCCGACGCTGGGCGCGTTCATCACCGTGACGCCCGAGGCCGCCATGGCCGAGGCCGAGGCGGCGGACGCGATGTTCGCGAAGGGGATCGACAAGGGTCCGCTGCAGGGGATCCCGTTCGCCGCGAAGGACATCATCGCCACGAAGACGGCGCCAACGACCGCGAACAGCGTCGTGCTCGACCCCGCGTGGGGCGACGGCTACGACGCGACCGTCATCGAGAAGCTCCGCGATGCTGGCATGGTGCTGCTGGGTAAGGCGGTGTTGAGCGAGTTCGCGAACGGCGCACCGGACCCGGAGAAGTCGTTCCCCATCCCGCACAACCCATGGGACCTGCCGCGCAGCGCCTCGGGCTCCTCGTCGGGCACGGGCATCATCGTCTCCAGCGGCATGGCGCTCGCCGGTCTCGGCACCGACACCGGTGGCTCGACGCGCGGGCCGTCATCGTTCAACGGCGCGACCGGTATGAAGCAAACCTACGGCCGCGTGTCGAAGTTCGGCTGCGTGCCGCTGGGATACAGCCTGGACGGCATCAACCCGATCGCGCGCAGCGCCTACGACTGCGCGCTGATGCTGAACGTCATGGCCGGCTACGACCCGCGCGACCCCACGACGGTCGACGTCCCCGTGCCGGACTACACCGCGAAGCTCACGGGCGACGTGAAGGGGCTGAAGATCGGCGTCGCGACGAAGTACTTCTTCGACCGGCCCGAGCTCGACCCGGAGACGAAGGCCGCGGTCCTCGCCGCGGTGAAGGTTCTCGAAGAGATGGGCGCGATCGTGAGCGAGGTCGAGGTGCCGTACGCCGACGAGGCGCGGACCGCGAACACGATCATCATGACGGGCGAGTCCTACTCGTATCACCGCCCAGACCTGATCACCCGCT
Source organism: uncultured Chloroflexota bacterium (assembly GCA_903917615.1). Lineage (GTDB taxonomy): Bacteria > Chloroflexota > Dehalococcoidia > UBA2979 > UBA2979 > SHYQ01. The sequence goes on along the minus strand of CAIXBH010000243.1, from coordinate 25,951 downwards.
ACGGCGATTACGGCCGCTTCACCGCGGAGTCGCTCACGCGTGGCCTCAACTACAGCGCTGCGGACTACGTGCAGGCCCAGCGCTTCCGCTCGTTCTTCCGCGCCGCCATGGCGAAGATCTTCGAGGGTGTCGACGTCGTCGTGACGCCCACGTCGATCGGGCCCGCCAACCTGCGCTCGGACATGACACCGGAGAAGCAGGCACTGCAGCCCGGTTTCACCGGGCAGTGGAACCTCGCCGGCCTGCCCGCGATGGCGGTCCCCGTCGGTCTCACCGCTGGCTCGCCGACGCTGCCGCTGTCGATGCAGCTCATTGGCGCGGCGTTCGATGAGGCAACGGTGTTCCAGGTCGGCGACGCCTACCAGCGCGTGACCGACCACCACCTGCAGATCCCGACGCACGCGCGCGCCGTCGTCACCGCGTAGTCGAGCGATTCCGCGGGGACGCGATGAGGGGGCCAACGGGCCCCCTCATTCATTGTGCGATTCCCGACGCTACGCCGAGGGAAGTTGCTTCTTCGGACGGACCACGCAGCGGAAGCCGATGTGCGCCATCGACGTGTCGACCATCTGCGCCTGTCGCGCGGCCGGCCGGTAGCGCCAGCAGTAGTTCGGCGCGCACAGGTGCGAGCCGCCCTTGATGACGTGGCGCGGAATGTGTTGCGCGCCCGGGTCACTCGGGTCGTACGACTTGTTGGGCGACATCACGCGCGGGTTCACCGGCACGCAGCACTCGTGCTGTTCTTCGTCGGGATGTCGAGGCGTGTAGAAGTCAGCCGTCCATTCCCAGACGTTGCCGGCCATGTCGTAGAGGCCATAGCCGTTCGCGGGAAACGACATGACCGGAGCCGTGCCCTCGAAGCCGTCTTCCTTCGTGTTCTGATGCGGGAACTGGCCCTGCCAGGTGTTCGCCATCATCTTGCCGCCGATGGTGAACTCGTTGCCCCACGTGTACGTCGCGCCCTCGAGCCCGCCGCGGGCGGCGAATTCCCATTCCGCCTCGGACGCGAGTTCCTTGCCGGCCCACGCGGCGTACGCCGCGACGTCCTCCCACGCGACGTGCACGACCGGGTGCCGGTCACGCGTCCGCACGTTGCTCTTCGGCCCCTCGGGGTGCGCCCAGCTGGCACCGGGGATGTAGGTCCACCAGTTCCACATGTTCATGAGGTCGACGGGGCCACGGGTCCGCTTGAACACCAGCGAGCCCGCGACGAGCTTCTCCGGTGGCAGGTCGGGATACATCGCGGGGTCGAGGGGCCGCTCGGCGACGGTGACGTAGCCGGTCGCCGAGACGAAGGCCTGGAACTCGGCCACGGTGACCGTGTGCTCGTCCATCCAGAAGCCGTCGACCTGGACCGGGTGGGGCGGGTGCTCCTCCGGGTAGTCGCGGAAATTCGACCCCATCGTGAAGGTGCCGCCGGGAATCCAGACCATGCCCTCGGCGGGGGCCGGCCCGGGAGCCGCGCCGGCCTGCGTCGCGCTCGTCATCGCAGTCACTTCCTCGACCCGAGGCGCCCGGAGGCGCCGCACACTGTCGCCGCGCACGAGTATATCGAGGTGCATCGAGGCGCTTCTCTGGCCTGCACCGTGGCCCATACCGCGCCTCGCGCGGTTCCCGTCCCCTCACCCCTGTAGTACCGTCTCCGAGCCAACCACCGACGGGGAGGATTCACACACATGAAGCTGCTGTTCTTCGACGACTTCAAGTTCGGCGCACTCAAGGGCAACGACACGGTCGTCGACCTCACGGCGGCGGTCGCCGACATCCCGCGCGTGCACCCGCAGGACATCATGAACGGCGTCATCGAGCACTGGAGCGAGTACAAGCCGAAGCTCGAGGCGGCACTCGCCGCCGGGACCGGCGTCGCGCTGTCCTCGGTGCGCATCCGTCCGCCGCTGCCGCGCCCGACGAACTTCGACTGCATGGCCGTGAACTACATGGAGAACGGCACGCGCAAGCAGGCCGCTCCGATCAACGCCTTCCACAAGTCCCCGAACGCGATCGTCGGAGACGGCGACACGATGATCCTCCCGGACATCCCCGCCACGATCTTCGAGGGCGAGGCCGAGGTCGGCATCGTCATCGGCAAGGCCGCCTCGCACGTGTCGGCCGCCGACGCGAAGGACTACATCTTCGGCTACGTGAACTTCATCGACGGCTCCGCGCGCGGGATGCCGGTGGCGAACAACTCGTTCTACCAGGTGAAGTCGCGCGACACTTTCGCCCCGATCGGTCCGTTCCTGGTGACCGCGGACGAGATTGCCGACCCGCAGCACATCCAGGTGCGGCTGTGGAACAACGGCGTTCTGATGCAGGACTTCAACACCGACGACATGGCCAACGACATCGGTCACTGCGTCGAGTTCATCTCCGGCATCCACGCGCTCAACCCGGGCGACATCCTCGCGACCGGCACGAACCACGGCGGCCTGAACCCGTTCATGGACGGCGACAAGATCGAGATGGAGACCGAGGGTCTCGGCCGCCTCACGATCACCGTCAAGGACGACCTCAAGCGCACGTGGGAGCGGATCCGCCGCTTCGACCTCCCGGGCTACCCCGACGAGTTCACGACGCAGACCGGCGGCAAGTACGCGAAGTAACCTCGCCCGGGGGCGAGCAGCTTCGTAGCGCGACTGATTCGAGGCCCCGGCAACCCCGGGGCCTCGTCATTCCCGCGGCACAGGAGGACGGACATGGACTCACTCGGCGAACTCGTGCAGTTCGCGCCGGACACGTACGGCGTGCGCTGGCAGCGTCACCTCGCGCTCTTCATCGTGACGAGCGAGGGCGTGATCCTCGTGGACCCGATCGGGCAGATCAACCCGAAGGCCCCCTACTTCGTGAAGGAGGCCATCGCCCAGGTCACACCGCTGCCCGTGAAGTACGTCATCTACAGCCACTGGGGCGCGGACCACGGCATGGGCGGCGACGCGTTCGCCGACACCGCCACGTTCGTCGGGCATGTGAATTGCATCGAACGGATCAAGGCGACGCCCGATCCGAAGTCGCCGCTGCCGACGATCACCTTCAACCAGCCGATGCATGTCGACCTCGGCGGCACGCGAATCGACCTGTACCCCTCGAACCTTTCGAAGGACGACGAGTACATCGTGATCCACCACGCGGATCAGAAGATCGCCATGCTCGTAGATATCGTGCAGGCGAAGAGTGCCCCCTACCGCACCCTGCTGGGCGAGCCGGACAAGATCACCGCGCACCTCAAGTGGCTGCACGACTGGCTCGATTTCGACACACTGATCTCCGGTCACACCGGGCCGCAGTGGTTCGGCACCAAGGACGACGTCCTCGAGGCGCGCCAGTACTACTTCGACCTCAGCGACGCGATCGAAGCGGCGCGTCAGGCAGGTCACGCGGACCGCTCGCCGGAGATGGCCGCGGCCGCGCTCGAGACGATGCGTCCGAAGTACGGCGCCTGGTCGCGATTCACGGTCGAGGCCCTGGCGGAGAACATCGAGGGCTTCCTGCGCTGGAACGCGGGCGAGCAGCTCCGCTAGCACCGCGCGCCGCCCAGGACGGCGGGGCCGCAGGCGCCCCGCCGATGGGCCCTCGCCAGCAGGTCACGCGACAGAACGGGCGCCCCAAAGGCGACCTCAACCAAGGCTTTACTCGATTCAACCCAATTCGCCGTTCAGAAGTGGCATCTGGGTGCAGCGGTACCGGGGCCCGGGACAGTAGTGTCCTAACTCATGCAGAGCGCCCGCATCGAACGTGTGTTGGAGACCCTCCTCGACCAGGCCGAGGCGGCCCTGACGCGCCACGACTGGCACGGTGTCGCCGCGGCCGCCCACCGGGTGCTGTCCGTCGACGCGGAGAACGCCGAAGCCATCGCGTTCCTACGCATCGCCGAGGCGACGCACAGCACCACCGCGACGCGCGTCGCTGTCCCCCCGACACCTCCGACGCGAGCCGCCGCTCCCACCACTTCGACTGTCGCAGTCCCCACCGCCACGACGACCGCTGCGACGAGTTCCCCCGCGACGCAGGCACGTCGGACGACGACGGGCGTCATCGGCATCTACGGCTACCCGCGCATCGCAGCGCTGTGGACGACGCGCGGCGCGGCCGCCCTCGCGATGGGCATGGTGGCAGTGGTACTCGCGCTGACCTTCGTGAGCGCGAACCGCGGACGCCCGAGCGCGTTGACCGTGCGCGAGGCCGAGTCGGCACCCGCGATCACCGCGCCGTTCCGTTCTGCACCGACGGCCTCCACACCGGACGCAGTACCCGCACTCGCCACACCCACGGCGACTGCAACCGCAACGACTGCGCCCGCCGCGACGTCCACGCCGACGCCGCGCGCAGCGGCCACGCCGGACGCGCCGCGTCCGACCGCGACTCCGGCACCCGTGCCGGCAGCGCGTCGATACAGCGGAGCCTTCACGGGCACGTTCGGTCAGGTGGTCGCGGCGAACGGCTGCACGTGGGACACGCCCTTCGATGCGACCATCGATGTCCCGATGACGCGCGGCGCGAATGGCGCGCTCGAGGGCAACGCGACCGCGACCGTGAACATCCGGTATGTCGTCACCAGCACCCCGCCCGGTGCCACGTGCAACGCGTCCAGCGCGTCCTCGACCGGAGCGGGCACGCTCAGCGGTACCGACAACGCAGTGAGCGGCTCGCTCACCGGTATGCGCAGTCTGACCGTCACGTTCTCCGGCGCACGCCAGGGCGATGCGCTGGTCGGCGAGGTCACGATGCAGCGCGCACTGAACACCACGAGCACCTTCGGCAGCACGGCGGCGATCAGCGCCACCCCCGCCATCAGCGTGGTGCTCGCCGGCTCCTGATCGGCTCCCCTACCCCGGCACCGCCGCCCGCGTCGCTCACGCCGCGCAACTGGATGCTCCGCGTACCGAGACGGTAGATTGACCCTCATCGGCCGGGCCGCCCCTGGCCGGTGACCTGCGCGAGATCGGGGCTTCGCGGCGTGCAATCACTCGAACTCTTCGACATGCACCGCCACCTCTCGCGGGACACGCAGCTCGAGCGTCTCATCTTCCCGAAACCGGGCTTCCCGGATGACTGGTACTGGTGCAACCTTGACCGCGTCATCGCCTACATGGACGCGCACCACATCAGCCACGTGGGCGCGATGAACGTGATGTCCACGCGCAGCATGCTCGACTCCCGCATGCGCCGCGCGCGCGAGGCGGGCCGGAGCGAACGCGACATCGCCGAGGCACGCGTCTTCCTGCGCGAGGACATGCGGCAGCGCGTCCGCGAGATGAACGACTGGTCGCTCGCGGCGCAGGCGCGCGAGCCACGCATTCGCACGTTCATCGCCCTCGACCCCACACTCTTCGAGGATGCGTCGGTCGACGAACTCGAGCGCTGCATCGCCCTCGGCGCGACCGGCGTGAAGATCCACCCCGCCAGCTCGCAGCACCTGCCGGACCACCCAGCCCTCCTGCCCGTCTACGAGCGCTGCCAGGAGGCGGGCGTCGCCGTCCTCGCCTGCAGCACGCCGCGGCCGAACCCGGACGGTGTGGCCTACGCGGAACCGCTCGGCTGGCGCCCCGTGCTCCGCGCCTTCCCGCGACTGCGCCTCGCCCTGGCCCACTTCTGCGACGACGCCTGGGACGAGCGGCTGGAGATGGCGCGCGAGTTCCCGAACCTCTGGTTCGACATCTCCGGCGGCCTGGTGGACGCCCAGAACCCAGCCACGTGGCGAGCGTCGATGCTGGCCACGCAGGCGGTCCGCGTCTTCCGCAAGGTGGGCGTCGAGCGGCTCATGTGGGGCTCCGACACCGTCTACGATCCGATGCCAAGCGTCCGCCAGATCCTCGGGCTCCCGTTCACCGAGGACGAGCAGGAGCAACTGCTCTCTCGTAACGCAATGACATTCTTCGGGTTGCGATAACGCCGCGCCGAGCCCATCCTCGACAGACGATCGACACCGTGGCGATAGAAGTCAGAGACGAGGACCGCGATGGCCCACGATGCCGCGGCGCGGCGCCCACTCGGCGCGACGATCTCGAACCGGCAACGCCTGGTCGTCTTCGCCGCGATCATGCTGTGCATGTTCCTGACCGCGCTCGATCAGTCGATCGTCGCAACCGCCATCCCGCGCATCCTCGCTGACCTCGGCGGCTTCCAGCTGCTGGCGTGGGTGTTCACCTCGTACCTGCTCGCATCCACGGTGACGATCCCGATCGTGGGCAAGCTCTCCGACATGTTCGGCCGCAAATCGTTCCTGCTGTGGGGCGTCGCGATCTTCGTCGGGTCATCGGCGGCGTGCGGTGCGGCGCCGAACATGATCACGCTCATCGTGGCGCGCGGCATCCAGGGGATCGGCAGCGGACTCATCGTCGCCTGCGTATTCGCCACGCTCGGCGACCTCTTCACGCCGCTGGAGCGCGCGAAGTACTTCGCATTCTTCACGGGGATGTTCACATTCGCGCAGCTGGTCGGGCCCGCCTTCGGCGGACTGCTCTCAGATGGCCCCGGCTGGCGGTGGTGCTTCTACATCAACCTGCCCCTGGGTATCGGCGCGAGCGCGTTCATCCTCACGGAGCTGCCAAAGGGTGGCGGGAACGGCGGACGGCTTGCCGACATCGATGTGCGCGGCGCGCTGCTCCTGGCGGTGTCCACGATCTCCTTCATGCTCGGCATGACGTGGTCGAGCAGTGCCTATGGCTGGGGATCGCCGATCACGCTGGGGCTCCTCGCTGCCGCGCTCGTGGTCGCGATCGTGTTCGTGCTGAATGAGCGCTCGCACGCCCAGCCGATCATCCCGCTCACGCTGTTTCGCAACGTGCCGTTCGTGCAGGGCGTGACGATGACGTTCTTCTCGGCGGCGGGGATCTTCGCCAGCTCGCAGTTCATGCCCACCTATGTGCAGACATCGCTCGGCAACTCCGCGACGATCTCGGGGCTGCTGGTCGCCCCGGGCGCGATCGGAGGCCTCATCTCGAGCATCTTCGGCGGCCAGCTGATCTCGCGGACGGGGCGGTTCAAGCGCCAGATGATCCTCGGCGGCACGCTGCTGAGCATCGGCGCGTTCCTGCTCTCGCGCCTCGGCCCGAACGAATCGCTGTACTACATCGCGGGGATCACGATGTTCATGGGCCTCGGCGGTGGTCTCGTGTTTCCCGTGACACAGGTCGTCGTCCAGGGTGCCGTGTCGCAGCAGGAGCAGGGCGTCGCATCCAGCACGCGCCAGTTCTTCCTGCTGATCGGCAACACGCTCGGCGTCGCCCTGCTCGGGCTCGTCCTCACGACCTCGTACATCAGCGCATTCGCCGCCAACAGCCGTGACATCGCGCCGATCATTCCCGCCGCGACCTACCAGCAGTTCAACGACCCGACCCTCGCCCTCGAGGCCGGCCGCTACGACGCGGCGCGCACGACGGTCCGTGCGCTCCCCGATGGCGAGGCGATCCTGCAGAAGGCGCTCTCAGCGCAGCGTGCCGCCGTTGCGACCGCGATCGACCACGTCTACCTCGGCGCGCTCGCCTGTGCACTCGGCGTGCTCGGGATGGCGCTGGCCCTCCGCGAGATCCAGCTGCGCCGCTCGTTCGACGCCGAGGCTCATGCCGCCGTCGAGGCGATCTAGGCGCAGTCGCGCGCGTCCACGAATTCACGCGCCGGAAACGGCGCGGGTTGCCGATACGCCCAGGCGGGGTCACCATCGCTGCGGGACCTGACCCGCCGGGTACCCACGCACGTTCCCTGGAAAGACGAGGCCGTATGGCCGCAGTCGCCACGCCTCCTCGCCGGCCGATGGGCGCCACGCTGACGCAGCGTCAACGCCTCGTCATCTTCGGCGCGATCATGCTGTGCATGTTCCTCACCGCGATCGACCAGTCGATCGTGTCCACCGCGCTCGCGCACATCGCGGCCGACCTGCACGGCTTCAAGAGCCTCTCGTGGGTCATCAGTTCCTACCTCGTGACGAGCACGGTCACGATCCCCGTCGTCGGCAAGTTGTCGGACATGTTCGGCCGCAAGGCGTTCATGCTGGCCGGGATCGCGATCTTCGTCGCGGCTTCCGCTGCCTGCGGCGCCGCGCCCACCATGACGGTACTCATCCTCGCGCGGGCAGCCCAGGGCGTGGGTGCCGGGCTCATCGTGTCGTGCGTGTTCGCGACGCTCGGCGACATCTTCACGCCGCTCGAACGGGCCAAGTACTTCGCGTTCTTCACGGGGATGTTCACGTTCGCGCAACTCGCCGGTCCCGGCCTCGGTGGCCTGCTCGCGGACGGTCCCGGCTGGCGGTGGTGCTTCTACATCAACCTGCCGCTGGGCATCGGCGCGAGCATCTTCATCATCACGCAACTGCCTCGGGGTGGCGGCGCAGGCGGCCGCATCGCGGACATCGACTTCCGCGGCGCGCTGCTGCTGGGCGTCAGCACGGTCGCCCTGCTCTTCGCCGTCGTGTGGGCGAGCCCGGCGTTCGGCTGGACGTCCCCGGAGACGCTCGGGCTCATCGCCGTGGCCGTCGTGACTGCCGTGGCCTTCGTGTTCAACGAGCGCACCCAGATCCAGCCGATCATCCCCCTCGCGCTCTTCCGCAACGTGCCATTCGTGCAGGGCGTCGCGATGACCACCTTCGCCGCGTTCGGGATCTTCGCCGGCGTGCAGTTCCTGCCGACGTACGTGCAGACATCGCTCGGTGCGTCGGCAGCGGCGTCGGGATACATCGTCACCGCGCAGGCGCTCGGAGGGCTCTGCACAAGCATCATCGGCGGTCAGATCATCGCGCGGACCGGGCGGTTCAAGTACCAGATGATCTTCGGGACCGCGCTCATGGCGACCGCGGCGTTCATCCTCTCGCACCTCGAGGCGAACGAAGCCGAGTGGCGCATCGGCGTGGTGATGGTGCTGATGGGCTTCGGCACCGGCTGCGTGTTCCCGGTCACGCAGGTGCTGGTGCAGGGCGCCGTATCGCAGGAGCAGCAGGGGGTGGCGTCCAGCACGCGCCAGTTCTTCAACCTGATCGGTCAGACCATGGGTGTCGCCACCCTCGGCCTCGTCCTCACCACGTCCTACGTAACGGCGTTCACGGCCGACAGCGTCGGCTTCTCCTCGACCATGCCACCCGCCGTCTACCAGCAGTTCAAGGATCCCACGCTGGCGCTCGACCCCGTGCGCTTCGAGCCGGCCCGCGCAGCCCTGCGCGCGCTCCCCAACGGCGAGGCCACGCTGAATCTCGCGCTCCAGACGCAGAAGCGCGCCGTCGCGACGGCGATCGACCACGTGTTCCTCGGCACGCTCCTCATGGCGCTCATCGTCCTTGGCCTCGCGATCAGCGTGCGCGAGATCACACTCCGCCATTCCTTCGACGCGGACGACGCGGCGCCGGCCGTCGATCTCTAGCCAAGCAGAGAGCGCGGAGCCGCGTTCGCCCGAACCGATCACCGGACGGACAATGCGCGGATGAATCAGACCGCCACCCCGCCACCCACGGACGCCCCCACCGCGAACTACTCGCGCGCTGCGGCATTCGTCACGATCGCGCTCCTCATCGTGTGCCAATCGTTCCAAGGCCTGATCTCGGGCGGGATCGGCCTATTCCTGCCGAAGATCCGCGCCGACCTCGGGCTTACCTTCGGCGAGGCGGGCGCCTTCTCCTTTGCCGCGACCGGGATCTACGCACTGATGCAGATCCCGTCGGGATACCTCGTAGACCGCTTCGGTCCGAAGCGACTCTTCTTCATCGGCGCCGTCGGCACCAACATCCTCGGCGCGACGTTCGCGTTGATGAGCTCGTATCCTCTGATGCTGGTGAACCAGGGAGCGGCCGGCTTCTTCCGTTCGCTGCTGTTCGCGCCCGGACTCGTCCTCATCTCGTCATGGTTTCCCCCGAACCGGCGTGCGACCGCGATGGGGTTGTTCGTCGCCGGCGGCTTCACATCCAACATCGGACTGAACCTCGTCGGCCCGTTCCTCGAACAGCGGTACGGCTGGCGGATGCCATTCGTGCTCTTCTCGGGACTGGGCCTCGTGGCCGCAGCGGCGTACTACCGCTTCGCGCGCGAGGGCGCCTCGGGTGGCAGCCGCCGTGCGGGCAGCATCACCGAAGCGTTCGGGCTGTTCCGCTTCCGTGTCATGTGGATCATCGGCGGCATCCAGTACGTGCGCCTGTCCGTCGCGCAGGGGCTGCCCTTCTGGCTGCCATCGTTGCTGGTCGTGCAGAAGGGCTTCACGCTCGCCGAGGCGGGCGGACTGATCGCGTTCGCGGCGCTCATCACGGTGCCGTGCAACTTCGTCGGCGGCTATCTCTCGGACCGCTTCCAGCGACCGCTCCTGGTGATCGGCGGCTCGCTCGCGATGCTCGCGGTCACGACGGTGCTGATCGCGCTCGTCAACGACCGCGCGGTGCTCATCGGCATCGTCTGCCTGAACGCCGTGTTCATTCAGCTCTACTTCGGCCCCCTGTTCGCGGTGCCCGTCGAGTTCCTCGGGCCGAGGCGCGCCGGCGTGTCGAGCGGGTTCTCGAACATGTTCGCGAACATCGGTGCGTTCACGTTCATCTCGGCGATCGGCTACCTGAAGGACATCACGGGCTCGTTCAACGCGGGCTTTTACGGGCTCTGCGGTTGCTGCATTGTTGGCATCGTCCTGACGCTGATCCTCGGGGTGATGCGCCGCAACTGGGCGCCGCCGCCGGACAACGGATGACAGGCCCCGGCCACGCGCGGCTGTCCCGTCGAGGAAGGAGTTCCGGATGATCCTCGAGATCCAGGTCCTGCCGAACCCGCCCGGCACGCCGGACGATCGCTACCGCCATGTCGAGGCGGCCATCGCCGTGGTCGCCGGCTCGGGCCTGCGGTATGAGGTCGACGCGCTGGGGACGACCGTGGAAGGCGCTCCTGACGACGTATGGCCGCTCGCGCGACGGGTGCACGAAGCCACGCTGGCCGCAGGCGCCTCGAGCGTGGTGACCATCATCAAGGCCGCGCAGTCCGCCGATCTCGCGACGCAATCGACGATCGACAGCCTCACCTCGAAGTTCCGCGCCTAGTCGGCGCGGGCTCCTCGCCGGAGTGGGGGCCTCACCCCGCTCGGATGGGTGATCTCCCGGGGGCCCCGCGGCCCGATCCTCGATCCCGTACGGTGGATATACACAACGGGAGCCCGAGATGACCACGAACGAATCACCAACCCTGCGACAGATCTCCGACGGCCTCGCTGCCGCCGTCGAGCGCGCAGGCGCCTCGACGGTGCAGGTGGACGCACGCCGACGCTTCCCTGCGAGCGGCGTCGTGTGGGCGGACGGCCTCGTGGTCACCGCAGACCACGTCATCGAGAACGAGGAAGCCATCACGGTGGGCCTCCCGGATGGCACGACGGTCGCAGCCACCCTCGTCGGCCGCGACCCTGGCACCGACCTCGCATTGCTCGCCGTCGAGGGTGCGACCGCCGCCGCCGAGCTTGCGCCGGACGGTTCGGCAAAGGTTGGGCACCTCGTGCTGGCGGTCGGTCGGCCCGCGAGGGACGGCGTGCAGGCCTCGCTTGGCACGGTGGCGGCTGTCGGCGGCCCGTGGCGCACCCGCCGCGGCGGCCGCATCGAGGGCTACCTGCGCACGGACACGACATTCTTCCCCGGCTTCTCGGGCGGCCCCCTGGTCGATGCCGACGGACGCGTGATCGGCGTGAACATCTCGCTGCCGCGTGGCGGCATCACCATCACCGCCCGGTCCGTGACTGGCGTGGTCGAGGCGCTGCGCGCCCACGGACGCATGTTGCGGGCGTACCTCGGGATCGCCAGTCAGCAGGTGCGGATGCCGGAGGCGCTCGCGGCGGCGTTCGGCGACCAGGCGACCGGCCTGCTCATCGTGAACGTCGAGCCGAGCACCCCCGCGGCGGCCGCCGGCCTGCTCGTCGGGGACATCCTGGCGACGATCGAGGGCGCGCCGGTCCGCGACGCCGAGGAGTTGCGCGACGCCCTGGGCCCCGAGCGCGTGGGCGCGACCGTGCGCGTGGCGCTCGTGCGCGGAGGCGCGCAGCACGAAGTCGCCGTGACGCTCGGCGAGCGCGCGTAGCCGTAGCGATGCGAGGCGTGCCGCAACTTCGTGCGATGGTGCGCGCGCCCTACCCGGCGCTGCGCGCTGGCCTCGCGGAGTTGTTGCGCGCCTCCGGCCTGATCGTCGTGGACGAGGACGCTGACGCGCCCGGCGACGTACCAGTGATCGATGCGGACGTGCTCGTGGTCGACGTCGGCGAGGATGAGCCGGGCGCCGTCGACGACGCGCGTGCGCTCGGCCTGCCGAACGTGTTCCTGCGCGCGGACTCGCGCCCGCCGCGCCTCGATGCCCCGGCGGGCGCGGCGGCCGAAGGCTGGATCACGCGGGACGCGACCGCAGATGAGCTTGGTGCAGCGGTCCGCGCCGTCGCCGCCGGCCTCACCGTCCTCGACCCGGCGTTCGTTCGTGCCGTGCGCCCGGCGGACGAGCCCGAGGCCGCTCCCGGCTCGAACGAAGCGCGCCTCACCGCGCGCGAGCTCGACGTACTCCGGCAGATCGCCCTCGGCCTGCCGAACAAGGCGATCGCGCTCCGCCTCGGCATCAGTGAGCACACCGTGAAGTTCCACGTGGGTGCGGTGCTCTCCAAGCTCGACGCCAGCTCGCGCACCGAGGCGGTCACCATCGCCGCCCGCTCGGGCCTCCTCGCGCTGTAGCGTCGCGCCCCATGGGCGCGGGGCCGAACCTCTCATCTGCCCCACATCGGCCGCGAAATCCCTCGCACCGGATCAGACGCAAACAACCGAGCTCTGCCGGGAGCGCGAGGGGCGCAGCCCCCTCGTATCCAACTTCCTTGTCTCCCCCTCCCGCGAAGCGGGAGGGGGCCGAGGGGTGGGTTCTGCCTCCCTGACCGGCAACCTGCGCGCCACAGGCCCTCGCCTGCGCGCGTAGGATGGGAACGCTCGCCGGCCCCGCCGGCCAGAGTCGAGGACGCCCGTGACCCTCTTCCGCTACAGCGCGTGGGACGGCACCCAGCGAATCGAATGGTTCACGCCCGAAGAGGCACTGGACCACATCGCCGGCGAGATCCTCGAGGGCGGTGACCTCCGCAGCATCATGAACCGCCTCATGCGGCAGGGCGCCGACATGCGCGATGGCCGCCGCATGCCCGGCACGCGGGAGCTCCTCGACCGCGCACGCGAGCGGCGCGAGGACGCGCTGCTGACGCATAACCTCGACGGCATCTTCGACGACATCCAGAAGCAACTCGACGAGATCCTCGATCGCGAGCGCGGCACGGTGGATCAACGCCTCGACGAGGCGCGCGGGTCACAGGATCGCCCGCGGCAGGGCGCCGATCCAACACGCTCCCCCTCGGCGGGGGAAGGTGGGGGAGCGGGGGACTCCCCGTCGAACACCCCGAGGCGGAACGGACAGCCCGGCGCGAGTAGCGGCGGTGGCCAGCAGGGCGGCAGCCCTGAGGAGGTCGAAGACTCGTTCCGCGACATGCTGCGGAACATCGCGCAGCAGCGACGCAACCAGCTCGACGCGCTGCCGCCCGACGCCGGCGGGCGCATCCAGCAGCTGCGCGACTACGACTTCATGGATCCCGAGGCGCGCGAGCGCTTCGACAATCTCCTGAAGCAGCTCCAGCAGCAGATGCTCGAGAACTACTTCAAGGGGATGCAGCAATCGCTGCAGTCCATGACGCAGGACGACCTGAAGCGCTCACAGCAGATGATCCACGACCTCAACGAGATGCTGCGCCAGCGCCTCAACGGCCAGGAGCCGGACTTCGACCAGTTCATGGAGAAGTACGGCGACGCCTTCCCCGATGGCATCGAGGACCTCGATCAGCTCATGGACTACCTGCAGGACCAGGTCTCGCAGATGCAGTCGCTCATGCGCTCGATGTCACCGGACCAGCGACAGGAACTCGAGAGCCTGATGGAGGGACTGCTTCGCGACAATCGCATCCAGCTCGACCTGATGGAGATGGCCGGCCTGATGCAGCAACTCCGGCCAGGCCAGGCCGACGGGAACGAGTTCCCGTTCATCGGCGACGAGCCGCTCTCGCTCCAGGATGCCCTGCACCTGATGGGTGATCTGAACGACATCGCATCGCTCGAGCGCGACCTCAACCGCGCGATCCGCATGAACGACATCGATGCGATCGACCCGGACGAGGTCGCACGCATCCTCGGCGAGGACGCCGGCCACATCGCGGAACAGCTCCAGCAACTGATGAAGATGCTGGAGGACGCCGGGATCATCCGAAAGAACGGTCGTGAGTGGGAGTTGACGCCTCGCGCCGTGCGCAAAGTCGGCGAGCGCGCGCTGAAAGACATCTTCGGGGACGTCGAGAGCAGCACGACGGGGGACCACACGCTGGGACGCCGCGGCGTCGGCGTCGAGCGCATGGACGACACCCGTCCCTACGAGTGGGGCGACTCGTTCGGGCTCGTGGACACGAATCGTACGGTGCTCAACGCGGTCACCCGTGGCGGCCCGCAGACGCCCGTACAGATCACCGCGCGGGACTTCGAGGTGAACCCGACCGAGGCGCTCACCTCGTGCGCGACGGTGATCATGCTCGATATGTCGTATTCGATGATGCACGGCGGTCGATTCCAGGCGGGGCGCAAGATCGCGCTCGCACTCGACACGCTCATCCGCTCGAAGTTCCCGAAGGACGAGCTGCACGTCGTCGCCTTCTCGTACCTCGTCGCGACGCTCAAGCCACAGATGCTGCTCGACGACTACTGGATCGAGTACGGCGGCGGCACGAACTACCAGCAGGCGCTCAGCCAGGCACGGAAGATCCTGCGCAAATATCACGTCGGCACGCGGCAGATCGTCTTCATCACGGACGGCGAGCCGACCACCTACAGCCAGTGGTCCGGCGTCGACCCTGCCCCCGCCGACCCGAGCCTCGGCTACCGCCGCTTGCCCGGCGCGCTCCAGGAGACGCTGCGCGAGGTGGTCCGCTGCACGAAGGACGAGATCACCATCAACACGTTCGTCCTCGACAGCCACCCGCACATGGGCGACTTCCTGAAGACGATGGCGAAGATCAACAAGGGGCGCGTGTTCTTCGGCTCCGCGGGGGAGCTCGGTCAGTACATCCTGCTCGACTACGTGAACAACAAGAAGACCCTGATCAAGTGAGCCTTCGGCTCACGCGTGCCCGGCGCGCGCCCCCGTGACGTCTCAGGTCACCCGCGAACGGCTCGATCGACGCGACCGGCCCTGTTGCCCTGAGCGAGACGCGGCGGGCGCCTGACCTCCACGCGCCCTCGACACGCGGCGTACAGTACGCGCGTCCGAGGAGGCGCTCCCTCGGCCACGCGCAGGAGGGATGCACGATGACCAAGGTCCTGGTGACGGGCGGCTCGCGGTTCAACGGCCTCGCAGTCGTCGAGGAACTCGTCCGCACGGGCTACGAGGTGGCGACGTTCAACCGGGGCGTGACGCCGGTGGTGCTGCCTCGCGGCGTGCGCCAGATCCACGGCGACCGCCACGACCACGAGGCGATGCGGACGCTCTTCGCGAACGAGTCCTTCGACGCGATCATCGACACGAGCGCGTACAACAAGGACGACGTCGACGGCATCCTCGACATCTACAAGGGGCGCGTCGGCCACTACATCTTCATCTCCTCGTGCGCCTCGTACGCACCGTCGCTCGCGTCGCCCATCCACGAGGACCGCACGCCCTTCAACTTCGACCCGAGCGAGCGGAACAACTACGGGCGCAACAAGGCGATCGTGGAGACGTTCCTGATCGACGAGCATCGGACGTGGGGTGCGCCGTACAGCACCGCGAAGCTGCCCACAGTGATGGGACCGCGCAACAACGCGAAGCAGCGCGAGCAGTTGATGTTCCACCGGCTGCTGCAGGGCCGGCCCGTGCTCATCCCCGGCAACGGATCCACGCTCAGCCATCCGTCCTACGTGATGGACCAGGCGAAGGCGATCTGCTCAATGCTCTTCAACCCGCGCACGTACGGGCAGGGCTACAACATGGGCATGCAGGAGTACTACAGCGACGACTACTGGGTGAACACCATCGGCGCGATCGTGGGCGTGCAGCCCGAGAAGATCTACATGCCACACGAGGTTGCCGATGAGGTGTACGCCCCGGGTGCGTTCCCCTATCAGATCGTCCAGCGACACGGCGTGGGCCTCGTCCCCTGGTACAAGAACTCGCTCTTCGACATCCGCAAGCTGGCGCAGCACACCGGATACCGCCAGGAGCACACGATGGAGGGCGCGCTCGCGGAAACCTATGAGTGGTTCTGCCGCGAGGGCCTCGATCGGACCTTCGAGTGGGACTTCTCGTTCGAGGACACGCTCCTCGAACGCGTGAAGGCGATGCCGGGCACGCGCCACTAGCGGCGGAGGGAGGCCACACACCCCGCACGCCACCACGTATGCGATGCCGCGGTCGCCGGGTGTAGAGTGCGCCGGTCGCCCGGCGTCGGGCGGAGGCCTCAAGCGGCGGGCGCCGCACGGGGACACGCGGCGGGAGGGTCACATGCCGTTCAACGCACAGAATCAGGTCGCGATCGTCGGGGTCGGCCACTCGAGGGTCGGCCGCAAGTTGGAGCGCCCGCTGGGCGCCCTCGCGGTCGACGCGGCGCTCAAGGCGATCGCGGACGCCGGCCTCGACCCGTCGGAGATCGACGGGCTCGCCTCGTACCCGCAGACCACCGGCGCGGGCGTCGGTCCGGAGCCGGGCGTGAGCTCCGTGCCGCTCGACTGGATGGTCGACGGCCTCGGCGTGAAGGGCATCAACTGGTGGGGCAACGGCGGCGGCAACATCAGCACCGCCGTCGGCTACGCGATCATGGCGATCTCCACTGGCATGGCCTCGAAGGTGCTCGTCTGGCGCGCGATGCACCAGCCACGCACCGGCGCCTTCGGCAGCGGGACCAGGAACACCTTCGGCCAGGCCTCGGACAAGCCGGCCCCGCGCGTGCAGTACAAGCAGCAGTTCACGGCACCCTACGGTTTCGGCGACGCCCCGTCCGGCTTCGCGCCGTCATACATGCGCTACATGAAGCAGTACGGCGCGAAGCGGCACCACATGGCCGCCTACACCGTCCCGATGCGCGCCAACGCGAACAAGAACCCCAATTCCGTCTTCTACGACCAGCCGCTGACGTACGAGGACTACATGAACGCCCGCATGATCGCGGACCCGCTCTGCCTCTTCGACTGCGACATGCCCGTGGACGGCGCCGGCGCAATCGTGCTGACCCGCGCAGACCTCGCGAAGGACATGAAGCAGAAGCCTGCCTACGTCACCGCAATGGGCTCCGGCGGCTGGAACTGGGAGAACATCCCCCCGGAGGCCTACCGCTACGACTCCGCCGCGAACAACGGCCGCACGCTCTGGTCCTCGACCTACATGAAGCCGACGGACATGAGCGGCGCGATGTTCTACGACGGCTTCACGCCGGACATCTACTGGTGGCTCGAGGGCTTCCGCTTCTGCAAGTTCGGCGAGGCCTACGAGTGGATCCAGAACGGCCGCATCGCCGCCGGCGGCGAGTTGCCGATCAACACCTTCGGCGGCCAGGTCTCCGAGGGACGCCTCCACGGCATCGGCCACTGGATCGAGGGCGTGAAGCAGGTCCAGGGCCGCGCCGATAACCAGCCGGGTGACGGCGCCCGCCAGATCAAGAACGTCGAGAACATCCTCGTGGCCACCGGGATGACCGGCCACGGCACGGGCGCCATCCTCAGCCCCGAGCCCCGCTAGCCTCGAGGCCCGCGGTCTGAGTGCGAGCGAGCGGGGGCGATGCCCCCGCTCGCTGCGTTCTGCTCCGATTCGGTACCCCCTCCTCGAGGGGCGAGAGTGAGGGTGGCTGCCACGCCCTGCGGGACCTCGACGCCCAACGAGCGCCAGCCGCCCGCGCACGGTATCCTCGACTCTCCCCACGCGGCGAAGGACACGGCCACGATCGTTCTGGCCCAACGGACGTTGACGAGCGGGCCCCCGTGGCTCGACACCGCCATTTCATGGGCGTTGCTGTACCGCGCCGCCGCGGGCACCCAGCCCGAGACCTTGCGCCTCTTCCGTCCGGCCCGCGTCGTGGCCCTCGGCCCCTCCGATCGCCTGAGCCCGGGCTTCGACGCCGCGCGCGTCGCCGCGCGTGCCGCCGGCTTCACGGCGGTCGACCGGCTCGCGGGCGGACGTGCTGCGCTCTTCCACGAGCAGACCATCGCCTTCGCCTGGACCGTCCCTGACACCGAAGCCCGCGCGCACATCCGCGAGCGCTACGAGGCGATGTCGAACCTCATTGCCCAGGCGCTGCGCCGCCTCGGCGTGGACGCTCGTGTGGGCGCCGTCCCGGGCGAGTACTGCCCCGGCGACTACAGCGTGAACGCGCGCGGCGCGACCAAGCTCATGGGCGTCGGTCAGCGCGTCTTCGTCCACGCGGCGCACGTGGGTGGCGTCATCTGCGTCGATGGCGCACCGCTGCTCCGCGACGTACTGACCCCCGTGTACGCATCCCTGGGTCTCGCGTGGGATCCCGCGACCTCTGGGAGCGTGGCGGACGAACTGGGCGAAGCTGGCACCGGCCGGCTGTGGGACACCGTCTTCGACGCGATCCTCGACGAGGTCGCGGCGAACTACCCGGTGGAGGACGGCGCGCTCGACTCCGGGCTCGTCGGCGAGGCCTGGGGGTACGAGGAGATGCTGACCGAGCAGACCGCGGACGGCCCGGCGCGCCGGTGAGCGACACCGACCCGAACGCCCCACTCCTCGTCCTGCCGCTCCATGATCGCCACGCCGCCGCGGGCGCGCGCTTCGCCCCCTTCTCCGGCTGGGACATGCCGCTGCAGTACACCGGCATCGTGCAGGAGCACGAGGCGGTGCGCACGCACGCGGGCATCTTCGACGTGACGCACATGGGTCGTGTGGCGCTGCGCGGCGCGCGCGCCGGCGAGGTCATTCGGTCAATCACCACCGCCGACGTCACGACGCTCAAGCCCGGGCAGGCGCACTACTCGCTCTACTGCAACGAGGGAGGCGGGATCGACGACGACGTCTTCGTCTACTGCCTCGCCGCCGACCACTGGCTCATCGTGCACAACGCAGGCAACGCGACCGCGGACGCCGCGCGCGTCGCCGCCGCGGTGGAGGGCGCGACGGACGTCACCATGCGCGACCTCGGCGAGGCCACGGTCATGCTGGCGGTGCAGGGCCCCGCGGCTGCCGCGGCGATCCGCACCGTGCTTGGATTCGACCTCGAGGGCGTGCCCGTCCGCGGGTGCCGCGAGATGGAGTGGAACGACAGCCGCCTGATCTTCGGGCGCACCGGCTACACCGGCGAGGACGGCGGCGAAGTGATCGTCGACCTCGAGCGCGGCGCGGCGCTCTGGGACGCCTTCCTCGCCGCGGGCGTGACGCCGGTCGGCCTCGGTGCGCGCGACACCCTGCGGCTCGAGGCCGCGCTCCCACTCCACGGCCACGAAATCACGCCCGAGACGAACCCGTTCGACGCCGGGCTCGGCTGGGCAGTCAGCCTCGACGACGGCGCGCCATTCACGGGCCGCGACGCGCTCGTGCGACTGAAGGCGGAGCCGCGGACGCGCCGACTTGCGTGTGTCCGGCTGGCGGAACGCGGCGTCCTGCGCGCGGAATATGTCGTGCACGACCCAGCGAAGCCAGAGACGCCTGCGGTTGGTATGCTCACCAGCGGAGCGTTCAGCCCCACGCTACAGGCCGGTATCGGCATGGCGTATCTCCCCCCCGCTCTGACGGAACCCGGGACGCCGCTCGCGGTCGACATCCGCGGGCGCAACGTACCCGCCGAGGTCGTGCGCCGCCCGTTCTACAAACGGGCCGGCTAGCGCCTCGACGGTCAGTCATGCCCGTTTGCGCAGAGATGGAGCCGCCGCGTGGAGATCCCCGAGGGCCTGCGATACACCGCCGAGGATGAGTGGCTGCGCCTCGAAGGCGACAGTGGTGAGGCCACGATCGGCATTAGCGACTACGCGCAGGACCAGCTCGGCGACATCGTCTTCGTCGAACTCCCGCCGGTCGGCCGCGTCCTCCGCAAGGGCGAAGCCTTCGGCGTCGTCGAATCCGTGAAGGCGGTCTCCGACCTCAACGCTCCCGCCGGCGGCGAGGTCATCGCGCGCAACGACGCGCTCGAGTCCGCTTCGGAGCTCGTGAACTCCTCGCCCTACGCGGACGGCTGGATGATCCGCATCCGCCTCACGGACCCGGCCGAGGTCGACGCGCTCATGGACGCCGCCACCTACCGCAAGCAGCTCCCCGAGGTGCAGTGACGATGACGTCACCCCTGACGAACCCCTACATCCCGAACACCGACGCCGACCGCGCCGCGATCCTCGAGCGCCTCGGCATCGCCAGCGTCGACGCGCTCTTCGATGAGCTGCCCGCCCGCTGGCGCAATCCGCAGATCGACGTGCCCGAGGCGATGGCCGAGGCCGACGTCGTGCGCCTGTTCACCGCGCGCGGCGCGGAGAACATCTCCGGCAGCCGTCCGTCGTTCCTCGGCGCGGGCGTGTACCGCCGCGCAATCCCGGCGATCGTTTCGCACCTCGTGTCGAGGTCTGAGTTCGTCACCTCCTACACGCCCTACCAGCCGGAGATCTCGCAGGGCACCTTGCAGGCCGCGTTCGAGTACCAGTCGACGGTCTGCGAACTGACGGGCATGGATGTCTCCAACACCGGCATGTACGACGTCGCGAGCGCCGCGGCCGAGGCGTGCCTGCTCGCGGGCCGCGCGACCGGCCGCCGCGCCATCGCCCTGCTCGAGCCCATCCACCCCGGCACCGCCGAGGTCGTCCGCGCATACGCCTACGGCGCGAACATCCGCGTCGACGCGATCGCTGACGTGTCCGAGGTCACCGCCGAGCACGCATGCGTCGTCGCCCAGCAGATCGACTTCCTCGGCGCGATCCGCGACCTCGAGCCGATCGCAGCGGCGGCGCACGCGGTCGAGGCGCTCTGCGTCGCGATCGCGGACCCGATCGCACTCGGGCTGCTGCGCGCCCCCGGCGACGCCGGCGCCGACGTCGTGGTGGGCGAGGGACGCGACCTCTCCGGTCTCGGCGCCCTCGGCGGCCCCTCGCTCGGGCTCTTCGCCGCGCGCGAGCAATTCACGCGCCAGATGCCCGGCCGCATCGTCGGCCGCACGATCGAGTTGCACCCGGCGCATGACCTCGACGGCGACGAGATCCCGCTGCGCACCGGCTACGTCCTCACGCTGCAGGCACGCGAACAGTTCATCCGTCGCGAGCGTGCGACCTCGAACTTCTCGACGGGGCAGGCGCTGCTCGCGCTTGGCTTCACCATCACCATCCAGGCGCTCGGCCCGCACGGTCTGCGCGAGACCGCGGAGCTCTGCTATCAGCGCGCCCACGACGCCGCGCGCCGCATCGCCGCGCTGCCGGGCTTCGAGGTCGTCGAGCACGGCCCGTGGTTCCAGGAGTTCCTCGTGCGCGCACCGATCTCGCCGCCCGACCTCGCGCGACACCTGAGCGCACACGGCATCACGTCCGGGTTCGACGTCTCAGCGCGCACCGAGGCCGCCGCCCAGAACGCGACGCTCTTCTGCGTGACCGAGGCCACTCCGGCCGCCGACGTCGATGCCCTCGTCGAGGCGCTCGCCGCGGTCCGTGCAACGACAGGAGTCCGAGCATGAGCGTCGCCGGGCAGAATGCAGACATCGGATCCACGCTCGCGTTCGACCGTGGTGCGCCCGGACGCCGCGCCGTCGCCGTGCCCCGCTGGGAGGGCGAAACCGCGGCGCTGCCGCCCGCCAACCTGCTGCGCGAGGGCGTGCGCCTGCCCGAGATGAGCCAGGGCGAGATCGTGCGCTACTACACCGCGCTCTCCACGCGGAACTTCGGCGTGGACTCCGGCCCGTACCTCCTCGGCTCGTGCACGATGAAGTACAACCCGAAGGTCGACGACCTCATCGCCACGATGCCGTCCTTCGCCATGGCCCATCCCCTCGCACCGGACGAGGAGATCCAGGGCACGCTGGGCGTGCTGTACGACCTCCAGCGCTGCCTCGCGGAGATCACCGGGCTCCCCGCCGTGAGCCTCGCCCCCGCGGCCGGCGCGCAGGGCGAGCTCGCCGGCGTGCTGATGATCAAGAAGGCGCTCGAGGCGCGCGGCGACCTCGCCCAGCGACGCCGCATCCTCGTCCCCGACAGCGCGCACGGCACCAACCCCGCCACCGCCGCAATGGCGGGCTTCGAGGTCACCGAGATCCCCAGCGGGCCCGACGGTGACGTCGACTTCGCGGCGCTCGAGGCCGCGCTCGGCGACGACGTCGCCGCGTTCATGATCACGCTGCCGAACACGCTCGGCCTGTGGGAGCGCGACATCGAACGGATCATCGAAAAGGTGCATGCCGCCGGCGCGCTCGCATACGGCGACGGCGCGAACCTCAACGCGATCGTCGGCCGCATGCGCCACGGCGACCTCGGCTTCGACGTCGTGCACCTCAACCTGCACAAGACGTTCAGCACGCCGCACGGCGGTGGCGGCCCGGGCGCCGGCCCGGTCTGCGCGACGCCCGCACTCGCGCCGTACCTCCCGGCACCCATCGTGACGCGCGACGAGGACGGCACGTACGCCTTCGCACGCGCCGAGGACTCGGTCGGGCGTCTGCAGCAGTTCGCGGGCAGCGTGGGCGTGCTGCTGCGCGCGTATGCGTACATCCGCACCGTCGGCATCGACGGGCTCGTGCAGACCTCCGGCAACGCGGTGCTGAATGCGAACTACCTGCGCAATCTCATGCACGACTACTACGACCTGCCGTACGACCGCCCCGTCATGCACGAGGTCGTCTTCGCCGGCACGCGCCAGAAGCGCGAGGACAACGTCCGTACCTACGACATCGCGAAGGGCCTCATCGACCGCGGCTTCCACCCGCCCACCGTCTACTTCCCGCTCATCGTGGAAGAAGCGCTCATGATCGAGCCGACGGAGACGGAGTCGCGGGAAGCAGTCGAGGCCTTCGCCGCGGCAATGATCGACATCGCACAGACCGCGAAGAGCGACCCCGATTCGCTTCACAACGCCCCGCGCACCTCCCCGATCGGCCGCCTCGACGAGACCGCGGCCGCGCGCCGCCCGGTGCTGAGGTGGCAACCGAAGGCGTAGCGCCCCAGCCTCGCGTGCTACGGTGCGCAGGCACTGCCGACGTGCCGGCAGTCCTCGAGGCCGCCAGCGTGCGACGGCGAGAGGACTCCGCCGATGGCATCGAGGAACCGCGCTGAGTGGCTGATCCCCACCGGCCTGATCCTGCTCGCCGCGGTCCCCATCGCGGCAGGCATCGCGCGATTGGCGATGCTCGGGACCGGCGCGCCGATAACGCCGAACAACGTCCGCTTCATCGCCGCGCCCACACCGGTCGTGTTGCACATCATCGCCGCGACGATCTACTGCGTGCTCGGTGCGTTCCAGTTCGCACCGGGTTTTCGGCGGAACCATTTGCGGTGGCATCGCGTTGCCGGAAGGCTCCTGGTGGTCGCCGGGCTCGTCGCCGCGTTCGCCGGGCTGTGGATGGCGATGACCTATGCGATCGTCCCGGCGGACGGGCCGCTCCTGCACGTCTTCCGGCTGCTCGCCGGGGCGGGCATGGTGCTCGGCCTCGTGCTGGCGTATCTGGCGATCCGGCGTCGCGACGTCGCGCAGCACCGCGCGTGGATGGCCCGCGCGTACGCGATCGGGCAGGGTGCTGGCACGCAGGCGCTGACGCAGGGCCCGCTGCTCCTGATCTTCGGCCCGCCAGACGAGATGTCTCGCGCGCTGCTGATGGGTGGCGCGTGGGTGCTCAACCTCGCGGTTGCCGAATGGCTGATCCGTCGGAAGCCCGCAAGGCTCGAGGGGCGGCTGGCAGCCGCGACGGGGTGAGGTTGGCGCCGGCCCGGCCGAAGGCCATCGCGATCATCTGGCGAGTGCCCCGCCCCCACGTGGCTGCATCCCTGCGGCGATGTAGACGGCATCGATGAGGCGCATGTTCGCGACAGCGTCATCGGCGTCGACGGGCATCGACGTTCCCGACCGCACTGCGGACACGAAGTCCCGCAACTGGCAGACGTAGGTCGAGTCACCCGCAACGGTCTCGTATTCGGTGACGCCATCGACCGTGAGCCGCAGGCGGTGCCCGAACTGCGGCGCGACCGGCTCATCAACCTCGAGCTCGCCGCGACTGCCGCGCACAAGCAGCGTCGCACGCCGCTCCAGATCGCCAACCATCGAGCACCGCATCGCCGCGCCGCCCCCGTTCGGAAGTCGAAGCGTCGCGACCATCGAGGCGTCCACGCCCCGCGGCCCGATCACCGCTTGGGCGCTCAGGACCGCTGGCTCGCCGCCGCCGAGCCAGCGGATCATCTGCAGCGGATAGCAGCCCAGATCCATCGTCGCGCCGCCAGAGAGCTCCCACGACCACCGCACGGGGTCATCCGAGGGGATCCCGACGTCGAAGCGGCCTTCGATGCGCTCGATGTCACCGAGCAGCCCGGCGCGCACGATCGCCTCGATGCGACGCGCGAGCGGATGGTGCCGGTAATGGAATGCCTCGGCGACGACGAGGCCAGTCTCGCGCGCCGCGACAGCGATAGCTTCGGCTTCTGCGGCGTTCGACGCGATCGGCTTCTCGCAGAGCACGTGCTTGCCGGCACCGAGGGCCCGGATGGTCCACTCCGCGTGGAGGCTGTTCGGCAGGGGAACGTAGACCGCGTCGATGGCCTCATCGGCGATGAGTGCCGCGTAGTCCCGGTGAACCACTGGGATGCCATGCGCGTGGGCGTACGCCGCCGCGCGCGCCGGGTCGCGTGCGGCCACAGCCGCGACCATCACCGCGACGCCTGACCGCGCGGGGTCGATGAGCACATCCGTTGTGATCCGGGCTGCGCCGAGGACGCCGAAGCGGAGTGGAGTCGATGAGTTCACGATCCGCCCTCTACTGGCACCCGGACGTCGGGGACGGTCTGAAACGGTCCCCGCCCGCCAGCCCCGGGGGGCCCGTCGCGTCGCGACCGGCCGCGGGCGGGAGGAATGCCTTGCGGTGTCTCGCACCGACCAATCCGGCGCCACGTCCACGACGTAGTAGAGCAGAACGAGACTGGATGCGCCGGGACTCCTGGGCGGTCCGATACGGGTCGAATGGCCCAAGAGGAGAATGGCATGGTTGGTCGGATGAGCAGAATCGGGTCGTGGGTGACCGGCGCGGTCGCCGTGGGCGCAATCGCCCTGGTACCGGCCGCAGCGTCGGCGCAGACCCCCACCCCGGCCCCCGCTGCCGGTACGGTCGGCGTCGAGGCCGTTGACTTCGGCTTCAAGCCGGCGACGCAGACGGTCGCACCGGGCGCGGTCAACTTCGCGTTCCAGAACACCGGGACGCGCCCGCACGAACTCGTCGTGGTGAAGAGTGACCTGGCCCCGCGCGCCCTGCCGCTCAAGGACGGCCGCGTCGATGAGACGGCGATCCAGATCATCAGCCGCATGGCGCGCGTCGCGCCGCCGGCGGCGACGACCGGCGCCCTGAGCGTGAACCTCGCTGAGGGCCGCTACCTCGTCATCTGCAACATCGCCACCCACTACGCCAGCGGCATGACCTTCTCGCTGGTCGTCGGTAACGCGGGCACGCCCGCGGCCCTCGTCCCCCCGAGCGCGACCGCCGTCCCGGCGCCGACTCCCGCCGCGGGCGCGACCGCCGCTCCGGGCGCGGCATCCCCCGCTCCGGCGCGCACCGGCAACGGCGGCCCGATGACGGCCGAGACCGAGTCCACGACCGGCGCGCTCGCGTTGGCCACGCTCGCCCTCGCCTTCGTCGCGGGTGCGCGGGCGTGGACGGGTCACAAGGCCCGGTAGCGGAACACGGACGACGGTCGAGGTAGCCCCCACACCGGGGCACCTCGGCCGCCGGACGGCAGACACACAGAGAGGGCGCTGGCTGAGCCAGCGCCCTCTCTTGTTGTTGTCCCCCGGATCTTTGCCGGGGACCGCGCTCGAGC